>NZ_AZCV01000001.1:0-380797 GCF_001434555.1 Amylolactobacillus amylotrophicus DSM 20534
ACTAAAAGGCATGACTCCGAAAGAATTTCGAAATCATGCCTCAAAAAATATTGCCTGATTTTAATTATTTATCTGTCCACTTGACATGGAGTAGCTCCAAAGGGTTATTCAATAAATTAATTATTTCTATCATGATGATGCTGTTGTTTACCGGCATTTCGCTGTCTGTTACGACTCTCAACGTTTTGCTTTGTGGTAGGGGTAGCGTCTGTAGCTGTCGAATCCGCATTGGTTATTGCAGCATCTGCAGTTTCTTGATTTAGAATAGCATTAATTGTACCCTCTGTCACGACTTCCTTCATTGGGTGTTCCTTCAGCTCGCGGTCCACGTCACGCTTAACTCTTGGCATAATGATGAATGAGACGATGGCCTGTTGGATGATGGCGATAATTCCGCCGACCAAGAAGTAAAGCGCCAAGGCAGCTGGGGCGGAGAAACTGATGAAGAAGGTCATCAACGGACTCATCATCATAGTTGTCCGCATCATCTTCTTCTGGTCCTCGGGTACGCCAATCGTCATCATGTAGCCCTGAGCCAGGTACAATAGTGTGGCGACGATGGTTAGAATCATCGAAGGTTTACCAAGTGCAATGCCAAAGAATGAGGCACTGAACAAATCCTTCGAGTAAACTACCGCTTGGTAGATTCCCATCATGATTGGGAGTTGCAGTAGTAATGGCAGGCAGCCCATGCCACCCATCATCGACATGTTGTTCTCTTTGTAAATCTGCATCGAAAGTTGGTTAATTTGCATCTTTTGTGCTTGGGTGATGCCAGGGCGTCTAACGGCCTCTTGAACGAGTTTTAGCTGGGGCTGGAGCACCTTCATCTTCTCTTGTTGTCTGGTAGACTTCAAGGATTGGTTCAACATCAACGGTAAAAGTATCAGTCTGACCACGAAGGTGATTAGAGCAATTGCCCAACCTGCTCCGTTTGTACCACTCATTGACTTTGCGACACCCAACATCAGGTTCTGCAATGGGTGCCCAATGAAGCGGTAAATCGTGCCCATGAACGGATCGGTCGGTGGCTTCATGGCCGAGTAGTCTACGCGAGCACAGCCTGTAACGACGACAATCAAGCTCGCTACCAGCAGTAACAAGCCAATTTTCTTGAGTAATTTTTTATTCATTTGAAATCCTTTCAAAGTGTATCTAATCAAGAATTGTACCTGTTACCATTGCTGATTTCAACCAGTCACCCTAAATGAATGTAGTGGTTGCACATCCGTTAATTCCCGGACCTGCATGGTTTCCACGTGCCCGGAAGGCGAGGGAGAAGCTTTAATTTTTGTTAAGAAATGCGTCATCGTCTCTGAGTCTGCCTGAGCGACGATGCGCACGTCGCCATTTGCTAAATTCTCTACCGTACCAAATACGTGAAGTTGGTCCGCCACCAGTTTCGTCATGAAACGAAAGCCCACGCCCTGGACTAAACCGTGCACAATTATCTCGTTTGTGATCATCTGCTGCCTCCCGTGTGGTATCAAAATAAAAAGATTTCTCCTCCTATTTTAACCTAATTCGGTTTTTCATGGTATTCTAGTGCTATATAAAGTCGTAACGACTTACTTTTGAAATGGAGCAAATATCGATAATGCAAGAAATTAATTCAATGAACAATCCGACCATCAAGCACGTTAGGAAGTTGCAGCAGAAGAAGTACCGCAACCAGGAACAAGAGTACATCATTGAGGGCTTCCACCTCATTGAGGAAGCTCTGAAGGCTCCCAAGCGTTTCAAATTTCTGTTGGGCACGAAGGAGGCGCTCGACAAGCTAGTTGCTAATCCCGAGCTAGCCGACTTACTCAACCTGAATAGCAGTAAAATTATTCAAATAAACGACTCACTGGCGGAGCATTTAAGCCAAACGGTGACCACCCAGGAAATCTTCATGGTGCTGCCGATTAATCAGCCGGGAACCTACTCATTCAACTATGGGCGGTGGGTCATTCTGGATGGCTTAGCCGATCCCGGTAATGTCGGTACCATCGTCCGGACCGCCGATGCTGCCGGCTACAATGGTGTAGTCCTGAGTCCCTACAGCGTGGATATCTATAACGCTAAGGTTCAACGCAGTATGCAGGGAAGCCAGTTCCACCTGCCCGTGATTCGGCAGGACATCAATGCGGCAATTGCTAGTCTGAAGGAGAATGATATTCCTGTTCTTGTGAGCCTGTTGAACCAAAACGCCCAGTCCGTGTTTGACTACGGCGCTCCGGCACAGTTTGCGATTGTAGTTGGTAACGAAGCCCACGGTGTTAGTGCTAGCGTCATTGAACAAGCGGATCAAGAACTTTACATCCCGATTACGGGTAAAGCGGAGTCCTTAAACGCTGCTGTAGCCGCCGGAATTCTCATGTATCAACTTGTACAAGTAAAATAACTTGTTTTTAGTAAGTATATTATTTATAATAAGCGTATCTAAAAGGTTGAACTAGATGGAGGTGATATGATGACTGTTAGAGAATTAACAACTAAAGACTATGAACTTTGTAGTCATTTTGTTAGCTCCTTTGAGATTCTAGGTAAGAAGTGGAACGGACTCATTATCAGTTCGCTGTGCGACTCTGAAGAGATGCGTTTCAAGGACTTATCGCGGACCATTAGCAATTGCTCCGATCGTGTTTTAGTCGAACGATTGAAGGAACTCGAGTTACTGAACGTTGTGAAGCGAAACGTTAATCCTGAATCGGGAATTATCAGTTATACATTAACGAAAAAGGGTATGGAATTAAAACCAGTGATGGATCAAGTTCATCAATGGGCAGATAAATGGGCTTAGTCAATTGACCAAGTCTTTTTTTTGTTTTAATATACTAGTTAATGACTATGATTAAGCCTAGTAGGTAGTGGGACTTTTCCACAGCGAGGAATGGATAATGGAAGCATTCCGAAGAGCACTACCAAATTTCAGCTTAGGAGTAGAATCTAATCAATTCCGGTATTTCACCGTTAACGAAAGTTTGAGTGTATTCGCTGTGTGCGGATAAACTAGGGTGGTACCGCGAAGCTTCGTCCCTTTTGGATGGAGCTTTTTTTATTGGAAAGGAAAAAAGATGGATTTATTTGAGAAGCTGAGTAAGCTCAGAGAAAAAGGTTTGACCGATATTAAGAACAGTAAGACAGAGCAGGAGTTAAACGATGCTCGAGTGCGTTTGTTGGGTAAAAAAGGAGCGTTAACGGAGATTTTGCATTCGATGAAGGATGTGGAGCCGGAGCGGCGTAAAGAGGTTGGCCAGGCCGTCAATGATGCGCGGGACCATTTGGCAACTCAGATTGCGACAATGAAACAACAAATTGAAACAGATTTGCTCAATAAAAAGCTGGCTGCAGAAAAAGTTGATGTTACTCTGCCAGGCGTGCGGCCAAATACCGGCGTGCAACACGTCATCAACATCATGCGGCAGGATCTAGAACAGTTCTTCATCGGTCTTGGCTACAGTGTCATCGTCGGACCTGAGGTAGAATCCGATCACTATAACTTTGAGATGATGAACTTGCCTAAAGATCATCCGGCACGTGACATGCAAGATACCTTTTATGTCGACGCGGAACACCTGTTGCGGACCCAGACGTCACCGGTCCAGGCGCGGACGATGGAGCAACACGACTTTGAAAAAGGTCCACTCAGCATGGTGAGCCCGGGTAAGGTGTACAGACGTGATGACGATGATGCCACACACTCCCACCAATTTAACCAACTCGAGGGGCTCGTGATTGACAAGCACGTGACTATGGCCGATCTGAAGGGGACGCTTGAGTTGACCGCTAAGCATTTCTTCGGCCAGGATAGACAAACTCGTCTGCGGCCAAGTTTCTTCCCGTTTACGGAGCCATCAGTTGAAATGGATGTCTCTTGTTTCAAGTGTAATGGTGCCGGCTGTGCAGTCTGCAAGTACACGGGTTGGATTGAAGTATTAGGAGCCGGCATGGTGCACCCGAACGTGCTGGAGAATGCCGGCGTTGATAGCAGTGTTTACGGTGGTTTCGCTTTTGGTATCGGAATTGATCGCTTCGCCATCCTGAAGTATGGGGTGACCGATATTCGGGATTTCTACACGAATGATGTCCGCTTCTTAGAACAATTCAAAACGGAGGAAGCTTAATGTTAGTTTCATATAACTGGTTAAAAGATTACTTAGATTTAGAAATTGATCCAAATGAACTGGCCAACGAGGTTACATTAACTGGTATTGAAATTGCCAGTGTAACGCATCTAGCGGCTGGTTTAAAGAAGATTGTGGCCGGTCACGTCGTGGGACTTGCGCCACATCCAGACTCCGATCATTTGCAGGTTGCGCAAGTAGATGTTGGTGAAGCAGAACCCATTCAAATTGTCTGCGGGGCACCAAATATTGCAAATGGTCAAACAGTGATTGTAGCATTACATGGTGCACGAATTGCTGGTAATGAGAAAATCAAACGAAGCAAGATGCGTGGCGTAGTTTCAAACGGCATGATCTGCTCCCTGCAAGAAATTGGTTTTGACGAGAGCGTTGTCCCAAAGGACTATGCTGATGGTATCTACGTGTTCGAGGAAGAGATTGCCCCAGGCACGCCCGTCTATGAGGCGCTCGGGATGGACGACTATGTGCTCGACTTCGATATCACGCCTAACCGTGCAGATACACTTTCGATGGAGGGGGCAGCCTATGAGGTTGGTGCCATCACGAACCAGCTGCCAACAATCAAGCATCATGAGCCCATTGAGGCGCTCGGACAATGGCAGGACGATTTCACGGTCACTGTGGATAAGCAACTGACCCATAAGTATCTACTGCGCAAGATTCACGGTATTCAGATCAAGAAGAGTCCAATGTGGTTTCAAAGAAGACTGATGAGCGCCGGTGTGCGGCCAATTAATAACGTGGTCGATATCACGAACTACGTGATGCTGGTCACCGGTCAGCCCCTGCATGCATTTGATGCTGGCGTCATTAAGACTAACCGGATTGATGTTCGTTTGGCACAAAAGGGTGAACAGATCACACTTTTGAACGGTAATGAGATTGAACTAGATGAGGCCGACCTCCTTATTACAGATGGCGAGCAGCCAATTGGTCTGGCAGGTGTAATGGGCGGCATGGATTCAGAAATAACGACTGACACGCAGGATGTCCTGCTCGAAAGTGCTATTTTTGATGGGTCCCATATTAGAAAAACGGCGCAGAGACACAACCTTCGTTCTGAGGCATCAAACAGATTTGAAAAGGGATTGAACTGGGATAATACCCGTAATGCGGCTGATCTGGCTGCCTACTTGTTAGAGCAACTGGCCGATGGTCAGACTTATGAGGGTCTGGTAGTTGGTCAAGACGAGGAGAAACCACAGTTAACAATCAATGTTTCAACTGACCATGTGAACCATGTGCTGGGAACGGAGATTACGACTGAACAGATTGCGACAATCTTTTCTCGGTTAGGCTTTAGCTACCAGAAGAGTGCTAGTGCCACTGCTGTTTTAGAGGTTAATGTTCCTAACAGACGATTCGATATTTTCATTGAGGCGGATCTGATTGAAGAAGTTGCCCGCATCTACGGCTACGATAACCTTCCAGCGACACTTCCAAGTGGGATGCAGACTCTTGGCGGCTATTCTAAGCGGGAGACGCTCATTAATCACTGGAAGAATCTCCTGCAGAACCAGGGACTCATTGAAACCATTAACTATTCCCTGACTGATGAGACTAAGAGTAAGCTTTTTACAAAGAATCAGAACGGATTAATCAAGGTAGAATGGCCATTGAACTCTAGTCGTACTGCCATGAGACAGAATCTGTTGAGCGGATTGCTCGACGCCGTAGCTTACAACGTGGCTAGAAGTCAGAAAGACCTGCGTTTGTACGAACAAGGGCGTGTATTTGACCAATTTGGCCAATCGTTCGATGAATATGAGCACATTGCCGCAGTTTACACGGGTGATGCAATTGAAACTAACTGGCAACATATCACGCAAAAGACGGATTTCTATTATGTTAAGGGACAGGTTGAATATCTCCTAGATCAAATGGGCGTATTGGATACGGTCGCATTCAAAGAATTGGTGTTAGATGGGATGCACGCTACGCGCACTGCTGGTGTCTATCTTGGTGAGCAATTAATTGGTTTCGTGGGCCAAGTTGATCCAAGTATCACGAAGAAAATGAAGGCTCACGATGTCTACGGCTTTGAATTAAATCTTGAGCCACTGCTAGAATCAGAGCGCGAGACGGTGACGACTAAACCAGCGCCGAAGTTCCCGGCAATTAAGCGTGATCTCTCGTTATTGGTCAGTGCGACAACGCCAAATGCTGTGATTGAAGACGTAATTTTCAAAAATGCTGGTAAAGATCTACTAAGCTTGACGGTATTTGACGTCTACGCAGGTGCGAAGATTGCCCATGATCAGAAGTCTATTGCCTACCAATTAGTCTTCCAAAACGAAGCACGAACCCTCACAGATAGTGAGATTGAGGAAGCAATGGATAAAATTACGGCTAGTTTGCGCTCTGAATTGCAAATTGTGGTAAGATAAATCGAGATATTCGCGTTTGCAAAATTAGAGACGATTGTAAAGGGAGAAAGACCTTGAATCTTAATGAACCAGACTTGAACGAACAGAAGCAGTTAGAAGACAGGCTGGAGCAAAAGGCCGCGCATAAACTAACTAAATGGATTCTCAGTATCCTAGGAATTTTGATTGTGATTGTGGCATTAGCTGCAACTTTATTTGTACATAGTGCCCTCCAACCATATAATTCTGCAAGTAAATCCGAGGTAAAAGTAGAGATTCCTGTTGGCTCATCCAATAAGGATATTGCCTATATCTTGGAGAAGAAGAAGCTGATCAAGAACGCGACGGTATTTAACTATTGGACAAAGACTAACAGTTATACAGACTTTCAGGCCGGGGAATTCTACTTGTCGCCCTCAATGACTCTGAGACAAATTGTGAAGCAGCTGCAGACTGGTGGAACCAGAACTGTCTCCGCCCAGGTGCTCGTGAGAGAGGGAATTACGGTTGACCAAGTTGGTGATGCGATTGCGGAATCAACGAAGTTCAAAAAGGCCGACTTCCTTGACCTGATGAAGAATCAAAGCTTCTTAAATAGCTTACTGAAGAAGTATCCCGCGTTGCTGAAGTCCTCAATGGAGCAAAAGGACGTGCGTTATCATCTGGAGGGCTACCTTTTCCCAGCCAAGTATGACCTCTATAAGTCCACTACGCTGAAACAACTAGTCGAGCAGATGGTGGAGAAGGCAAACTCCGTTTATAGTCCGTATTTTAGCCAGATTAGGGATGCAGATTTGACGGTCCAACAAGCACTGACTCTCTCCTCGCTTACTGAGCGGGAGGGTGTGACGGCAACGGACCGGGCTAAGATTGCGGGTGTCTTCCTCAACCGGCTGGACATTGATATGCCGATTCAATCAGATATTTCTGTAATGTATGCTTTGAATACGCACAAAAAATCGCTGACGAATAAGGATACTGCTGTTAAATCACCGTACAACCTGTACATTCATACTGGGTTTGGTCCTGGCCCATTTAACAACCCCAGCCTAGACTCGTTGAAAGCTGTACTAAACCCAGCTGACCGAGAGCTGAATTACCTTTACTTTGTTGCCGATTTAGATACTGGTAAGGTTTATTATTCACACACATATGATGAACATTTAGCAACGAATTCTGGTTTGGGTCAATAATTATCGTTGACAATTAGCAAGATAACCAATAAGATTTAACTCAGAAAATAATTATGAGGTGTTAAGATGACCGATAAGGTATTCCCGATGACTGCGGAGGGGAAAGTTAAGTTAGAAGAAGAATTAGAGAACTTGAAATTAGTTAAGCGTCCGGAGGTAATAGAACGCATTAAGATTGCCCGTTCTTACGGCGATTTATCGGAGAACTCCGAGTATGAATCAGCTAAGGACGAACAAAGTGTGGTAGAGACCCGGATCAAGCAAATTGAAGAGATGTTGAAGTTTGCTCAGGTCGTTGATGCTTCAACGGTGTCCGCCGATGAGGTTTCTGTCGGTAAGAAAGTCACCTTCACCGAATTAGGCGAGGACGATCCTGAAGAATACATCATTGTTGGCTCAGCCGAGTCAGATCCACTTGCTGGTAAGATTTCAAACGAATCACCAATTGCCCAGTCGTTGCTTGGCAAGAAAGAGGGACAAACAGTGACAATTACCACACCTGGTGGTTCATTTGATGTCTTAATTAACAAAGTTGAAGTAGTACAATAATCGAAGTGTTTTAAGAACTAAGTTCGGGCGACGGCCTGGGACTTAGTTTTTTTTGGTCCGAAAAATAAAAAAGTTTGTGAAAAAAGCCAATTTTACGGAAAAATGTAAGCGGTTAATGTACAATTGAATTATGATTTCTGTAATACTTACTGATTCACAATAATCTCAACGTTAGGAGCGGTTAAATGAAACTAAGTATCTCTGATAAAGCACATGCATGGTACGTTCATGAATTGAAGCTAGAGCCAGGAGAGGGTGTGCGATTTATCGGAAAGGTGTATGGCAAGACTGCTGTACATGATGGCATGTCTATCGGTATTGTTAAGACTAAAGAGGTCCCCCGAAATACAGCGGCACTAGTTGTCCGTGACGGGCGAAATTATTTCGTCACAGATGGTGATAGCTGGTTCTTTGGTGAGTATGATCTTGATGTGCAATTTGATGATAAGTTAGAGGAACCAAAGTATAACTTTTTGGTCGATGGGCAGGAAGTTACAGACGATACTACTGGTGCGTCCGAAGTTGACGGGACATCGGGTGCCAGTGCGCACGACGAGCCATAGATTGATTAGGTTAACACAAAAAGGCTGATTAATTAATCAGCCTTTTCTTGTTGGTTTCTAGTCACAAACGCGTTGATCAGAAATACTAGTAAAGTGAGAGTTGAGATTGCTAATCCGTAATATAAACCAATTGGCTGATAGACGAACCTCAGCTTGTGTGTCCCCGCTTTAAGGGGCACCTGGAGCATGACGTTGTTCCAATCAGTAGTTTTAATTCTTTCTTGATGATCATAAACGAGCCAGCGTCCACTATAAGATGTGACCGGAATTTGTGTCTGGAGAATCTGCCTACTTTTGGTGTGGAAACTACTACTTACCAGTTTACGTGCGCTCAGCTGCCGGATTTGCGGCGCGGTCTGCTGGAGTCGTTTTGTTGCTACTTTAAACTGTGGCAGATTGAATTGGTAGAGATAGAGTTCATTCAGATCAAGGATGTTTTTGGCCTCAAATGTAATTTTGATTGGGTATGTTTTCTGCGCGGCAGCAACGTTGATTAGCTTAGGCTCGCTCGCCAGATCACTATTATTTATCTGGTGCTTGTTGACGTAAATCTTCACATCGTCTTTTACAAGCCAGTGAGGAATCGAGAGATAATAGGGCGCATCCGTTGAGGGGGTGAATGTAAAGCTGACGGTGCCGGTTTGACCGGGTAGGACGGTCTTATACTTCTGCCCTGCGGTTAACTCGAAGTTTTTCAATGTAGCCTTTGGTAACGTAAGCTGGGTGAAATACGGTGTGTTGCTGGGGAGTATGCTCTGTAAAATCGCTTCCTGGTTCATCCTGCCCGTATTAGACCTCAAAGTTTCCTTAATCTCCTTCTTCGTCAAGTAAGCAAAGGGGAGGGCGTAGGGATTCCGGATTAGATTAATTTGACCAACTGTTCGTACCGGTTGATACAGCTTGAAGTCCGGTCGATAACTCAGTTGTTCGAAGCTCGCCACTTGGCGTTTTTCTTCGAAGGCCTGATTTTCTGTAAGATAATATTTAATACCAAGGAGGCTGTCGCTGACCACCGTGGGGAAGCCGTTTGAAAATGCGTTGGCATTGGTCACAAGGCCGAGGTCCCGCAGATAATCAATCTGATTCTTCTCGATAACTGAGTTGAACTGTCCTACACCTGCATAGCCACTAGAAAACGAATCATCGTCCGACCGTAAGAAATCTTTCTCAATGCGAAAGAGAGACTGCTGCTTCTGATTAACGCTGGTAGTGGCGGTCCTGACTGCTTTGGTGTAGTTGATGTAGTCTGCGTAGTCCTGATAAGTGATATCCTGCAGGCTACCGACCAGGTTCGTGGCAACGTCCAAAGTAATCAAAGAAACGAGGAGCGTGGTGGTAACAATCCTTAACTGACCCCGATAAACGAGCAGCAAGAGACCAACGATGAGGAGGCCGATGGTGATGAACATGCGCGCCTGGTCGAGAAATTGAAAGGCAACAAGCTTACTGCCGACAAAGGTGATCAGGGCCAGTAAAATAAGCCCTATTACCTTTATTTTATTTGGTGAAAGCTTTGCTGAACCACTTTGCCAATATTCGAGATACTTTGCCACCAGAATGAGGGCGAAAAAGCTGAGGACAAAGCTGAATCGTCCCGGATACCAGGTGGGAAATTGGCCGGCGTGCCAGAGTAAAATCAGTGGGTCAAAACACATCGAGAGGAGTAAGAACACAATTAGTCCGAGGTTCAACAAGCGCTCTTTAATCGGAAACTGCTTGCACAAAAAGTAGGCTAGGAGAAAGACCAAGAGGATGGCGCCGAAGTAGAAGTTGGGCATACCCTGGGACATCTCGTCGAAGTCGAAACTCCCGGAGAAGAGCTTGGCCAAGAGATTTTGTGGTTGAACGCTAAAGTGCAGGTTAAAGATATTCTCCGTGGATTTCGCTTTGCCCTGTAGTAGTTCGAGAAATGTTGGAAGCAAAACCACTGCATTGAGCATGCCAGAGAAGAAGTTTTGGACAACGTAGAATCGGAGTTTTTGCCAGCGGAGCCCCTTGTTTTTCAGGTGGGAATATTGGCAAAGCCTAATCAAGAAGTATAGCGTAGTGAAGAGAATGATCATCATACCGGTGTAGAAATTGGAGAACCAGGTCAAGGACAGGACGATGAGTAAGTTATGTTTGTGAATTCCACTACTAGGGATAGTTGGTGACTCGACCAAGTAATCTACGGCTAGCACAAGTAGTGGCAGTAAAATGACGGAATCAAGCCACATCAGGTTGAAGTTGTTGGTGATGACATAGCCACTTAGAGCGTAGCTGACCGCTAGTGCAAGTGCGATGCGCGTTTGTTTGAAGTTAAATCTGCGTTTGAAATAATGGTAGCCTGTTAGTCCAATCAAGCCGATTTTGCAGCTGATAATGACGAAGATTGCACCAGGAAGCTGGCTCTCTGGAAAGAGAAAGACAAGGAGATTCAACGGGCTTGTGAGGTAGTAGGCGAAGGTTCCAATCAGCGTTCCCCCTAATCCCTTGCTGAATGTGAAGAGCAGGTTACTGGGATGTGTGAAGAGATTGTGACGGTAGAAAGCAAAGAAGTCGATGTACTGCTGGCCGAGATCAACTGTCAGAATGGAACTATGACCAAACGGCACGACACCGCGGTAGAAGAAATAGGATGTGAAAAGCAGACTAGGCACCAAGAAGCTTAGGAGATAGGGCGGCCAGTTTCTCTTTTGGTGCTTGATTGGCTGGTTTGTGCGGATATGTCTTTTGATAACCATTACTTACCTCAAAGTTCTTAAATTACTCTAATATTCCTTATTTTAACCGTTATCGATTAGTAATTTCATCTTTTTTTTGCTAAAATTATTGCCAGACATCAAAGGTGAACAAATAGTGAAATACATTAGACAGATTAAGGCGCCAAATAAGAAAAATACATCATCAATCCCCGTGAGAATGAACATTATCTTGGGAGTTATTCTCGTACTTTTTGCGATGCTCGTAGGCCAACTGGCTTACCTGCAAATTGCCTATGGTGGCCGGTTTGAGGCCGAGGTCCAAAAAAGTGACCAGAAGATTGTCTCAACGAACGTTCCAAGAGGGGTAATGTACGATTCAAAGGGGCGCATACTAGTTGGTAACCAGCCCAACAACGCGATTACGTACACTAAAGGGATCAGCGTCTCCACAAGTAAGATTAAGGAAATCAGTGATGCCTTGAGCCAATACATCGATCTCTCAGATGAAGACCCAACGAAGCGTGACTTAGCCGACTATTATTTGGGCGACCCAAAGAACTTGGCCAAAATGACTAACCGCGTGCCCCGCTCTAAGCGGTATAATGCGGATGGGGATGCCGAAGCTAACAGTGTTGTTTATCCGTTGATTGTGGAAGAAGTTGAGCAGCAGAACATCAAGTTTACTAAACGCCAGAAAACGGCGGCGATGATTTTTAAAAAAATTAGTGGAGCATATCAGCTCTCCACTATCTACCTGAAGAACAAGGATTTAACGGATGATGAACTAGCTAAGGTAGGGGAGCACCTTGATAGCTTGCCGGGAGTTGGTATCGGAACGGATTGGTCCAGAAGTTATCCGAATGGTAATTCGATGCGCAGTATTATTGGTTCTGTCTCGTCGGAGAAGGCTGGCTTGCCTGAAGATAACTTGTCCTACTACTTGACTCAGGGCTACTCCAGAAACGACCGCGTCGGTACCAGTTACCTTGAGAAGGAGTATGAGTCGATTCTAAAGGGTTCAAAGACGCTTTCACAGGTGGAAGTCTCAGCCAACAATGAGGTTGAGGATAATAAGGTGACCTATGCTGGTGCGAAGGGCAGCAGCCTGACTTTAACCATTGACTCAAAATACCAAAAAATGGCTGAGGACACCTTAACGAGGGTTTATCGGCAGGCCCAAAGTGATGGCACAACGCAGTACTCAGATGGAGCCTATGCCGTCGCAATGAATTCCCAAACGGGCGCAATTTTGGCCATTGCTGGCGTGAAACACAACCCAAAGACAAACAAAACGGTGGATGATGCTCTTGGTGTCATTAACCGGTCGTTCGTCATGGGCTCCGTGGTCAAGGGGGCCACGGTGGCTGGCGGACTCCTGAGTGGGACAATCACACCCGCTAATAACACTCTTCCAGATACGCCAATTTATTTGCCAGCGACGCCGGTGAAAAAGTCCGTTTATCCAGTGGGGACGTTTGGTTCACTTACAGCACCCTCTGCGCTTGAAGTCTCATCAAATATCTATATGATGCAACTGACGCTGCGGTGGGTCAAAGCAAATTATGTGCCCAATAAGTATATCGCAATGCCTAGCACGGCATTTGAGACTCTCCGGAAGAACTTTGCCCAATTTGGCTTGGGCCAAAAGACTGGGATTGATTTACCGGGTGAGGTAGGGGGAATCACCGGCCGTTCCTTTGACGAAAACGGCAACGTCCTTACCGGTAGTGTGCTTGACTTGTCGTATGGTAACTATGACGCCTACACTGTGATTCAACTGGGACAGTATGTCTCCACAATCGCTAACGGCGGTTATAAGATGAAGCCTTATCTGGTCAAGACAATTGGGGAGAATGCAAATGACGGAAAAACCAACTATGTTTACGCTAGAACTAATCCCAAACCGCAAAGCAGTATTCCGTGGTCTGAGAGCCAATATAATGTTATAAAACAGGGATTTTATAATGTTGTACACGGTTCAAATGGTTGGGGTACCGCACATTCATTGGCAGATATCAAGCCTGAGATTGCGGCCAAGACCGGTACCGCACAAAGTTTCTATTACGATCCGGATAATCCGGGCAACGTCACACCACCTGAGACTATTACGCTCAGCTTTGTCGGCTATGCGCCAGCGAATAAGCCAGAGATAGCGGTGGCTGTTGTCTTTCCTAACTTGGCCTCTGGTAATACTCAACACTACAATCTCGATGTCGCACGGGATTTATTTACCAATTATTTCAAACTCTACAAATAACCTATTAAATAATACTGGTAAAATTTAATGGTTGATGGTAAACTAATACAGTTAATATAGGTTAAGAGAGGGTGAATCACATGCACGACAACATTTTATTAGAATGTACTGAATGTCACGAAAGAACATATCTAACTAAAAAGAACAAACGTAACCATCCTGAACGTTTAGAGCTGAAGAAATACTGCCCTCGTGAACGTCATGTTACACTTCATCGTGAAACAAAATAACAAACGAACAACAGGGGGACCTGTTGTTTTTTACTATCTTGAGGTTCTGTTATGGATAAAAGTAGCTTTAGGGCTGAACAAATTATACGGTTAGAAGATTTTTTTCAGACTGCCAAAAGTCGCACGGAAACAGACGAATTACTAGTGAAAATTAGTCAGAGTCCCATTTTTCAAAGCGCGACGAGCGTTGGCATCTCACTGAACGATGACCTGCAGCTGCCAATTAATCAGCTAGTCAGACAGCTACGCGATTTAGGGAAAGACGTTTATCTGGCTCGTCCCACCAAACGCAATCAACTTGATTTCATCTTGTGGCCCGCGGAGATTAATATCCCAAAATCAGTTGCCGAGTTGAATCAGTTCAATGATAATGTAGTGAATAACCGGCTTGACTTAATTGTGGCACCAGGAATGGCCTTCAGTCAGAAGGGCCACTATCGCGTCGGTGTAGGCGAAGGTAATTTTGACTTCTTCTTGAATCGTTACCAGACAAAGACAGTGGGCATTGCGTATTCCAAAATGCTATTCGAGGAACCCGAGTGGGATATTTCAATGCTTGACGTTCCCGTTGATGAAATTATCACGGTCGGCTAGCTTTGTTTAGGACTGATTACGACTAATATTCGGATTGAGGATAATATTTTGCAGAAAATAAAAAATTATTTTAGCGGGCGGACTGCGGTTACTAACAGTCTTCTGATTGTCATGCTCATCGTCTTTTTAGCGGAGACATTCGATGGTGGGAGCACGAATATCGCTACCTTGCTTAAATATGGGGCGAGCTTCAACCCGTTAATTGTGCTTGGTAATCAGTGGTGGCGCTTGTTTACGGCCCAGTTTGTCCATATTGGTATACTACATCTGGCCTCAAACGCTGTGATTATTTACTATGTCGGCAGTATCTTAGAACCAATGATTGGTCCTTGGCGCTTTTTAAGCGTGTACTTGTTAAGTGGTGTTGGTGGGAATTTGCTTAGCTTTGCCTTTGCGAGTGACCTAGCTACTTCTGCGGGAGCAAGCACGGCATTATTTGGCCTGTTTGGCGTGGTCATTGCCTTAGCAATTAAATTGCGGCGTTATACACCAATTGCCATGGTCGGGAAGCAACTGTTTATTCTGGCGGCGCTTAACCTCTTCTTAGACCTATTTATCAGTCACATCGACATTTTTGGTCATATCGGAGGGTTGCTCACAGGCTTTCTACTTGGTATAGTAATTAGCGGTGGCGTTAACAAATCAATCTATAGCAATAAGATTCGTGTACTCGCTCTCGTGGGCTTAATTATCTACGTTGTCTTCACTTTGCGTACGGGAATGGTGTTAACGAATTAACAATGAGAAATTTGTATGATGTACAACAACTACTTAAAAAATTTAATATTTATGTTTATCTCGGCAAGAGAATTTGGGATATCGAATTAATGGCAATTGAACTCGACAAGCTGTACCATTCAGGCGTCGTCTCTCAAAAAGAATACCTATCGGCCAAATTAGTGTTGCAACATGAACATGAAATTGAGGAACAAAAGGAGAAGAACAATGGATAAGAAATTAATTGGAATCGATTTAGGTGGTACGACTATTAAGTTTGCTATCCTGACACCGGAGGGTGAGATTCAACAACGGTGGGCTGAGGATACCAACATCAACGATGAAGGTTCCCACATCGTACCAGACATTGTCGAATCAATTAATCATCACTTGTCGATGTACCAAATGGACGCAAGCGATTTTAGCGGCATCGGCATGGGCTCACCTGGCTCAATCGACTACGATAATGGCACAGTTACAGGTGCATTTAACTTGAACTGGGATCATACCGTTAATGTGAAAAAAGAAATTGAAGCAGGCGTGAAGATTCCCGTAACACTGGAGAACGATGCGAACGTTGCTGCACTTGGTGAGGCATGGAAGGGCGCCGGCAACAATGCCGAGAATGTGGCCTTCGTCACACTTGGCACCGGTGTTGGTGGTGGAATCATCATGAATAACCAGATTCTCCACGGTGTTGCTGGTTCCGCCGGTGAGATTGGCCACATCACGATTGATAAGCACGGCTATCTTTGTACCTGTGGTAATGTTGGCTGCTTAGAGACTGTCTCAAGTGCCACTGGTATTGTTCGTGTTGCTCGCGACATGTCAGAGGAATTTGCCGGCACTTCAAAGCTGAAGCAAATGCTTGACAATGGTGAGGAAGTGACAGCTAAGACGGTGTTCGACAGCGCTCGTGAAAAAGATACCCTTGGTCTTCTGATTGTTGAACGGGTCTGTGATGACCTCGGCTATGCGTTAGCAATGCTCGGTAACTCACTGAATCCATCGTACGTGGTCATCGGCGGTGGTGTATCTGCAGCGGGTGAATTATTACTCAATACTGTGCGGAAGTACTTTGAAAAATACACATTTCCAAATGTGCGCAACACTACTAAGGTTGAACTGGCTACTCTTGGTAACGAGGCCGGCGTGATTGGCGCAGCATCACTAGTAGTTAAAGGTTAGGAGAGGTAAATTTTGCAAATATTCATGTGGGTTCTAAACTCGGTCTTAATTGTCATCTTGCTGGCGTTGTTTGGTAACTGGTTATACTTAAAAATCCAGGCAAAACGCATGGGTGGTGCATTAACAAACGAAGAATTCGAAGCAAACATGCGTAAGGCTCAGATCATCGATGTGCGTGAGAAGGCGGACTTCAAGAAGAGTCATATTCTGGGTGCTAGAAATGTTCCGTTCTCGATGATTCGCTCAACTTACTCCGAAATTAGGGCTGATCTACCAGTTTACATCTATGGCGATAGCGTGGGTCTTTCCGTTCGTGCCGTGAAATTACTACGCAAGAATGGATACACGAACGTTTCGTTCCTCCAGAATGGTTTTAGCAAGTGGGAAGGTAAGACCAAGTCTTCTAAATACTAAAAGCACAAGACGACCAAAATAAAAATGCTTGGTTTAAACGCAGCTCCTTTGGAACTGTTACTAAAAACCAAGCATTTTTTATGTTAAAATTAGCCTTGATGAGCACTGAAACTCTTGCGATTGGCCCGCCGGCGATTTTCTTCAATGCGCTCAGCTTCTTGATCCTCTGGATCAAGCACCGTCTTCTTGAAGGCAAATAGTCCTGCAGCAGCGGTCGCGATGGTAATTAGTGCACCAGTCAGGAAACCGGTAGTAAATTTTTTAGCCATGTTCGTTTTCCTCCTAATTCGTTAACAACTAAATTTTAGCATAAAAACCAATTTATTAAAGGAAATGTGTATGCAAAAGGTATTAATTATTGTTGGCCCAACTGCGGTTGGCAAAACAAAACTTGGCGTGGCGTTATCCCAGCAGTTGAATGGTGAAATCATTTCCGGCGATTCCATGCAAATTTATCGGGAAATTTCGGTGGGGACGGCAAAGCCAGCTGAGGCTGAATTGGCTATGGCAAGACACCACCTAGTAAATGAATTATCCGTGTTTGACTCCTATTCGGTGAAGGATTTCGTCGCTCGTGCGAATGCAGCAATCGGCCAGATTAACGCGGCCAATCACCTTCCACTGGTTGTTGGTGGTACGGGCTTTTATATCACGGCCTTGGTCAATGGGTTGCAACTGGGGGAACAGGAGACATATGATTCTCCGGTGGACGAGCAAATTGAGCAATATCTGGTGCGTGCAGGTCCACTTGCACTCTGGCAGCATCTACATGAGCAGGACCCGCAGGCAGCGGCCAAAATTCCCTACCAGAATACGCGGCGGGTCATGCGTGCTTTGAGTGTGATAGAACGGACTGGACACCCGTTCTCACAGCAACAGGAACAGATTGCCCCTTTGTTTGATACCAAGATTATTGGCTTAAATACGGAGCGTGCCCACCTGTATGATTTGATCAACCGGCGGGTGGATACGATGCTTGAGCAGGGTCTATTAGCAGAGGCTGAATTTATTTTCACACACAAAGAGACGATTCAACAGGTTAAGCAGGCAATTGGCTACAAGGAGTTGTTTCCCTACTTTGAAGGCGAACAAACTCTTGATGAGGCTGTGGCTAAGCTGAAGCAGGCGTCACGTAAGTATGCCAAAAGGCAACTAACCTACTTTAGGAATAAAATGTCCGTCAGTTGGTGTGATTTAACTGACTATAATCCTGACGCCGCAACGGATTTTGCAAAAATAAAACAGGAAGTAATTGAGTGGTTAAATAATGACAAATAGACTAGTAGCAAATGAACAATTGAATACGATATTGGCTGAAGTGGATGAACAGGTAAAGCCGTATTTTGAACGAGTTGAAGCAAACATGTTGTTCAACCAAAAGAAGGTCCTCGATGCCTTCATCAAGCATCAAGTTTCAGAATCGGATTTGAATGGAACTAATGGCTACGGCAATGATGACTATGGTCGTGAGAAGCTTGATGAAATCTATGCGGACATTTTCCACACGGAGAAGGCCTTGGTTCGCACCCAGTTTGTTTCGGGCACGCATACGCTGTCCACGGCGTTATTTGGTAACTTGCGCCCCGGAGACACATTGACTTACTTAACTGGGATGCCATACGACACCATGCAGGAAGTCATTGGTATCGCCGGTAACAAGCGCGGCTCATTGGTTGAGTGGGGGGTTAATTTCTCACACGTTCCGTTAAAAGACGGTGAAATCGATTTTGCAGCAGCAAAGACCATCCTGTTACGAGATCATCCGAAGATCGTTGCTATTCAGCGTTCACGTGGTTATGATACCCGGCAGAGTTTCGTCATTCAGAAAATCAAGCAGATGATCGATTTCGTCAAAAAGACGCTGCCAAACGCCATTATCTTTATCGATAACTGTTATGGTGAATTCTCTGAGACGGTTGAGCCAACTGAGCTGGGTGCTAACCTGATGGCCGGATCTTTGATCAAGAATCCGGGTGGTGGCTTGGCCCAAACTGGTGGCTATATCGTCGGTGATGCCTCATTAGTTGAAAATGCGGCGTATCAACTTACGGCACCGGGCATCGGTGGCGAAGAGGGTGCCACGCTAGATGCAAATAGGACGTTCTACCAGGGCCTATTTCAGGCACCGCATGTTGTGGGTCAGGCAATTAAGGGAGCAATCTATACCAGTGCCCTTCTTGAACGGGTCGGGTTAGAAGTTTCTCCTAGATTTACTGATACTAGAACGGATTTAATTCAGACAGTGATCTTTAACAATCGAGCAAAAATGATTAAATTTATTCAGGCAATTCAGGCAAATTCGCCGATTGATTCTTTTGTAGTACCAAATCCAAGTGAGATGGCTGGCTACGAGGATCAGGTCATTATGGCCGCCGGGACATTTGTCCAAGGTTCAACACTCGAGTTCTCGGCGGACGGCCCAATTAGACCACCTTACGCAGTTTACCTTCAAGGCGGACTAACATTTGAGCACGTTAAACTAGCGTTAATTAACGCAGTTGAACAACTATACTTTAGCAAATAAACGCCAAAATACAGTTTATTTGCTGTACATGTTAGAATAGCTTACATGGAAAATTGTAATTCTCTTAGAATGTGCTATTCTAATCAACGTACTCGAGGTAAATAACATGGATGAAATTACGACACGCCGCAATTATCCAATTTTGACGATGGCAATCGCGATTAAACTGACTGGTTTAACTGCCAGGCAGATTCGCTATTACACAGACAAGGAACTGATCAAGGTGGCACGAACACCAGGGGGACAACGTTTGTTCTCCCTGAATCAGATTGATTTGCTGCTGGAGATTAAAGCACAAATCAGTGCTGGATTCAGTTTGGCCGAAACCAAGAAATTTCTGAGTAAGAAAATGTCACATCCGAGTCAAAACGATGATCAGACGACCAGAAAGATTTTGTTCGATGAGTTACTACAGAGTAGTCCTTTCGGAAATAAATCTTAATAGACGGAGTAGGTTCAATGGCGAAAACATTATCAAAGGAAGAAATAAAACAGATTATGCAGGAGGAGAACGTACAGTTCCTGCGGTTGATGTTCACAGATATTAACGGAATAATTAAGAACGTTGAGGTTCCGGCTTCACAGGTGGATAAGGTGCTCGATAACAAAATCACTTTTGATGGCTCATCAATCGATGGCTTTGTGCGGATTGAGGAGAGCGACATGCTGCTGCATCCTGATCTCTCGACTTGGCTAATCTTTCCCTGGGGCGTTGAGCATGGCAAAGTTGCCCGCCTAATCTGTGATGTCTATCTGCCAGATGGCACGCCTTTCCCAGGCGATCCCAGAAATAATCTACGGCGCGTGCTAGAGCAGATGCGCGATAAAGGCTTTTCGGACTTTAATATTGGCCCCGAGCCAGAGTTTTTCCTTTTTAAATTAGATGATAACAATGAGCCAACATTGGACCTAAATGATCAGGGTGCATACTTCGACTTTGCACCGGTTGACCTTGGGGAAAATTGTCGCCGTGACATCGTCTTAGAACTTGAGAAGATGGGCTTTGAGGTGGAGGCTAGTCACCATGAAGTAGCGCCGGGTCAACACGAAATTGACTTCCGCTATGCTGATGCATTAGAGGCTGCTGACCGGATCCAAACTTTCAAGCTAGTTGTGAAGACAATTGCGCGCAAACACGGTCTCCATGCGACGTTCATGGCTAAGCCACTCCAAGGAATTAACGGTAGTGGAATGCACATGAACATGTCGCTCTTCCGAGACGGCCAAAACATCTTTTTTGATAGTCAGGGTGAGCAACAGCTTTCAAAGGAGGCCTATTACTTCTTGAATGGTGTACTGAACCATGCACGGGCGCTGACGGCGCTCAATAATCCAACTGTAAATTCGTATAAGCGACTTGTCCCAGGTTTCGAGGCACCTGTCTATGTGGCCTGGTCCGCACGTAATCGCTCGCCGTTAATTCGGATTCCCTCAGGTCGAGGCAACTCTACTAGAATTGAGTTCCGGAGCCCGGATCCAACTGCGAACCCATACTTGGTGATTGCGGGAATTCTGATGGCCGGCTTGGATGGCTTGAAAGAACGACAGATGCCTGTACACTCCGTTGATCGAAATATCTATTCAATGAGCGAAACAGAGCGTAAGGCAAATGGCATCACCGATTTACCTTCGACACTGCATAATGCGGTTAAGGCATTCAAGAAAGACCAAGTAGTGCTGGACGCACTGGGAGAACACTTAGCACAAAGCTTTGTTGACTCAAAGGATCTTGAGTGGGCGAGCTACCGGCAGACCGTCTCTGACTGGGAACGTGAACAATACATGCAATTATACTAGGTATACAAAGAAAACCGAGCCTTCAACTGAAGGCTCGGTTTTTTAGTTACTTCTGATAAACTGTGATGCTACTCTGAGCTAGGTCGACCGTATAAGTGGTTGATTCCTGTGGTCGTTTAGTCATGCCCTGATCTGTACTGTAGACTACAAGTGCCAACTGGGTGTCCTTTGGCAGTGTGTAGTAGGTTGGTTGAAGTTCGAATTCTAGATCGTAGAACTCACCGGGCGTTACAGACCTGGCGATCCTTTGATTCGCATAATTCTGGATATTTTGGTGCCCCTTTGCAATCAACTTGAAGTCTGTCGGATGAGCGGGTTGAAACTCTTTTAAGGATTCCGTGCCGAAATGGTATCCTAGTTCTTGACCGTTGAGGTCGACGACTTGCGGCACTGCACTTAGACGGCTTCTTCTGCCCAGTTCAATCAAAGCTACGGAGAGTTGGCCTTTCTTTAAGCTTGAACTAACTCGTAGGTGTACTTTAGGACGGCCAACAAGCGTGACTGGGAAATCTAATGGTTCGCTCATGAAACGGAGTTGGGCATCAAGCCAAGACTTCGTGCCGCCGAGAAATTGCTTTTCCCATTCTGTTTCCGAGATATTCATCTCATGGAACTGTTTGCCACCGACGTCTTCAAAGGAGTGGATACTTGCGGCATCCTGGTTCTTTGCTAATTGCTGGTTGTTATTCAAGTGATAAGTGGTCGCCTGACCAAGGTTGTTAGACCAGGTCTGCTCCGAATGCCAGGTGTCTGCCTGTAGATTATCCTGGACAAGTACGTCTGGCCATTGAATCAATGCGCCGTTTTTTACACCTAAGAGCTCATGTGCTAACCAAAGATTAATCATGTCTGTAAAGTCGATTGATTGTAGATTATTCATGTAGGTGTGTGGTCCTTGGTGAAGGAACAACTTGTGTTTGATTGGCAGATTCTGGAGTTCGTGCCATAGTTTGTAGACGTTCTTTGGCTTAACGTTCCAGTCGTTTAGACCGTGAACCGAGATGAAGCTGCATTTAATGTTCTTGACGTTATGCCGGTAGTTCCTGGCAGCCCAGAAATCGTTGTATTGGCCCGTGGTTCTATCCTGTCCGGCCACTAAAGCCTGCATAACTTTGTCGAAATAGGGCTTGTTTCTTAGGTAATCAGCAGATTGCTGGAAGTTACTCTGACATAGCTCAGCCAGAATATCCGTATCCTCGCCTTGGCAGAGTACCGGGGCAATTACCAACCCATGTTCTCGGTAGTAATCATACCAACTTGAGATTGCGGCCTCTGAGATAACCGTCTTTAGCCCCTTAACGCCGGTAGTAGCCACTGCCGTTGCCAGAGTACCCAAATAGGATTTGCCGGTCATCGCCACGTTACCGTTAGACCACCAGGCTTTAGTCTGAGTGGTTCTTTCGCGTGTTGTATAGGCAATCCGATTGCCAGTTAGCCACTCGATAATTTCTTTGGCACAGATGGTCTCTTCCACTGAGCCACAAAGGCGCACACCGTCAGAGCCGTATGTTCCAATACCGCCTGCATAGACGTTTGCGAATCCGCGAGCGAGGAAGTACTCATTCAGGCTGTAGATGCCGTTTCTAGTTGCTGTCTCTTCAGGCACAGCATTCTCTGTACTTGGCACGCTCTTTTCCTTCAAGTTAGGGGCTGGTTGGCGGTAGACAGGATTTTCTTTGATTTCGGTGAGGTTCTCATCAACTGAGTGGAGGTGATCATCGACATCGTTTGTGCCACCCCAATAAGGATTGGCAGTGTACAAGATTGGTACCCGTAAGTTTTGTTCAGTCTCTTGTGGACGAAAGATGGTTGCTTGTAACAGATCCTTTTGGCCATCGTGATCTGTGTCGAGGTCACTTTCAACATAGATGACTTCGCGGATAATCTTAGTGGTATCGAACACGGGCAGAATCTTGCCGTTGAAGTAGACAAATTGTGGTTTTTCCGCCTTGAACCACGGAACGAAGTAGCCTTTTGCTGCCAGATGATCAATTAATAATTGACCGTTCTTCGCCCTGGTAGATAGCAAAAGATAGTATGCATTAAAGATGTTTTCTTGGTTGATTTTATTGGCTTGCAGAAAGGGTAAATTGTGCTCCTTGAAAAGCGCTAAGGGATTTCCTAAATCGTAGTCGTATCCTGCATGATAGCCCAGTAGCTGCAGGGCCACGTTGTAGAAATTATTCTGCGTGATTTCGGTCACGTGTTGTTCAATTAGTGCGAAAATACTTTGTGTTTCATCAGCCGCGATGGCCGAGAGCGTTTGGCGCTTAGCACCGATGGTCTTTTGCTCCGGGAAGAGTTTGCCGAACAACAAGCCCAATAAGTCTGAGAATTCTAACGTCTCATACTCGGCGGGAAGAAATTTCAGTGCGATGAGTTCCTTAATTTGGTCGGCCTGACCAACGTTGATGCGACCGTATTGATTGTATTTCATGTGTTTACCTCCAACATCATATAATCTTTATTTTACAGTTTTTGAGAACGGTTTAAAAGACTGTTATCACCGATTCTGGTCACTGCAGACGACAAAAAAAACCGGACCAACCGGTTCGGTTTTAAGCATTAATGACACAGGTGGGATTCGGACCCACGACCTACGGTTTAGAAGACCGTTGCTCTATCCAGCTGAGCTACTGTGTCAGAACGAAGTATATTGTACTAAGTAACTGAGCAGTTTGTCAATTGAATTAGGGTTTTATCCCGAGATTTTTTTAGCTAATGAGTAATTGACGCGTGCAAAGCTCCAGTGACTATTCGTTCAAGGGATAGAAGAACCGGCTTTAGTTGGTGCGATGTAATAGTTGGATTGGCTAATGGTTGCCCCCAGGGTATTTTGGTAGAAGTAAAATTCTTCGGCGAGTGTTTGATCGTTTAAAACAACGAAGCCGGCACAGAGGTCGGCATGGCCGCCAAAGTATTTGGTCGCGGAGTAGGCAACGACGTCGGCTCCTAACTCAAGCGGTTGTTGCAAGTAGCTGGTCATAAACGTGTTATCACAAATGACAATTGCGTGGTGACGGTGTGCAATCTCTGCGACCTGCTTGATATCCGTTACCCGTAACGTTGGGTTAGGGGCGTCTCGATGTAAACTTTCCTAGTATTCTCGGTGAAATCGGCGTCTGTCAGGTGATTTAGGTCTAGTACTAGGCTGTAGTCAATCTGGTTTTTCGTGAAAAGATCACTGAAGAAGCGGTAGGTGCCGCCGTAAATATTCGCCGAACTGATGACCCGGTCGCCGGGATTGAAATGTTCAAAGACGGTGGCGATAGCAGCCATGCCCGAACTAAATTCGAGGCCGTATCTGGCTCCCTCTAACCGGGCAATGAGGCGTTCTGCTTTTTCACGGGTCGGCTTTTGCGTGCGGACGTATTCGTATTGTCCATCGTGATCCAGATCCTGGAAGCGGTAAGTTGAGCTGAGAAAGATTGGGGGCATGATGGCACCATACTCGTTCTCGCGTGTGGGAACGCCCTGCACAACTAATGAATCGTAGTGTAAATCTGATTTGGTCTTATTCTCTGTCATGTCAAAAATCTTCCTTCAATATCGACCCGAAATGGTGCATTTTCTTTTAATTTAGTCATCTTGCTGCTCCTTTTCTAAGCAATAAAAAAATCCTTACAATCGCAAACGCGAAAGTAAGGACGACATTGAATCGTGTTACCACCTTAATTTAGATTATGAAAAAGCATAATCCCTCACTGAGTACCAACATACCCGCACGCTATAATGGGCGTACCCAGTAAAACTTTACATTAAGGCTCAGTGTTACGACGCTTCAAGACCATTTTCCAAGCAGTATTATTATCTACTCACACCACACGTAGACTCTCTGAGAATAATGAAATACCTGTACTCATCTTTTCATTGTTCTTTAATGTTGTTTGATTGGTTGCTAGTATGGGTTCCCGTTTACCGGGTGTCAATAGGAAAAACGAAATAAATCAATAATCGTATGATTTTTTGATTGACGACAGTGATTTTTTTGTGTATCCTAACAAAGATTTTAAAAAGAAAGAGAGAATACGCTGATGTGGTTTGCACCTGCGTTAATCACGCTTCTTGCCTGGGGAGCTGCTGATTTATTTTATAAACTAGGCAATCATGAGAGAGATAGGTACAGTGCATTAAAAACGGTAATTTTGGTCGGCGTTGTCATGGGACTTCACGTGTTGTTCTACTACGTGATGTACGAGGGAATCGACTACGACTGGCGCAACCTAATCGTTTACCTACCGGTTTCTGCAATGTACATCCTCTCAATGGGGGTGGGATATTTCGGTCTGCGGTACATTGAGTTATCCGTATCCAGTCCGCTTCAGAACTCTTCTGGTGCGTTTGTAGTCCTCCTGTCATTCTTCCTCATGAATGGTAACATGGAGCCACTTCAATGGGTCGCCGTGGCGATTATCATTATCGGAATGATTCTGCTTGGTATTTTCGAGAAGAAGGAAGCTGATGCTGAACTCTTGACAGAGGGGGAGAAAGTTGATCGAAAGTATCGCTTAAGTGCCATTGCGATTATCTTCCCAATCATCTATGCGTTACTCGACGCAACCGGGACCTTTTTAGAC
Organism: Amylolactobacillus amylotrophicus DSM 20534; assembly: GCF_001434555.1. Lineage (NCBI taxonomy): Bacteria > Bacillati > Bacillota > Bacilli > Lactobacillales > Lactobacillaceae > Amylolactobacillus > Amylolactobacillus amylotrophicus. Next base: position 25,784 of record NZ_AZCV01000001.1, read on the forward strand.
GGAGTTTACCTCTATTACAAGAAGATCCTCCCTGAGGACCAAGCGAATATGAGCTATGAATTAACATTCTTAATCGTGGGTGTCGTCATCTGGTTGTACCTCGCATTGGTCAAAAAAGAGACGGTCAACATCTTCAAGGAACGCTCTAAAGGCTTAGCTGCGATTTTCGAAACACTTGGTCAATTCTTCTACGTTGGTGCGACGGCCGGCAACGCAATTGTCGCTGCACCGATGATTGCCTCATACAGTGTGGTCTCCATTATTTTGGCCCGGATTTTCTTGAAGGAGAAACTAAACTGGCAACAATATACCGTGATTACGTTCATCATGGTGGCGATTGCCATTCTCGGCTTCTACGATCGTTAAGATTTAGGTGGTAGAACTGTTGCTTTTTCCATATAGCTCTGTTATTATTGTGTAGTTGTATTTGTGGACCACACAGCTGCAACCGCACATCAAGGGTTTTAAAGCGTAGCACCCGGTGGTGGCGAGTCTAAGAATATAGGAGGTGTACGTTATGTACGCAATCATTAAAACAGGTGGTAAACAATATAAAGTAGCCGAAGGCGAAGCCGTTTACGTTGAGAAACTAGACGTTGCTGAAGGTGAAAATGTTACTTTTGATCAAGTTATCTTAGTAAACGATGGCAAGAACACTAAAGTAGGCGCTCCATTAGTTGATGGCGCAAGCGTTTCTGGTAAGGTTGAGAAGCAAGGTAAGGAAAAGAAAGTTGTTACTTACAAGTACAAGCCTAAGAAGCATTCACATACCAAAAAGGGTCACCGTCAACCATATACCAAAGTCGTTATTGAAAGTATTAAGGGCTAGTTACTAGCTCAATATTGAGGTGAATAGAATGTTAATCAAGAATATTTTAAATCTAAGACTATTTTCTCACCATAAGGGTGGCGGTTCCACATCTAATGGCCGTGACTCAGCTGGTCGTCGTTTAGGCGCTAAGAGAGCTGATGGCCAAAATGTTACTGCAGGTTCAATCCTTTTCCGTCAACGCGGAACTAAGATTCACCCAGGACTTAATGTTGGTCGTGGTGGCGACGATACTTTGTTTGCTAAAGTTGAAGGCGTTGTTAAATTTGAACGTCTTGGAAGAGACCGTAAACAAGTTTCAGTTTATCCACTTGAAGAAGCAAAATAATTAATTAGGAAAAGGGCTGAAATTTCAGCCCTTTTTTGTTGGTGAAAATAATGAATAGAGAATATTTAGTGGATTCAAACAGACAAAAGACAATTGAGCGGCGATTAGAACAGCTCATCTCGTTGATTAAAAAAGAGGCAGCAGAAGCGATGGTTGTCTTCTCGGAGACGAGTATCCGCTACCTCACTGGCTTTACTGGCGAGGAGGCGCAATTGGTGATTTTCTCCGACGGCAGCAGCTTTTTACTGTCTGATTCTCGGTTCGCCAGCCAGCTTAAGACTGAGGTTCCGAGCACGATTTCTGTGGTCATGAAGACACGTGGCGAGATGCCGGAAATCGTTGCTTTGCTGCATGCCCATGCAAGCAAAAAAGTTCTAATTGAAGGAGATTTTCTTTCGGCAACGGCATTTGCTACCTTAAAGGCCCAAGATTCTCAACTGGAATATGAACTGGTAACTGAATTCGTGGAGCGGCTACGGCTCGTTAAAGATGAAGATGAGATTGCGCTAGTACGGCGTGCAATTGAGATCTCCGAGCAGAGTTTTCAAGCGATTCTCCCCCAAATCGCTGTTGGTAAAACAGAGCGTGAAATCGCCGCGGCCCTCGAATACGCTATGAAAGAGCCTGGAGCTAGTGGTCCTTCGTTTGCGACAATCGTTGCCTCTGGAGTGCGTTCAGCCTGGCCACATGGTAAGGCGAGTGATAAGCAGCTAGCGGCACACGAACTGATTACGATTGACTTCGGTTGTGTGTTTGAAGGATATGTTTCTGACATTACACGGACTGTAGCCTTGGGAACGGTTAGTTCAGAGCTGAATGAGATTTATCAGGTTGTGCTGGCGGCCAATAAGCAGGGAATTGCTGCTAGCGTGGCTGGTAACAGGGGTGCCGACGTAGATTCTGCGGCAAGAAATCTGATTAATGAGGCCGGGTATGGTCAATACTTTGGTCACGGCATCGGTCACGGCATCGGCCTGGATATTCACGAGATTAATAGCCCAACAATGAAATTCAGAGAGACGATGCTCTTGGAGAATATGGTCACGACCGTCGAACCGGGAATTTATCTCCCAGGAAAGGGTGGCGTGCGGATCGAAGACGACGTGCGGATTAGTGCAACTCCCGCTGTTTTAACAACTTTGCCAAAAGAAGAATTAATTATCCTATAGTTTGTTGCAACGGGACCCCATTGATTGGTAAAATGATAACTAGATACGGAGGAAAATCAAATGATTTCTGTTAATGAATTTAAAAACGGCTTAACCATCGAATTTGATGGCGGACTATGGCGCATTGTGGAATTCCAACATGTAAAGCCAGGTAAGGGTGGTGCGTTCGTGCGGTCTAAGTTAAAGAACTTACGGACTGGTGCATTACAAGAGAAGACTTTTAGATCAACCGAGAAGGTCGAGAAGGCTCAAGTTGATACTAAGAAGATGCAGTATCTTTATATGAACGGTGACAACTTCGTGTTCATGGACACAGATACCTATGAGCAAATCGAATTACCAGGGGAAGAAATTGTCGCAGAGCAAAAGTATTTGCTCGAGAACATGGTGGTTAACGTCATGATGTATGGTAGTGAGACTATTGGTGTCGAGCTTCCTAACACCGTCGACTTGACTGTGGCCGAAACAGAACCAGGAATTCGGGGCGACACATCAAGCGGTGGTACTAAGCCAGCGACTATGGAGACTGGACTCGTTGTTCAAGTGCCATTCTTCGTTAACGCTGGCGACAAGTTAACAATCAATACGACAGATGGTTCTTATATTTCTCGCTCTAACAACTAGGGAGGCAGAAAAATGGCTGAAAATTCTACAATTATCTTAACCAACGAAAACGAAGATAACCAAATTAAGATTGACCTGCGTGTCCTCGAGGTAATTCTTGGTATTGCTGCAACTAAAGTTGATGGCGTATATGAGATGCGGGGTACACTTGCAAACAATATTAATAAGTTGTTTGGCCGTGAAAATCACGGTAAAGGTGTTGATTTGAAGGTGGTCGATAATGAATTATTGGCCGATGTCTATGCTTATTTCAAGAGTGGAGTCAACATCCCGAAGGTTGCTTTAGAATTACAGAAGAAGCTCCAGACGCAACTTGAACAGATGACTGATTTGAAATTGAAGGAAATTAATATTCACGTTGTTGGCTTGTATTCAATTAAGGAAGAGGAGCAGGCTAATCCTGGCTCTTTATTCTCTAATTCAGAGGAAGAAACCGATGAGCAAGCTTTGACGAAGGAGCAATTAGATTAAGATGAATCAACATGAAGTTAGACGGTTTGCACTCCAAGTAATCTTTTTGCTAAACCAGAACCAGGAGTTGACGGCTCAAAGCGCCATCCAACAGGTCAAAAACACGACGGACTTCGACCAGGAGACGCCAGAGTATGCAACTTACCTAGTTAACGGCGTAGAGGAGAAGCGGGCAGACTTACGCCAGTCAATTGCACAGTACCTGAAGCAGGGCTGGAAAATTGAACGAATTAATAAGATTGATTTATCTATTTTAGAGTTAGCAATTTTCGAAATTCAAAATAGTGAAAGTATTCCAAAGATTGCTGCGGTCGATGAAGCATTGAATCTAGCAGGAGAGTTTAGTGATGATGTCTCAAAGGCGTTTATCAACGGAATCCTGTCAAACTTCGTCTCTAAATAAGTCAGGCTGGTACTTTTTGTACCAGTTTTTTTATATTCTAGCTTGACTACTTACTTAGTGCTTGATTTATACTTAGCAGAGTAATGGGAGGTATTGGATGAATAATTTAATTGATGGTAAGGCAATTGCCAATGAGTTAGCCGTCTCGTTAAGACAGTCAGTGGCTGAATTGAAGCGGTCTGGTGTGCAGCCCAAGTTGGCTGTTATCCTAGTTGGTGATAATAGTGCCAGTGCTATTTATGTTAGAAATAAGGGACGTCGTGCCGAGGAACTGGGTATTTCGTTTAGGCTTATTCACTTGCCAGCAACTGTAAACGAGGCCGAATTGTTACGAAACATTGAGCAACTGAATCAAGATTCGGGCGTTGACGGAATCTTGGTTCAACTACCACTCCCGGCTGCAATTAACGAGGAGACTGTCATCAATGCAATCGCACCTGAAAAGGATGTCGATGGATTTAGTCCCGTTAATTTCGGTCATTTATGGCAGAATAATCCGGCAATCATTCCATCAACTGCTGGTGGGATCATGACGCTTTTGAAGGCGAAGAACATTGACTTAACCGGCCAAAATGTTGTAATCATCAACAGAAGCAATATTGTCGGTCGTCCACTAGCGGCGCTCATGTTACAGCAGGATGCCACGGTTACGATTGCACACTCAAAAACTAAAAATTTACCAGAGTTGACTCGGACCGCCGATATTTTGGTTTCAGCAACCGGACGTGCAGCATTCGTTACGAAGGACATGGTGCATCCCGGGGCTATTGTGATTGATGTTGGCATGAATAGGGATGAAGCCGGTAAACTTGTTGGAGATGTAGATTTTGCAGCAGTATCAAAAAAAGCAGGTCTGATCACGCCGGTTCCTGGTGGTGTTGGACCCATGACGGTCATTACACTTATGCAACAAGTGGTAGAGATTGCAAAGAAAAGGAAAGATTAATGAATTCACCGGAATATATTACTGTCTCGCTCCTTAATCAGTATTTAAATAGAAAATTTGAATATGACCCATACCTCCATCATGTTTTCTTGAGTGGTGAGATATCTAATTTTCGTGAGCGACCAAATTCACACCAGTATTTTTCTTTGAAGGATGAACACAGCAAGATCAAAGTTGTGATGTTTAAGTCGGCCTATCAGAAGTTGAAATTTCGGCCAGAAGAAGGAATGAAGGTACTGGTTAGGGGGAAGGTTACCCTCTATCAACCGAGCGGTGAATATCAGATTAACATTGATAAGATGGAACCAGACGGCGTCGGCTCATTGTATCAGGCGTATGAGCAATTAAAAGGCAAGTTGGCAGCTGAAGGTTTATTTGATTTACCAACTAGGGCTTTACCGCATTTTCCGCAGAGAATTGCGGTGATTACGAGTAGGTCTGGGGCAGTTATTCGCGACATCATTACCACGGCCAATAGGCGGTATCCTCAGGCAGAAATTGTCCTCTATCCAGCCGTTGTGCAGGGTGATCAGGCTAAGTATAGTTTAGTTGATGCGTTGAAACGCGTGCAACGAGACGTTGCTAACTATGATGTGCTAATCATTGGGCGTGGTGGTGGTTCAATCGAGGATCTTTGGCCATTTAACGAGGAAGTTGTGGTCCGACAGATTGCCGAGATGAAGTTACCGGTAATTAGCTCGGTTGGGCATGAAACTGACACGACATTGAGTGATTTGGTGGCAGACTATCGTGCAGCAACACCAACAGCGGCGGCAGAACTAGCCACACCCAAACTGGTTGATGAGTTGGTTAGCTTGAAGAAACAACAACAATTATTGTTTTCAAGAATCAATGTTGTACTGCGTTTAAAACGTGAAGGATTAGAGCGCGTGAATAGCAATATCGTCTTGACGCAGCCAAACAGACTCTTTGACCAGCGGACACAGCAGGTGGATCTCCTACAGCAACGCTTACTAAAAGCCATTACAAAGCGCAATAGCGATTTGGCACATAGAACTGTGTTGCTGAAGGAGCGACTCAATAAACGCCTGCTCCAACAGAATATCGCTAACCTGACTAATCAAAACACATTCCTTCTTCAGAGTCTTTTTGCTAAAATGAAAGCAGTATTGAATAACAAGAAGAATGGCCTTGGTTTAGCAGCTAACAAGCTTGATGCAATAAGTCCATTGAAGATTATCGGTCGCGGATATGTTCTGGCCAACAAGGGTGATCGGACAATAATATCTGTAACACAAGTTAAGCAGAACGATTTGTTAGAATTGAATTTTAAGGATGGCATAGTCACGGCAGAAGCCATCAAGATAGAGGAGAGACGTAATGAGTAATCAGAAAAAGAGTTTTGAGGAACAATTAGCTGATTTAGAACAGATTGTTACGAATTTGGAAAATGGTGCTATTCCCTTGGATGAGGCTTTAACTCAGTTTCAGACAGGGGTCTTATTGAGTAAGAATCTGGAACAACAGTTAGCAAAAGCAGAGGCGACAGTAGCTAAGTTGATGGACGAGGATGGGCAGGTTAAACCGTTAGATGTAAGTGAGAATCCTGATGACAAGTAGGAGTTTCAGCGAATTTATTGTTGAATATTCATTGACCATCGATGATTTTTTGAAACAGGCGCTGGTTGCTAGAGTGACTGATGAGAACTTACGAACAGTCTTAACATATTCTGTCTTAGCTCCAGGTAAGAGGTTGCGCCCCCTTTTATTTTTGGCTACATTGGTGGAGCTTGGTTGCGAGATTACAAATGAGCATGTGAAAGTTGCGGGGGGGATTGAGATTATCCACACCTACTCGTTGATTCATGATGATCTGCCAGCCATGGATAATGACGATTATCGGCGCGGTCAACTGACCAGTCATAAGAAATTTGGCGAAGCCAATGCAATTTTGGCTGGCGATGCCCTCCTCACTATGGGTATCAACTGGCTGTTGGTTGCCGATTTAAATAGTGCAGAGGTGGTCCAGTCAGCACGGGTACTGACAGATGCTATTGGACCAAATGGCATGGTGGGCGGCCAATTTATCGATATTCGTTCAACTAACTCAGATGTTGATGAGGAGACGATTGAGCAGTTAGAGTACAAAAAAACTGCTGAATTAATTATTGCCGCGGTGAAAATGGGAACAATTTTTGGTCAAGCGAATGAACAACAAGCCCAACAACTTGTTAAATTTGCGACCGATTTCGGGCAAGCCTTTCAGATTTATGATGATTTGGTCGACGTGACTGAGACCGCAACAGAAGCCGGCAAAGCAACTGAGAAAGACGCAGCTGCAGGAAAGAATAATTATGTGACCAGGTTTGGCATTGCTGGTGCCAGAAAAGATCTCAACCAGCTGGTGGAGCAAATGAGGCAGGACCTTAGTGATTTTGACGGTGGTGTCTTACTAGGTTTTACCAATATCTTTAAGAAAGTGTTAGAGAATGACCAAAAAAAGAGTTGATACATTATTATTTGAGCAAGGTTTATTTAATTCACGCTCACAGGCGCAGCGTGCAATCATGGCCGGGCTAGTTCTCGATCACAATTCTGAACGGATTGATAAAGCAGGGGATAAATTCCCTGAAGATGAGCAGTTTATTATCAAGGACGATGGTCAGAAATACGTTAGTCGTGGCGGTTACAAACTTGAGAAAGCCCTCGAGGTATTTGAGATTGACTTACAAGACAGACTCTGTCTAGATATTGGTGCATCAACTGGTGGTTTCACCGATGTTGCATTACAAAATGGCTCCAGAAAGGTGTACGCCCTCGATGTTGGTTATAACCAGTTGGCGTGGCAGTTAAGGGATGACCCCAGAGTAATTGTGATGGAGCGGGTTAATTTTCGGTACAGTAAGCCAGAGGATTTCACCGCGGGACTTCCAGACTTTGCCATGACCGATGTATCCTTCATCTCCCTTGATCTAATTCTGCCGCCGATGCATGCTATTTTGAAGGACGGCTGCGACGCAGTTTGTTTAATTAAACCGCAGTTTGAGGCCGGTAAAGAAAATGTTGGTAAGAACGGAATTATTCGTGACCATCGGGTTCATCAACAGGTGATAGAGAAGATTATTAATTCTGCGCTTAAAAACGGATTTGATGTAGTTAATCTGGACTATTCACCGGTAAAGGGTGGTCATGGTAATATAGAATTTCTAATTCATCTAAGAAAGAACGCGAACGAAGTGGCGCAATTATTATGGCAGGTTACTCCACAGGAATTAGTTCAAGCTGCAGTAGCCGATCTAGAATAAATTTGTGAATGAGGTTAAATTATGTTAGCCAAGTTAGATATCCAAAATTTTGCAATTATCAAGGACTTAAAGGTTGATTTCACAACGGGATTTACTGCTCTGATTGGTGAAACTGGCGCAGGTAAGTCTATTTTAATTGACGCGTTAGCTATTTTGCTGGGAAGCCGTGCATCTACAGACTTCATTAGAACTGGTAGTAAAAGCAGTACAGTTACCGGTCAATTTGAAGTCGGCGAAACCACCTTACCGTTGATTAAACAAGATCTGGCAAACTATGGCTTACCTGAATTAGATGACCAAACACTTCTGGTGCAGCGGGAGATTACGACGAAGGGGCGCAATACCGTCCGCGTCAACGGTCAGCTGACGACGATTAACGTTTTGGCTAGTCTGGGACAGAAATTAGTCGATATTCACGGTCAAAGTGATCAGCAGATACTAATGGACGAGACCGCTCATGTAACTCTGCTTGACCGCTTTGGTGATACGGCAATCAGACAATTATTAGCAGATTATCAGACACATTACAGGTCCTTCAATGAGGCCAAGAAGCACTTAAATCAGGTTACCAAAAATGTCCAAGAAATTGCTCAGAAGAAAGATATTTTAACTTTTCAACTCAATGAGATTGCGGAAGTTAAGATTGAAGATGCTACTGAGGATGAGCGAATTGACGATGAACTAACTAGACTTGATAATTACCAGAAAATATTGGAAACGGCTAACTCCATCCAGGCCATCTTGGAGTCTGAAGATCAGAATGTGGTGGATCCGGTGGGTGTCGCCATGAATGATGCCGTGAGTCTAGCAAACCTTAGTCACGAATACCAAGGTCTCGCAGACTCATTGAATGATGCGTATTATGCACTTGATGATGCGCGCGCGCGTGTTCAAGATCTGCTAGATACGCTCGACTTCGATGAGGAACATTATCAATTTCTACTGGAGCGGTCGAGTCAACTAAATATCTTGAAGAAGAAATACGGACCAACCTTAGCCGACGTACTGTCGTTCTACGATAGAAATGCACAGGAACTGGCTGGTTTTAACGATAGCGATTATGATGTACAGCAGCTCGATAAACTCATTAAGCAAGAAGAAAAGTATCTCAATGAGATCGGGACTAAATTGCATAGTGCCCGGGTAAAAGTTGCGCAGCAACTCGAGCAAGAAATCAAGCATCAATTACGCGATTTGTATATGGAAAAAGCCGATTTTGCAGTCTCTATTGTTCAAACCGATAACTTTCTAACAAATGGTTTAGATGAGATTAAATTTTTGATTTCACCAAACCCGGGTGAAGAATTAAAACCCCTCGTTAAGATTGCCTCTGGTGGTGAACAATCTAGAATTATGCTCGCCCTGAAAGTAATTTTTGGGCAACTATCAGCCGTTCAAACAATGATGTTTGATGAGATTGATACTGGTGTGTCGGGACGCGTTGCGGCGGCAATTGGTCAGAAGATGCTCGAGCTTTCTAAGACAAAGCAGGTACTGACAATTACGCATGCACCGCAGGTTGCGGCGATTGCAGATCAACGCTTCCTCATCGCCAAGACAATTGCCAACAATCAGACATACACAGAGCTTGATTTGCTTGATGACAGCAGCTCGGTCCAGGCGATTGCAAAGATGATTGCGGGAAATAAGGTAACGGAGTCTGCCTTGAAGAATGCGGCCGATTTGTTAGCTCAAAAAAACTAAATAATTATCAAACCGAAAAAGTCCATAACTACTAATACTAACTTAGTAGATTGAAGTGAACCCCCGGTATTGGACCAAAATCAATACCGGGGGTTTTACTATGACCAAATATACCAAGCAGTTTAAACTACATGTTGTTCAAGACTATTTGACTTCTTCATTGGGTTTTATCTTGATTGCTAGAAAGTACCGGATTAAAAGTCATGCAACCGTTAATAAATGGGTGCTTCAATACCAACGTTTCGGTGTTAAGGGGCTTGAGATTCGCCGACCAGAGAAAGTTTATGATGGCACTTTTAAGGTGACTGTTTTCAACTGGATGAAAACGAATCAGGCATCTATAACCGAAACTACCCTTAACTTCGATATTTCTGCGCCGTCAACCGTTTGGCAATGGCGACGAACGTTTGAATATGAAGGCCTTGATGCCTTGTTTCGTAACCGAGGACGATCAAAAATTATGTCAGCTGATAAACAAGGCAAGAAAACAAAACAACCAGATGAATTAACACGCTTACGTGACGAAAATGAATTACTAAAGATCGAGAATGAATACCTAAAAAAATTAAAGGCCTTGGCTCAATTACAAGTAGACAACGATCACAAATCATCCAAGAACTAAGGCCCAAATATCGGTGCGGCAAGATCCTCAAAGTCGTTGGCATGGCCAAGAGCACCTATAGCTACGCGATAAAGTATCTCCCAACTGAAAACAATCCGTATGTGATCCTTAAACAAACCATTACAGACCTTAAGGCTAACGTGACCGCGTCCGGTTATCGCCAGATCACTGGCCAATTGCGTGAAATGGGTCTGGTGGTCAATAATAAGAAAGTCTTACGACTAATGCGTGAACTGAACCTGTTATCAACGGTATATAATAAGCAAACCCGTAAATATAACTCTTACAAGGGAACGGTTGGAGCTGTCGCTAAGAATCGACTTAAACGACGCTTTATGATTAATCGACCGTATCAAAAGTTAACGACTGATATTACGGAGCTTTGTTGGGGCAATAAAACGATTGAAGAACGGGCTTACTTTACGTGTGTTTATGATCTATTTTCCGGTGAAGTCCTGAGCCATGATATTTCTTTAAACCCAACTGTGGCGTTCACCACCGATGTTTTAACAACAGCGATCAACCTGATTCCAAAACAACTAGGTTATCGGACAACGGTCCACTCTGATCAAGGCTTTCAATATCAAAATCCACGTTGTGTCCGCATTTTAAAGCAACAACGTCTCTTCCAGAGTATGTCACGCAAGCCAACCTGCTTAGATAATGCGGCCATGGAAAGTTTTTTCACATTCTAAAAGCAGAAGTTTATGATCAAAAACAGTTAGAAACCTTGGCAGAATTAACCCTAGCCGTAGCAAACTGGATTCAATATTATAATTTCACGAGAATCAAAACAAAACTGGGTGGTAAGAGCCCGGTTAAATACCGTGTTCTTACCACCCAGAAAGTTGCTTAAAGTTTCGTCCAATATTTGGGGTTCACTTCAATTTCAAAAGTAATTTCTTGTGCGGTCTTTTTTTGTAGCTAAATGACTATTTAGTTGCAGATTCAACTTTGAAGATTCGATTGAGTGGAACAAACTCAATCACGTTTGAGTGATATGTGGCAAGTACAACTTGGCTAACTGGCGTAATCTGCTGAACTCGACCAATAATTTGCCGTTCATCGTCCAATGTCACAAGAACAAGATTTTTTGTATGCCAAGCTGTGTTTAACTTTTCCAAGCGTTCAGCTGGAAGATCCTCGATAATCGTCAGTTCTGGAATGGAGTAGTCAAAGAGCTTCTGATAGGTCTCTGTTAGTCTACTGATGAATGCGGTATTGGCAGGTGTGTTCACGTTTGCATCTAAAGAATTAATCTTGAAGTCCATTATTTACTCCTCCGAACATTTGTTTGTATTTCTATTATACGAACAAACGTTCTATTTTGCAACAACATTATTTCATTGCTGCAAAAAATTTTAAAAACACGATGAAAAACTTGAAAAAAAATGACTTTTAATGCATGATTGATATATTAATTTTAGATAGATGACAGGAAGAGAACATGTCCGAAAAGGGATTATTAATTGTTTTGTCTGGCCCCTCTGGTGTTGGAAAGGGGACCGTTCGTCAAAAAATGGTAGAGAGTAAATTATTTGAGTTTCAGTACTCGGTCTCGATGACTACAAGGAAACCGCGTCCGGGCGAAGTAGATGGAGAGGATTACTACTTTACGACGAAGGATAAATTTAAGGAGGCAATTGCAAACGGCAAGATGCTGGAGCATGCCCAATACGTTGATAATTTCTACGGTACGCCGCTAACGCCAGTTAAGAAGATGCTGGCTGAAGGACATGATGTTCTGCTGGAGATTGAAGTTAACGGTGCCATGAAGGTCCGTGAGAAAATGCCAGATGGTGTGTTTATTTTCCTCACACCACCCGATTTGATGGAACTGAAGGATCGGATAACAAAACGCGGCACAGACGCTGCTGCCGTCATCGAGAAGCGGATGGCCCAGGCCAAAGTTGAAATCATGATGATGGAGAACTATGATTATGCTGTCGTTAATGATAAAGTAGAGAATGCTGTTAACAGAATCAAAGACATTGTCTCAAGTGAACATGTTCGTGTGCCACGAGTAATCGATAATTATCGGAAAATGATAAAGGAGAATTAAGATGATTTCATACCCATCAATTGATAAATTACTAGAAAACGTTGATTCAAGATATTCTTTGGCAATACTCGCTGCTAAGCGTGCCCATGAAATCGAGAGTGGTTCGGTCCTAGTGTTAGATCAATATAAGTCAAACAAGACCGTTGGTAAGGCACTCGAGGAAATTGCGGCCGGTTCAGTTACCATTGACCCCGATAAGAAAGAATCAATTTAATGAATGACAATTAATCCTTCATCACGTTTAGTGAATGGAGGTTTTTTAAAAGGTGGGCAGAAATGATTGCACAAGTAGTAGTGGACGTCGCTGCAAAACAGACAGATCGCTTATTTGAATATCTGGTGCCGCACATCTTAGAAAACGATGTGCAGGTGGGCTCACGGGTCGTCGTTCCTTTTGGTAAGAGTCGGAAAGTGCAAGGGTTTGTAATCTCATTGGTTGACGAAACGGACTACGAAGGTCAGCTAAAGGAGTTACTAATGATTGTTGATGAGCTACCCCCATTGACACCGGAGTTAGTCGATTTATCCGCATGGCTCAGTCAATATATTTTCTCATACCGGATAACTATCTTGAAAACGATGCTGCCAAGTGTGCTACGGGCCAATTATCGCAAAATTTTAGTGCCACTAGTCAAAGATGATCTAGAGGTTAGGCAGCTATTTGGGGAGAAACAAGAAATTGACTTGGCCGAAATTGACGACCAAGATAGCACAATTATCGCGAGCATTAATCGTTTATTGCGCGTGGACAAGATCAAGATTGAGTACCTGGTTGAATCAAGGGCGAAAGTCAAAGAAATTAGCGAGATAACTGCGGTAAAATCGAGTGGCGAATTACGCGTGGAGCTGGAGAAGCTACGTGCTAATGCACATCAGCAACAAAAGCTACTAAATTTTCTAATTACAGAGCCTAAATTACCGCTTAGTCAAACGGAGCTAGAGCAGCAGCTGGCTATTTCCGGTGCCACAATTAAGGTAGCCGCTGACAAAGGCTGGTTAACACGATCGAAGGCTGAAGTATATCGCCGTCCCATTACCACACAGACTAATAAGAATAGAAATGACCTAGTACTTTTACCAGAACAGGTCCAAGCACTAGAACAAATCACTACCAGTGTGAATGCTGATACAGCAACCACCTTTCTACTAGAGGGCGTAACGGGTAGTGGTAAGACAGAAGTTTACCTGCATGCAATCGCCAATACGCTAGATGAAGGCAAGACTGCGCTGATGCTTGTTCCGGAGATCTCGCTCACGCCACAGATGGTCCGGCAGGTGCAGGCAAGGTTCGGCGATGCGGTGGCTGTGTTGCACAGTGGTTTAAGCGAGGGTGAGAAGTACGATGAATGGCGGCGTATTCGGCGAAATGAAGCTAAGGTAGTTGTGGGTGCACGCAGCGCTATTTTTGCGCCACTGCAGAACCTGGGCCTTATCATTATCGATGAGGAACACGAGAGCAGCTATAAACAAGATGACACGCCACGTTATCACGCACGCGATGTGGCCTTTTGGCGTAGCGATTACAATAAGGCGACACTTGTTCTTGGGAGTGCCACGCCTTCCCTAGAGAGCCGTGCACGTGCTTCTAAAAACGTCTATCAGTTATTGACGTTGACTAAACGAACCAACCAGCAGTCTTTACCGACAGTGAAAATTTTGGATTTAAAAGAGGCCAAATTTGCGGGTGAACAGTTTGACTTGACGCAAGAATTAGTTGACGCAATCAAAACCCGTGTTCAAAGAAAAGAGCAGACAATCTTACTACTGAACCGGCGGGGTTTCTCTAGCTTCATGCTCTGCCGTTCATGTGGATTCGTCCTGAAATGTCCAAACTGTGACATTAGCCTGACATATCACAAATCCACCAACCAGATGAAGTGCCATTACTGTGGCCATACGGAGGCTGTGCCGACAAGTTGTCCCAATTGTCACTCAGATGAAATTCGTTTCTATGGTACGGGAACGCAGAAGATTGAAGAAGAACTAGGTAAGCTAATTCCACAAGCAAGAATATTGCGGATGGATGTGGATACGACCAGAAAAAAGGGAAGTTACGAACGGATTCTGAATGCGTTTGGGCGAAATGAAGCGGATATTTTGCTTGGAACTCAGATGATTGCAAAAGGATTAGATTTTAGTAACGTAACTCTGGTCGGCGTAATCAACGCCGATACAGCTCTGTCTTTCCCGGATTTTCGTTCTGCCGAGAAAACTTTTCAATTGTTGACACAAGTGAGTGGTCGGGCGGGCCGAGCTGCGTTAAAGGGTTCTGTGCTCGTACAGACGTATAATCCAGAGCATTATGCCATTGTTCTTGCTCAAAGTCAGGATTATGAACGTTTCTACCACCAGGAGATGCAGGTGCGTCATCAAGGAAACTACCCGCCGTACTTCTTCACATCCCTCATTAGCGTGTCTAGTAAGAATGAGCAGAATGCCGCGAAAGAGGCTTTTATCATCAAACGAAAACTGATGCGCGAGCTGAATGGACGCGTTCTCATTTTGGGCCCCACTCCAAGCGCGGTCTCAAAAATAAAACAGCATTATTTCTATCAAATATTGGTAAAATATAAAAGAGAGCCAGAATTAAATGCATTTCTGCACGAGATCCAGGATGCAGCTCAAACACAGAAAAAATACGGACTCAACATTTATATCGATCGCGAGCCCGATAAATTTATGTAGAGGATATTCATGACAAAAATAATATTCATGGGCACGCCCCAATTTTCAGTGACAGTCTTAGACGGCCTTTTAGAAGCGGGCTACGACGTGATTGCCGTCGTTACACAGCCGGATAAAAAGGTGGGTCGGAAACAAAAGATTGTGGCCACGCCGGTTAAGGAATTTGCACTAAAACATAATTTGCCAGTCTACCAGCCAGTAAAATTGAGTGGTAGTCCAGAGCTTACCGAACTAATTGAGCAGCAGACAGACCTAATTATTACCGCTGCTTATGGGCAATTTTTACCGACAAGTTTCTTGAATTCCGCCAGAATTGCCGCAGTTAATGTTCATGGTTCGCTATTGCCTAAATATCGGGGTGGTGCACCAATACAGTATGCGGTCATGAACGGTGATCAGGAGACAGGAATCACAATCATGGAGATGGTGAAGCAGATGGATGCGGGTGACATGTATGCCCAACAAGCACTTAGAATCACGGACCAGGACACAACGGGCACAATGTTCACTAAGCTAGCCATCCTCGGTCGTGACCTGCTGCTGGAGACGTTACCGGGTATTATCGCCGGTACGGTGAAGAAAACACCACAGGATGAAGCACTAGTGACTTTCTCACCGAACATCAGGAAAGAGGAGGAACAACTTAGAACCAAGATGACAGCTAAGCAGGCCCATAACGTGATTCGCGGTTTAAATCCTGATCCGGGTGCTTTTATGTTTTTCAATGGTGCACGGTTAAAAGTCTGGCAGAGTGAGGTTGTTGACGTTGTTACTCCTTATGAAGCGGGCTTTTTGGTCAACAATAAACGTGAGCTGACAATTAGCCTAGCCAACGGAACGGTTTTACGCTTGCTTGAGGTCCAACCCGTGGGCGGTAAGAGAATGAAGGCCAGCGATTTCTTAAATGGTCGTGCCAAAAATCTGGTGGTTGGCACACGGGTCATGACTGATGAATAATTTGAATGTTGCTACAGCCCGGGAAGTTGCACTAAATGTGCTTACAAAGGTTCTACAGCAAAAGAGTTATTCGAATATTCAGCTAAACTTCTCTTTAAATAATTCGACGCTAGACGAACGGGACAAGGCACTAGTCACACAGCTAGTCTACGGAACAATCCAGTATAAACTTTTTCTTGAGTATCAAATTAAGCATCTTCTGCGGGCCAAACCAAAGGAGAGTTTTGTCGTGCCTTTACTGCTCATGTCGGTCTATCAGTTACAGTTTCTCGATAAGATACCCGACCATGCAGTCTTGAACTCTGCAAACGAGCTGGCTAAAAAACGCTCGAGTCACGGCGCGTATAAACTGGTTAACGGGATTCTACGTAATGTGCAACGTCAAGGTCCACTTTTACCGGCGGTGGGCCAAACCGCGGAGTACCTATCCATCAAGGAAAGTATGCCCGAGTGGCTAGTCAAATACCTGAGCGATAAGTTTGGTAACAGTAAAACCGCGCGCATCCTCCAAAGCCTGAATACCGTGTCACATAATAGTGTCCGTGTAAACACCAAGAAAACGACTGTCCAGGCGGCTAAAGAGGAGCTGCACGATCAGGGATTTGATGTGACCGTTTCGCCTCTTCGGGGCGAGAATATTTTGCTGAGTCACGGCGGAGTTGCCGCTACAAATCTTTTTCGCGATGGTCAGATTACGATCCAGGATGAGGCCTCTAGTGTGGTTGTTGATGCACTTCATGTGGAGCCCGGTGATATTGTGCTCGATGCCTGTGCGGCACCGGGTGGTAAGACGATGCAGATTGCAGAATTACTTGATCAAAATGTTGGTAAGGTGACTGCTCTCGACTTGCATGAGAAAAAACTTGCGCTGATCGAGAATAATGCAAAACGGCTAGAATTGACCGATCTGATTACAGTGCAGGCGATGGATGCCAGAAATGTTGCTAGTGAATTTGGTCCCCAGAAGTTTGATAAGATTCTGGTAGACGCGCCGTGCTCCGGATTGGGATTGCTCCGGCGTAAACCAGAGATTCGGTATGAAAAAACATTTACAGATATTATCAACCTGAGTAAAATCCAACTAGCAATTTTGGAATCAGTTGCACAATCTTTGAAGATTGGTGGACGAATTGTGTACAGTACATGTACAATAACTCCAGAGGAGAACGAGGAAGTAGTTGCGCGGTTCATCGCTGCACATCCTGAGTTCTTCGTTGAACAAATTAAATTACCTAGTTTTGACTCCGTAAAAACTGAGGTCGGCACCGATTTAACCGTCAGGATCTTTCCAGACGATTATCAAACCGACGGCTTCAGTATCACCAGTTTAAGATTAAGAGGTTAAGTATTTTGATAAAGACGGCATATGCGTCAAATATTGGGCGTGTTCGCAAATCGAATCAAGATTTTGTCCAAATATTTAAAAACAAGAAAAATATTCTGATGGCAATTGTGGCCGATGGTATGGGCGGTCACCAAGGCGGGGATGTGGCATCCAGTATGGCGGTTAATCACCTTGGTCATGCATTTGTTGGTAGTGACCTTGATAACGTCGCGACTGCTAGAACCTGGCTCAAGGTAAACTTGAATTTGGAAAACGAGACGATTCTTGCCACGAGTGACCGGTTTAGTGATTTGAATGGAATGGGTACGACCATTGTACTTGCCGTATTATTCGCCGAGGATGTGTTACTTGCGCATCTTGGTGATTCTCGTGCTTATCTCTTACGTAAAAATGAGTTTCTGCAGGTAACTCAAGATCATTCATTGGTGAACGAGCTACTGAAATCAGGGCAAATTACTGTTGAGCAGGCCAAGAATCATCCGCAAAAAAACGTTATTACTGAAACATTGGGCGTTTCTAAGGTAATTAATCCGGAATTTACTGAGTTACAGATATTGGAGGGTGATTTGCTCCTGCTTTGCACGGATGGACTCACCAACTCACTTACCAATCAACAAATTAAGGATATTTTGGTCAAGCAGACCTCACTCCAGGAGAGAAGCGATGAATTAATCGCCGCCGCCAACAGGTTTGGTGGACAAGATAATATTACCGTTTGTCTGATTAGCTATGGGAAGGAGGGTATTTCAAAATGATTGATAAAGGCTATTTGTTAGCAGACCGTTACAAGATTGTTGATACCCTAGGCGAAGGCGGAATGGCCAACGTCTACTTAGCTGAAGATATTATTTTGCAAAGAAAAGTTGCGGTTAAAGTATTACGCATGGATTTGCAAAATGACCAGAAGACAGTCCAAAGATTTCAGCGTGAGGCCCTCGCTACGAGTGAGCTAAGTCACCCCAATATTGTTTCCATTCTTGATGTGGGTTCTGAAAAAGGAATGCAGTATCTGGTCATGGAATATGTTGACGGGCCAAACCTAAAGGAATACATCCATGACCATAATCCGCTCACGCTAACCCGGGTGATCGAGATTATGGATCAGATGCTGGGCGCTATTGCGCTTGCGCACCAACATAACGTGATTCACCGCGACCTAAAGCCGCAGAATATCTTGATGGATCCAAGCGGACGCGTGAAAGTGGCGGACTTTGGTATTGCAATCGCATTGAGTCAACAATCGATTACTCAGACTAACTCGCTCCTGGGTTCTGTGCACTACATGAGTCCTGAGCAGGCCAGGGGCTCTATGGCCACCAAGCAATCTGATATCTACTCTCTCGGGATCATTCTCTATGAATTAATTACCGGTGACGTACCATTTGGCGGAGAGACTGCCGTCTCCATCGCCCTGAAGCACTTCCAGGAGAATATTCCATCAATTAAGAAACAACACCCGGAGGTCCCTCAAGCGCTAGAAAATGTCGTTTTACAAGCTACGGCAAAGGATCCGCGTGACAGATTTGAAACTGTCTCAGAAATGAAGAACGATTTAGATACGGCGATGGATCCTAGTCGAGCAGCTGAACCGGTTTTCTTAGCGGACCATAATCCTGAGTTGGATAAAACTATTGTTTTACCAGACTTGAATGGTGTGGTAACCGAAACCAATAATGACGCCGACAAGCCAAAGAATTCCGCCCTTGCTAAATTTAAAGCTAGTTTCAAGAAACATCAGTTTTGGTGGATATTCTCAGCCATTGCGGCATTGATGGTCGTGTTCGCTCTCGTTTTTGCATTGAGCAGAAATGGTACTGTCGAGGTGCCAGATGTAACTAATATGTCTCGTGCATCCGCCATTGGGGCAATCCAGGATGCTGGCCTTGTCGTGGGGGATATCGATGAGCAACCCAGCAATTCGGTCAAGAAGGGGAATGTCATCAGAACGTTGCCCGAAAAGAATATGAGTGTCAAGTCTGGCGCCGAGATTGGACTAGTAGTATCCAGTGGCGTTGGCTTGACTACAGTGCCGGACGTGTTGGGCACCACATATAGCCGAGCTAAAACGAGACTGGAGAAACTTGGCTTCACAGTAACTAAACGAACTGAAGATAGTGATGCGCCAAAGAACAAGATTATCGATCAGAGTGTCACTGCAGGTAAAAAGGTGGATGCGGCAAAGACAACAATCGTGCTCACTGTCAGTCGTGGCCCAGAAGTTGAGGAGTCAAAGGACGAATCCGTTACTTTACGTGATCTCAGTGGCTACACGCTGAAGAGCGCCCAGGATTACGCAAACGAGAATAAGCTACAGCTTTCATCTTTAGAGGAATTTTCAAGTACTGTGGATAAAGGCCAGATTATCTCACAAACTCCGGGTGCTGGCACTAAGGTTCAACCTGGAACTACCATTAACGTTGTGGTTTCTAAGGGGACAAACAAGTCTGTCACGAAGAGCTACGCCTTAACATACAACAGCGATAACGACAATAATGGTCGGGGGAATCACGTAATTATTTATATCGGTGATGATACCCATACAACGACCTCCGTGTATAAGGATATGTATATCACGAGCGATTCGAGCGTAAGTATTCCATTTACTTTGAATAATGGTAATGGTCATGTCAAAATTGTGCAGGACGGGCAAACCGTAGTAGATGAAAGTGTTACGGAGTAGATGAAGCAGAGAACAACTGGTACGATTATCACTTCCGTAGCCGGATTTTATGATGTGGCTACAGAGCACGGTACCGTGCGCACAAGGGCTCGTGGCGTATTTCGCAAAAACAAGGAGAAACCCGTCGTTGGCGATCACGTTCAGGTGGAGTTAGATGGCAATCAAACGAATTATTTAGTCAAAATTCTGCCGCGGCGGAATTTTCTTAAGCGTCCGCTGTTGGCCAACGTTTCGCGGGTTATTCTGGTGATTTCGGCTGTTGAACCGGATTTTTCGTTGAATTTGTTAGACCGGTTCATTATCTTTTTCGAAAGTGAAGGCATAAACGTTGAGCTGTACCTTTCGAAACAGGACATCGTCAAACCAGCACGTTTAGAGGAGATTAAACAGGCGCTCCAATATTACGCACGAATCGGTTATCCCTTACTGTCGTATGAAGGCACAACAAAAGCCGAGATTCTTAATCTGATGGAGGACGAAGATATCTTGGTTTTGGCTGGTCAGTCTGGTGCAGGCAAATCGACCTTATTGAATAAGCTCAAGCAGGATGCTCGGCAGGCGACAGCGCCCATTTCTAGTAGTCTTAATCGGGGTAAACATACGACCAGACAGATTGAATTATTTACATACGGTCCAGGTTATATTGCTGACACACCGGGTTTTTCATCCATCGAGTTGCATCAAATTAAGCTACTCGACTTGGTTGATTACTTTAGGGACTTTGTCGCCCATGCGGCTGAGTGTAAATTTCGGGGCTGCCAACATCTGAACGAGCCTGGTTGTGCCGTTAAGAATCTAGTCGCATCCGGCGAAATTCTGCAGTCACGCTACGATAACTATCTGACCATGCGTAAAGAGATTGAAGATAATAAACTACCGGAATACCGGAAGTAGGTGTTGTAAAATAATGTCCAATAGTTTAAATTACCGCACATATGTTTTTCTTGGCGGACCCGAAGAATTGTGGCCCCAGCAGATTTTTACCGAGTTTAATCGCGTGCGTGCACGGCAAAAGGCTGTTAAGGTGATTGGTGTGGATCACGGAAACATTTCATTACTAAAGCACGGTCTGATTCCAGATATTGCTGTGGGTGATTATGATTCCCTTAATGCCGCCGAAAGAGCCATGTTATTAGAAAACGTGCAGGATGTTCGCTTCGCTGTCCCGGAGAAGGATTTCACTGATTCTGAGATGGGGTTAGCTACTGCACTATTCGACTTAAATAGTAAGGATGTAGTTGTAATTGGGGCCACCGGCGGCCGTTTAGACCATTTCTTGGTGAATCTCTTATGTGTCCTGAATGAGCGTTTACGACCGGTTGCAGACCGGATAACCATGGTTGACCAGCAAAACTTGATCCGTTTCTTTAATCCTGGCAAATGGTCAATTGACCGGCTTAAAGAATATAAATACTTGGCGTTCGTGAATCTGACGCCTGTCGCGCATTTTCAGATTGCGGATGCCAAGTATCAGTTAGCTGATTTCTCGAGTAATTATCCTGTCTCCTTTGCGAGCAATGAATTTGTCAAAGATGAGGTAAACTTTTCCTTTACAAAAGGTGTGGTTGCTGTCATCTATAGTCGTGATTAGTCACAAATCTGAATAAAACACAAAAAAAGTCAGGACCAATTGGTCCTGACTTTAACTTTGTCATTTGTATAATTATACGCGAGTAACTTTACCTGATTTGAGTGCTCTTGCAGAAACCCAAACACGTTTAGGTGTACCGTCAACAAGAATACGAACTTTTTGAAGGTTTGGCTTCCAACTACGACGTGATGAGTTCAAAGCCTTTGAACGTGTGTTACCAAATGAAGTCTTACGACCAGTAATAAAATCCTTTGCCATTATTCTAACCCCCTTTTACTTGTTTCAATCACTTAAATAATTTATCATAATCAGAGTCCTTTAGCAATAGTTAAGCTAAATATTTAGAATTTAATATTACCGATACCTATGATAAAATGGTATGAGTAGTAACATGACTTCTTGATGGAGGATAAAAATGGCTGTTAAAATAAAAACAAAATACGGAATGATTGATATTTCGAACAATGTCATTGCCACTGTAGTTGGTAATGCAGCAACTTCGAACTATGGCGTTGTTGGTATGGCAAGTAAGAACCAATTTCGCGATGGTGTGTACGAGATTTTGAATCTTAACAATTTCGGCCGCGGAGTAGTTGTGAAGCAAGATGACGGCCAATCAGTCGTTGACGTCTACATTGTGGTGGGCTATGGGTTGAAAATTTCCGAAGTCAGCAAAAACGTGCAAGACAGCGTAAAGTACCACCTGGAACAGGATTTGAGTACTAAAGCAAAATCTGTTAATGTCATTGTACAAGGCGTTAAGGTTTTAGATGACTAATTAATTAGGCTGGGGGAGCTAACTTTGGTTTTAAAAGAAATAAAAGCCGACAAATTTAGAGACATGATTCGCGTTGCTTCGCATCGCTTAGGTAAGAATGCACAATTCGTTAATTCACTAAACGTTTTTCCTGTGCCCGATGGGGACACGGGAACGAACATGAACTTAACCGTTCAGAGTGGTGCCAAAGCTGTCAATGAACAAGCAGAGACAGACATTGGCATTTTAACCAAAGCATTAGCTAAGGGAATGTTAATGGGAGCACGTGGTAACTCGGGCGTAATTACGTCGCAATTATTCCGTGGCTTTCAAAAGAGTACAGACGGCAAGGCAGTGCTGACTGCCAACGATTTAGCAGAGGCCTTTGCCACAGGAGTCGAGACAGCGTATAAGGCTGTGATGAAGCCGGTTGAGGGAACAATCTTAACTGTTGCTCGTGGCGGTGCTCAGGCTGGGTTAAACGCGGTTAAGGAGACAGATGATGCCATTCAGGTCATGCAGGCGGTCGCAGACGGAGCGAAAAAGGCGTTGAAGACTACCCCAGATTTTTTGCCGGTCTTAAAAGAGGTTGGTGTTGTCGACTCTGGTGGCCAGGGTTTAGTATTCATTTATGAGGGATTCTTTGAGGGACTAAGTGGCGAGGATTTACCGGACACCTATGAACCGAACGAATCCGAGATGGATGAGATGGTTAATGCGGCTCACCACCAATCCGTTCAAAGTCAACTTGCAACAGAGGACATCAAATTCGGTTACTGTACCGAGATTATGGTGGATTTAACGAAGGATGTGCCTAATAAAAAGAAGTTTGTTTATGACGACTTCAGAAACTACCTGGATAAGTTAGGTGATTCGCTCCTTGTGGTCTCGGACGACGAAGTTGTTAAAGTTCACGTCCACACAGAGAATCCGGGCAAGGTTTTTGCCTACGGGACCGAATTTGGTCAACTGGACAAAATCAAGATTGATAACATGCGGATTCAACATGAAACGATCGTCGAACAAGATTCTGATGAGGAAGATGTTGACTTTGCAGTGATTGCTGTTGCCTCTGGTGATGGCATTAAAGACTTATTCAAGAGTCTCGGGGTAAATCGAATTATCAGTGGTGGTCAGACCATGAATCCAAGTACCCAAGATATCCTAGATGCTGTGAAGAATAGTGGTGCCAAGAAGGCTCTGATTTTGCCAAATAACGGTAATATTTTGATGGCTGCGAAACAGGCTGCAGCAGTTGCCGATATTCCTGTGGGAATCGTGCCAACGAAGACTATCTCACAAGGAATGACCGTGATGCTGTCCTTTAACCCGGATGGCGACGTAGACGATAACGTAGCGGAAATGACTGAGGCAATAGAGACCGTCAAGAGTGGTGAAATCACTAAGGCAATTAGGAAGACCGAAATTGATGGCGTCAAAATTCAAAAGAACGACTACATGGGAATTGTTGATGGCGATATCAAGGTTGCTCAAACTGACCTGATTGAAACTACGGTGGCAACGATTAAATCAATGCTTGATGATGACAGCGAGATTGTGACTCTGTTGTATGGAGCTGACACGACTGAAGCACTGGCAAATCAGGTGGTGGAAGACCTAAATGGTACGGTTGATGACGACATTGAATTTGAGATTCATGCTGGTGGGCAGCCAGTTTATAACTTCCTCATTTCGGTTGAATAGTCAATGTGGCTTTGTTTGAAGAAGTAGAACGGTTGAGACGAAATAATGACAACAAACATATTCGATACTCTTGGTAACTTGCCTGGTGTTGGAAAAAAGACGTTGAATAACTTGCAGACGCTTGGCCTCTTCACCCAATTTGATTTGCTCTATTATTTTCCCTACCGCTACGATGATCTACAGGAGTTACCACTAGATGCGGTAGTGGATGGCCAGAAGGTTGTGTTAAAGGGGCTTGTCGTAACCGATCCTGTAGTTGGACGGTTTGGTTACCGTAAGACTAGGCTCACGTTCAAACTTAAAATTGACCATGATGTAATCATGGTCAGTTTTTTTAATCAACCATGGTTAAAGAAACAGCTCGAATTGGGTCAAGAGATTGCTGTCTATGGCAAATATAATGAGCCAAAGCAGATGCTGACAGGGATGAAAGTTATGGCAACGAAGGACCAGCAAAACGAGTTGGCACCAATTTATTCTGTGAACCAGCATGTGAAGCAGAAGAAAATTACAGAGTTAGTTAATCTTGTACTGCAAAATTTTCCGGTACTCGAGAACGTTGTGCCAGAATTTTTGCGGGTAAAGTATCACCTACTGAACGAAACTCAGATTGTAGTTGGTATGCACCGACCCAAGACGATGCAGATTAGCCAATTGGCACTACGAAGTGCAATTTTTCGTGAATTTTTCTTATTTCAAATGCAACTTCAGTCTACTGTTCAGGAGGCAAGTGATGAAACGGGGGTAGCGAAAAACTACGATGAGTCGGCACTCACTGAGCTGGCTAATCTCCTGTCCTTTGAATTATCGCAGGATCAAAAGGTAGTTGTACGGGAGATTCTGGCCGATCTAAAGAACCCGCGAGTGATGAATCGGTTACTACAGGGTGACGTAGGTTCGGGCAAGACTGTGGTCGCTGTTTTCGCCATTTTCGCTGTGATTACCGCTGGTTACCAGGCCGCGCTGATGGTGCCAACTGAAATATTGGCGCAGCAGCATTACCAGAAGATTAGTGCATTACTCGGCCGGGTCGGCGTTTTTGTAGCGCTGATCACCGGATCAACCAGTAGTGCTGAGAAAAAGCAGATCTATGCTGGTTTGAAGTCCGGGGCGATTAACTGTGTCATTGGTACTCACGCACTCATTCAAGATCAGGTGGAATTTGCTAAACTTGGGTTAATCATTATCGATGAACAACACCGATTCGGCGTGGGGCAACGTGCAACGTTGCGTGGTAAGGGCGATCACCCCGATGTATTAGCGATGACTGCAACGCCAATTCCACGGACTTTGGCACTAACGGTGTATGGTAATATGGATATTTCGATCATCAAGACACTGCCTCAGGGCCGCCTGCCAATCAAATCGGAATGGAAGACGTCGGGTCAACTGGCAGATGTCTTTCTCCAGATGCGTGAGCAGCTAGAGCAAGGCTTTCAAATCTACGTCGTCACGCCCTTAATCCAGGAATCTGAACAACTAGATGTAGAGAATGCAACCGATATTTTCGAAAAAATGAGCACGCAATTCGGGCAGCACAATCATGTGGCCTTACTGCACGGTCAGATGAAAGCTGATGAGAAGGAACACATCATGGCCCAATTCGTTGCCCACCAGATTGACATCTTGGTCACTACATCCGTAATTGAAGTCGGGGTCGACGTGCAAAATGCTAATATGATGGTGATTTTTGATGCCGACCGGTTTGGTTTGTCCCAGCTACACCAATTGCGTGGTCGAATAGGACGGGGTGAGACACAGTCTTACTGCGTCTTTATTGCTGACCCAAAGACCAAATCTGGTAAGAAGCGGATGGATGTAGTTGCGAACACGACCGACGGATTTGTGTTAGCCGAGGAAGATCTGAAGTTGCGACGCGAGGGAGACCTGTTTGGGACGAAGCAGTCTGGCTTACCCGAGTTTAAGGTGGGTGATGTGGTCACCAATTTCAATACGTTGGTGGAGGCCAAGAAGTCAGCCAAACTAGTTTTAGAACAGGACCCAACTTTGAGTAATCCGGAGTACCAGTTTTTGAAGCAAGTGTTAGAATATAAGAATCAGGATTTCGAAGGGTAGGATAAATCAATGAAAAAAATCGCAATCGATGCCATGGGCGGTGACCATGCACCGGAATCTATTATTGAGGGTGTTTTGCGGGCGCAAAAGGAAATGCCCGACGTCGAGTTTATTCTTTATGGTAATCAGGATAAAATCAAGCCGTTCTTACCTGAGACGTACAGTCCCCAAATAAAAATTGTTCATACAACCGAAGAGGTAACCGGTGATGACGAACCGGTTAGGGCAATTAGAACTAAGAAGGACGCCTCGATGGTGCGGGCTGCTACGGCCGTTAAGGATGGTGAGGCAGACGCGGTGATGTCTTTGGGTAATACTGGGGCATTACTGGCTGCTGGGATCTTCATTGTTGGCCGGATCAAGGGAATTACTAGGCCTGCATTAATGCCTACACTACCAGTGAGCAACTCGAGTGACGGCTTCACATTGCTAGACGCAGGTGCGAATGCTACCAGCAAGCCAGAATACTTAGTGCAGTGGGCTCAAATGGCAAACTTCTACGCCCAAAAGGTCCGTGGAATTGCTAATCCCCGCATTGCTCTCTTGAATAACGGAAGTGAATCCGACAAGGGCGATGACTTGCACCAAAGCGTCTACCAATTATTAACTGGACAGGCTGACATCAATTTCGTGGGGAACATCGAGGCCAACGAGGTGCTGACTGGTAAGGCAGATATCGTGGTCAGCGATGGCTTCACAGGTAATGCCTTGTTGAAGACGATTGAAGGTACCGCTGAGACACTGCTTAGTCTCTTAAAGGATGGCCTGTTAAACAGTGGTCTTAAGGTAAAGCTTGGGGCCGTAATGGTTAAGCCTGCCTTAAAGAATGTGATGGTCCGCTTTGATACGAGTAAGTATGGTGGTGCGGCATTGATGGGGCTAAAGGCACCTGTTGTTAAGGCCCACGGACGCGCCGATGCACGCGCGGTTTACTACACACTGAAGCAGATTGAGCAGATGCTGGCTCAGAATCTAACGGCAACAATCGTTGAGCAATTTGAGCAAAAATAGACTAGACATCTTCTTATTACTAGCTTAGACTAATCTGGTAAACTTTTTTGGAGGAAAACAATGACTAAAGAAGAGATTATGGCCAAGGTGACCACACTAATCGTTGATCACTTCGAGGTCGATGCTAACACGGTGACGCCTGAAATGAATTTTAAGCGTGATTTAGATGCCGATTCAATTGATTTCGTCGAGTTTGTACTTGAACTTGAGGACACATTTGGGGGAGAGATTCCCGATGAGGATGCCGAAGGATTGCAAACAGTTGGCCAAGCAGTTGATTATATTTTTACTAACATGGCTAAGTAGGTGGTCTGTCAGAGATGACAGACTTTTTTTTGAATAATTAATTAACTAAATCTGGTTGAGCCTGCTAGAGCAGGTTAGAGAAGGAAATCAATTGAGCACGCAGAGTAATCTATTATTAGAGGTCAGAGACCTTAATATGGCGTACCAGGTTCGTAAGAAGTTCTACAATGTTTTGACGGATATCAATTTTTCACTCGCCAGGGGTGAAATTCTGGCGGTTGTCGGTGAATCTGGTACCGGCAAAAGCACGCTGGCCAGCAGTATTCTGGGGCTTTATGACAAGGATAACACGGCTATCTCCGGACAGATCAAATTAGATGGTCGTGACCGCCTTAGGTTCAGGCATGACTCTTTGAATAATGGGTTGCAGGATCAGCTGGGCGTGATTGTGAACAATCCACTGACAATCTTGAACCCGTTCAGGAGAATTGGCGCAGAACTGAACATGGTGCTGCAACACAACGGTATTAATAAAGCAAGTTTAGCTAAATTTAGCGCGCAGTTTCTCAAGTATGTGGGCATGCCGGAAGCTCGTTCATTGCTCAAACTTTTCCCCGCTGAGCTGAGCGCAGAATTGCAACAGCGTGTGGCGGTGGCCCTGGCCCTGATGGGTAATCCGACAATGATTGTTGCTGACGACCCAACGCGCGGTTTCGATAAAATCGTCCAGGCACAGATTCTCAATCTTTTAGTGGAATATTGTACAGAGAAACACGCAGGGATGATTATTTTGAGCCAGGATATGGGTGTAGCTGCAGAAGTCGCTGATCAATTGGCAATCATGTATGAGGGGCAGATTGTTGAGTACGGTAGTGCTGCCACGATTTTCCACAATCCACTTCATCCATACACCAGAAGACTATTAAATGTTGGGAGAGAAAGCTGTTGCCACTATTAAGAGTAGAAGATTTAAAGATTCATTATCCGATTAAATCTGGCATCTTTAGCCGACAGACCGGCCGGATACGCGCGATTGATGGTATTAACTTTACCATTTGCGCCAGGGGTTCCCTCGCCATTGTGGGTAAGAGTGGTGCAGGTAAGTCGACAATTGGGCGCGCACTGGTTGGATTAGAGCAGGTCACATCTGGCCAAATTATCTACGCAGGCAGAAATATGATCCAGGCGACGAATCGGCGGCTGACTGACTATGAGAAAGCGATCCAGCTAATTTCAAAGGACGAATTTAATTTCGTCGGGCGCCACATGTTAGTGTTAGATTATATTGCATCCCCGCTGCGCAATTTCTGCAATTTATCAGTTACAGCAGAAAAAGCAAGGGTGATGGAACTACTGTCTGTGGTTGAGCTGTCTAGTGACACCGCAGCCAAATCATTGGCGCAATTAAACGAGAGTGAACTGTGCCGGGTTTTAATTGCGCGCGCTTTAACCAGGGCGCCTAAGTTGTTGATTATCGACGGGTTGATTACGTCACTAGACGCTTTTGCCCAGAGACAGATATTGCGGATTTTGCAGGGGATGCAGCGAGAGACTCAGTTGAGCTGGCTTATGTTGACTAATGATTTGAGCCTCGCCATTTTGATGTGTGGCCAGATTGCCATGCTAGATGCTGGGCGTTTCGTCGAGCTGGGTACCAGTGGTGATATCCGTAATCACGCCAGCCACATCTATACGAGGCGGATGTTAGCGGCTAATCCACCGGCAGATCCGACGCAAAGGGAGCAGCTTAAAAAATACCGTTGTGCGCTTGAACGTGAGTTTACCGCTACTCAGGTAACGCGGGCACATCTTTCAGCTGCCAACCTGCCGCTGCAACAATTATCATCCACCCATTTTGTCGCTATCCCAGATAAATAATTGGTTATTTATCAAAAAAAGCTTGATAAAAAGAGATTAAATATAAAAATTATGAGAAATTATATAAATTTTGTCATGTTTATGTTATCTTGTAAAAAGAGCACAATTCTAATTGGAGTAGATTGCAAATTTTAGGGGGATTTTTTATGAAAATAACAAAAGTTGTCGGACTACTGACTTTTGTTACTGGTGCAGCCTTCGTGTTAACAGCTTGTAACAATAACAAGAATACGAATGAAAAAACGGTGAATACAGCAGCTTTACCAAAGGTTGTCACGAACAAGCGGGACATCAAAAAGGGTGGAACATATAAGATTGGTATTTCATCTAATACCCCATTTGCCGGCGTCTTCCTAAGTGAGCTCTCAAATGATTCGATTGACACAGAGGTCTCCTACCCCGGAAATGAGGAATTGTTTAAATGTGATGATTCCTACACAATCGTCGATGGTGGTGCTGCTAATTTAGCACTCGATTATAAGCAAAACACCGCGACGATCACGATTAATCCCAAAGTTAAGTGGTCAGACGGCTCACCACTGGTTGCAAACGACCTGGTTTATTCATATAAAATCATTGCGAATAAGGATTCCGGTTCGGCTCGTTACACGGACAGCTTACAGAATATTGTGGGCTTAGAGGATTATCACGCAGGCAAGACGAATACGGTAACCGGCCTAAAGACACCGGATGGCGGCAATGGTCGTAAGCTAGTCATCCAGTTTACCAAGATGACACCGGCGATGAAGCAACAGGGAAGTGGCTACATCCTCAGCAACGCTGCGCCATACCATTATCTGAAGGACATTCCACTGGCTAAGCTGGCCACTAGTGATCAGGTGCGCAAGAAGCCGTTATTCTTTGGCCCGTATAAGTTAACTAAGATTACCCCGGGTGAGGTGACTGAGTGGGCGCCTAATAAGTATTATTATCAAGGTACGCCAAATTTTAATAAGGTAATTATTTCGATTATTAATCCGGGCAACGTGGCAACGGCAATTAAGAGTAACCGGTTTGATCAAATCAGCGTACCAAACGCGGAATATAAGAATGTTAAAAATGCTAAAAATACAGAGTTTATCGCTGACACAGGCTTGAGTTATTCCTACATGGAGTTTAAGGTTGGTAAGTGGGACGCCGTCAAGGGTGAAAACGTGATGAACAAGAAAGCCAAGATGGCGAACAGAAGTCTCCGCCGTGCGATGGCATACGCGATGAACATTGACGAAGTCTATCAAAAGTTTAGTAACGGCTTGTCCTTTCGGATTCCGACGCTAATATTGCAGAAATATGGTAAGTTCTTCAATAAAGATGAGCAGGGATTTCCATATAATCTGAAGAAGGCTAACCAGATTCTCGATCAAGCCGGTTATAAAAAGAAAGGCAAGTTTCGTCAAACTCCAGATGGTAAAGATTTAGTCATTAATTTCGCTGCGATGTCTGGTGAGAAACACCAGGAAGCAATCATTAGAAACTACATTAAGCAGTGGGCTAAGATTGGTTTGAACGTGCATCTGGTCTCAGATAAGTTGATTGAATTTAATAGTTTCTACGACCGAATTCAAAATGATGATGCATCAATTGACATGTTTATCGCTGCCTGGTCACTCACGGGTGAACCATCGCCTAACGACCTCTACAATAGGAAGGCACCATTTAACTTTTCTCGTTTCGTGGGCCAGACAAATGACCAGCTACTAGAGGCGATTGACTCCGACAAATCATTCAATACTAACTACCGTAAGGAGCAATTCGACAAGTGGCAGACTTACATGAATAAGGAAGCCTATGTCGTGCCAATCTCAAGTAGTTATGAGATTACCGCAGTTAACGACCGGGTTGTCGGCTTAAGTACCACGCCTTCATCTGATTTCTTTGATGTTGGTTTCTCAAATTAAAAAAATTTGACTGCTCGTTTGGGCAGCTTTTTTATGGAGATTATTTCCAACCGCACTGATTTTACTGTTATAATAGGTGCATTGAAAGGAATTATTATCTATGGTTAGCGCACAATTTGTTAGTAAATTAAGACAAGACTACAAGATTGAATTCAAGAATCTGGCGTTACTGGACGAGGCATTTACGCACTCATCCTATGCTAACGAGCACCAAGAAATGCACCTTCATAACTACGAGAAACTCGAGTTTCTTGGTGATGCCGTGCTTGAATTAACCATCTCTGAGTATGTCTATCACAAGTATCCAGAACTAGACGAGGGTGAATTGACGCGGCTACGCTCAAATATCGTGCGGACTGATGGCTTCTCCAGTTTTGCCATTGAGGCAGGCTTTAAGGATGCCATCCTGCTCGGCAAGGGGGAGGAGAAGAGTGGTGCGCGCGAGCGTAAGACCCTACTTGAGGATGTATTTGAAGCGTTTAACGGCGCTCTTTTCTTGGACGGCGGTATTGAGCAAGTAAAGCTTTTCTTGAACCAGACTGTATTTCCCATCATTGATTCTGGTAAGTTTAACGCTGCACCAGATTATAAAACTAAATTACAGGAACTTCTCCAGCAAAACGGCCCGGTTGAAATTGAGTATCGGGTTGTGCGCGAAGAGGAGGTAGTTAGCGATACGACTTTCACCATCGATCTTTATGTTGAGGGGAAGAAAGTTGCTACGGCCAAGGGGCGCAACAAAAAACAGGCTGAGCAAAATGTTGCCCAGGTCGCGCTGAAGGAAATAAATGAAGATGGAGTTGAAGCATAGGTGCCATTAGTCTCCCTAACAATCAACGGCTTTAAGTCGTTTCCGGATAAAATTAAAATTAACTTTAATCCTGGTATGACGGGGATAGTGGGTCCAAACGGCAGCGGTAAGAGTAACGTTACCGAGGCAATACGCTGGGTGATGGGCGAGTCTAGTGCCAGAAGTCTCCGTGGTGACTCCATGCAGGATGTAATCTTTGGTGGAAGCGAACTTCGTGCGCCATTGAATCGGGCAGAGGTCACGCTTCTGTTCGATAACCAAAGTAAACAGTTGAAAACAGACGCGACAAGTGTTGAGGTCACTCGTCGTGTTTTTCGCAATGGTGATTCTGACTTTCAAATTAATAAGAAAGATGTTCGCTTAAAGGATATTCACCAGTTGTTTATGGATTCTGGCTTATCACGCGACTCGTTCTCGATCATCTCCCAAGGACGTGTAGAGCAGATTTTCAATTCCCGGCCGGAGAATCGCCGCTCAATCATCGAAGAGGCGGCGGGCGTGCTGCACTTTAAACAGCAGAAGCAGTCTGCTCAGACTCAATTGGCGCAGACGACCGACAATTTGATTCGAATAAATGATTTAGTCAATGAACTAAAGGGCCGGATTGAACCGCTCCACGAACAAAGTAGTTTGGCACGGGAATACCAACAACAAAAGGATCAACTAGACAGCAAACTCCAAGTTTTGACTGCCCTAGAAATTGGGGATCTATTGGTAGAGAAGAACCAGGTTGCAACGCAGGCCACAAAAGTCAATGAGATGGTTAATACGCTCGATGAAACGGTAAATGCCGATCAGGCGCAACTCAACCGTTTACGAGCGGAGTTGCAGCAAAAAAATCAGGTTAAGGAAGCGAAGCAGGAAGAACTGCGTCAAGTTGAGGCGAAGCTTGCTGATTTGAATACCAAGCTCCAAGTTGCACAACAATCGAATGCTTATGATTCTTCCGCTGAAATCGAATTGCGGTCACAGATTACAGAGACTACGAATTTAATTACCAGATATGACGAGACCATGGCGCGACTAAAACAGGAGTATGCGGAAATTGCGGCTAAGAAGAGTGACCTCGAACAAAAGGCTTCGGAATTGCATAATTCAATCGACGATAATCCGGCGATGCTGCAAGATCAACTTGAGAATCTTCGCTCTGAATATATTGATGGCCTGCAGCAGCAAACCTCTGTTCGTAATCGACTAGTCTATGAACAAGCAGAATTAGAGAAGATGCAGGTACCTGAGAAGGACAATGTGACTGAACTCCAGGGTGAGAGTACGCGTCTTAAGTCAGAGATTACGGCTGTACAGGACAGATTAAGCACACTTGCCAAACAAAAAGATGACCTTGAACAAGCACTGGCGGAGCAGACCGAGCAGAGTGAGCAGCTACAAACTAGCCTGTTGCAACTGAACGGTGAGCAGACAAAATATAGCCAACTAAAGCAAAAGTATTTGGCAGAGCGTGATTCGTTGCAGCGAATGCAGGAACGCCACGACGGATACTATTTCGGCGTCAAAAATATCTTAAATCACCTCGAGTGGTTTCCCGGAATTATTGGTAGCTTTGGTGATTTAATCAGTTTTGACTATCAGTACCAAGATGCCTTAACGGCCGCTCTCGGCGGGAGTGTGCAACACTTGGTTGCAAAGGATCAGCGAGCTGCGAAGAACGCAATTAAGGAATTAAAAACCAGAAACTTTGGTCGTGCAACGTTTTTGCCACTGGATGTCCTGAGGTTCCGTTTACTGGCAGATACGACTAAGAAGACCTTGGCCCAGATTGCAGGCTTCATTGGTGTTGGTTCCGATCTGGTTGAGGCACCAATTGAAATTAAAAATGCAGTTGACTACTTGTTGGGGAATATCCTCGTAGTGGACAATATTGATACAGCCACGCGGGTTAGTCAAACGATGCATCAACGATACCGGATTGTGACATTGGATGGTGATATCTTAAGTCCAGGTGGATCCATGACTGGTGGAACCAAAGCGAAGGCCAACAATCCCCTGTTGGAGAATAAGGCTCGCGGACAGAAACTTGAGCAACAATTGGCTGAGATTCAGGCTAAGTTGACGCGAGTTAGCGCTCTGATTACGGGCACAAATACCAAAATAGCGCGGACGAGTACGCTAATTGAAGAACAGAAACAGAATATGGAAGTTCTGCGTGACCAGCAGAAGGAAGAACAATTCAAGCTGGAGCAACTAAATAATGATGCTGAGCGCTCCAATAAGATGCTATCCCTGGCCCAAAAACAGGCAGAGAACTTTGCACAGGCACTCGCCGAGCAACAGAGTAAAATCAAAGAGACTGTGGCGGCAGAGCATGAGGCAAATGAGGTTGTAGCAAAACTAAAGGATAAAATTGCTGTTCTTCAAGATAAGATTAAGAATTATGATGCGCAGTATGCGCAGATTCAGACACAGTTGAATAAGATTACGCCTGAAATCGCAATTTATCAGACCAAAGCAGAGAATTTACAGAGCCAAATTCATGATACAACAGCACAAACTAAAAAATCTCAGGAACAGTTGTATCATACAAACTACCGTCTTGACGAAGTAATTCGGAGTAAAGAGCTCAAACAAAATCAACATATTAACTATCAAGCCGATTATGAAAAAGAGCAGAAGACACAGGCTGCAATTCATGAGGAACTCACTAACTTGAGCGCGGAAAGTGGTAAGTTGGCGGAGCAGATTGCATTGCTCGAAGAATCTGCAAGTAGAAATTATGATTTACGCAAGAATGCGGCAAACGAACAAGAGCAAAATTCTGTTAAGCTAACGAAGCTTGATAGTCAACTGGACCAGAAATTAACGCTTTTGCGCGAGGAATACTCGATCAGTTATGAAGCCGCTAGTCAATTGGTCACTCCTGAAATGAAGGACGATAACGCTCGTGCCAAGCTGGAGAAAGACGTCAAGTTGCATAAGATGTCTCTGGCGGACATTGGCAATGTTAACCTGGACTCCATTGAGGAATACGAGACCGTGAAGAGTAGGTTCGATTTCCTGAGTTCACAGCAAGACGACTTACTTGATGCTAAGCATGATCTAGAAGAATCGATGTCGGAGCTCGATGATGAGGTTAAAACTAGATTTAAGCGGACATTCGAGCAGATAAATTCTGCATTTAGCGCCATTTTCCCTAAGATGTTTGGTGGCGGCCATGCTAAACTTGTCTTAACGGACCCAGATGACTTGCTAACTACTGGTCTAGAGATTGTGGCGCAGCCGCCCGGGAAGAAACTGCAGCAACTTAGTTTGCTCTCTGGTGGTGAACGGGCATTAACCGCGATTACTTTATTATTTGCGATTCTGAAGGTTAATCCCGTGCCTTTCTGTATTTTAGACGAGGTCGAGGCTTCATTAGATGAGGCAAACGTTATTCGGTTTGCCAAGTTTCTCCAGAATTATGATTTAACCACCCAATTTATTGTGATTACGCATAGGCAGGGTACGATGGAGCAGGCCAATCAACTATACGGTGTCGTAATGCAGGAATCGGGCGTATCGAAAGTTATTTCCGTATCACTTGATGAACTAAGAGAGGAGGAAGTTAGCTAATGGGACTTTTTGATCGCATTAAGAAGGCTTTAACTGGGGAAGATACCAGTACAAAAGAAGAACAAGAGACAGTAAATCCGGCCCAAACGGAGGTGGAATCTACGGATTCCAATGCGACAGTAGAGCCAGCAGGTGAAGCTGAAGTCGATAGTGATAAAACGGCGGTGAGCCATGAAACGGTTGTTCCGGTGGACAAGGAACCTGTTGAACAGCAGGAAGCTACGGTGGATACTGCAACCAAAGAGTCCGCTGAGCTAAAGGAAGAGGACACGGAACAACTTTATGAGCAGGGCCTACAGAAGACCAGCCAATCTTTTGGGGCAAGATTAAACGCGTTCTTTGCTAAGTTTAGATCTGTCGATGAGAATTTCTTTGAAGAGCTAGAAGAGGTCTTGATTGAATCAGATGTAGGTTACGAAACGGCAATGCAGCTTAGCGATTCGCTACGCACTGAGGTCAAGTTACGAAATGCCAAGTCGAAGAATGAATTACAGACGGCGATTGTTCAGAAGATGGTTGAGTTATATGAAGCTGGTGGTGCCGGCAAGAATGAAGAGTTACAGGTTACAGAAACCGGTTCAACGACAGTCTATCTATTTGTTGGGGTGAATGGCGCTGGTAAAACCACAACTGTTGGTAAACTGGCCGCTAAGCTCCACGGTGCCGGTAAATCCGTGCTTTTAGTCGCAGCAGACACATTCCGGGCGGGCGCAGTTGCTCAGCTAGTTGAATGGGGTAAACGTGTTGACGTACCAGTTGTGCGTGGAAAAGAGCAAGCGGATCCTGCAGCCGTAGTCTTTGATGGTGTACAGCGCGCAAAGGATGAAAACTTTGACTATGTGTTGATTGATACCGCTGGTAGACTACAGAACAAGGTTAACTTGATGAACGAGCTCGAGAAGATTGAACGGACTATCAAGAAGGTCTTACCAGATCAACCAACCGAGGTATTGCTAGTCGTCGATGGCTCAACCGGCCAGAATGCGTTGATTCAGGCGAAAGAATTCAATGAGACGACTAAGTTAACTGGTTTGGTCCTGACCAAGATTGATGGCTCGTCGAAGGGTGGCGTGGTTCTGGCCATTAGAAATGAGATGCAGCTTCCAGTTAAACTAGTTGGATTAGGCGAAAAGGTGACTGATTTAGCTGAGTTTGACGCTGAAAAATTCGCAATTGGCTTATTCCGTGGATTAATGTGACGACTTACTAAAAAAATTAAGAAATACCATAAGAACCAAAATAAAAAAGCGTTGAAATTAATTCAACGCTTTTTGTGTACTGTTGTTGCTGTACTAATACTGGTTAAGCCTTCTTGGCTGTCTTCTGAAAGCCTAAGGCAAATTGTAAGATAACCAGCACAACGTAGACACCGAGAATTGCTGCATAAGCTGAGATGTCCAGTTGCTTGCTTACGAACCAGTACCATTGCCAATCTGCATGTGTGTAAATCAAGAAGACTAGACCCGCGAGAATTAAGACAATGGCGTTGATAATTGCGAAGTACCACAAATTACCATTCTCGCCATTCTTGAGATAAATAACTGACCAGACAGCTGACCAAAGACCCCATAAAGCAAGGACTACGACAGCAATCCAATATAGAACTGTTGCAAACATAGTTAACCCTCCTAACTTGTTAAGTAAATTTTATCACAATGTTAGCGGTTTTACAGTATTTTTTATTAATTTGACGAATTGACATGTATTTCGTATTCTGTTGGTGGTGAGGAAAACTATGAAAATCGAAAAGAATGAAAGACTAACCCAATTGTTTGGGTTTTACGGTATACTATTAACTGATATTCAACAGCAATATTTTAGCGACTATTACTTTGCAGATTTATCACTTGCCGAGATTGCGGAGAACAGTTCGGTTTCACGTCAGGCAATCTTTGACAACTTGAAGCGAACCGTTAAGCTACTTGAAGATTACGAGGCGAAACTCAAGTTGGCCGCCCATTTTACACAAATCGATGAGGGCTTGGATGTGGTGCTAGCCAAACTAGAACAGCACGAGCTAGAATCTGCAACGACGGAAGTAAGAAAAATAAAAAAAATAATTGAGGAGAATTAACTTAAATTATGGCATTTGAAAATTTAAGTACGAGAATTCAAACTGCGCTGTCTGGCTTAAGAAGAAAAGGAAAGATTACCCAAGATGACGTCAACGAGGCAACGCGTGAGATCAGACTTGCACTGCTTGAAGCTGACGTTAACTTTAAAGTGGTCAAAGATTTCGTCAGTGCCGTTAAGACGCGCGCCCTAGGACAAGAGGTCATGGGCAGTTTGACGCCTGGTCAGCAAATCATCAAGATTGTTGACGAAGAGTTAACGAAGATGATGGGCGAGACGGCGGTTGGTTTGAACAAGTCGCCACATATTCCGACGATTATTATGATGGTTGGGCTACAGGGTACTGGTAAAACTACCA
The DNA here is from genome assembly GCF_001434555.1 of Amylolactobacillus amylotrophicus DSM 20534. NCBI lineage: Bacteria > Bacillati > Bacillota > Bacilli > Lactobacillales > Lactobacillaceae > Amylolactobacillus > Amylolactobacillus amylotrophicus. Next base: position 63,845 of record NZ_AZCV01000001.1, read on the forward strand.
CAGCTGGTAAACTGGCAAATCACCTAATGAAGACCGAACATGCGCGGCCACTTTTGATTGCTGCGGATATTTATCGTCCAGCTGCCGTCGATCAATTGAAAGTAATTGGTGAGCAGCTAAGCGTTCCGGTTTATGATGAAGGTACTAGTGCCACAGCCGAAACAATCGTTACGAATGGTCTGCAGGTGGCGGAACAGAATAAGAATGACTACGTGATCATTGATACAGCCGGACGCTTGGAAATTGACGAGCAGTTGATGACGGAGCTCAAAAACGTGAAGCAGATTGCACATCCCGACAACATTCTGCTTGTGATTGATGCGATGACTGGTCAGGTAGCAACACAAGTTGCAGAAGGCTTCGACCAGTCATTAGATGTGACCGGTGTTGTTTTAACCAAGCTTGATGGTGATACACGTGGTGGTGCTGCGCTTTCGATTAGAGCCGTTACTGGCAAACCAATTATCTTCACGGGTAAGGGCGAGAAACTCACGGACTTAGACAACTTCTATCCTGACAGAATGGCTAACCGAATCTTGGGTATGGGTGACATGCTCAGCTTGATCGAGAAGGCTCAATCGGACTATGATCAAGAGCAAGCAGAAAAAGTTGCCATGAAGATGCGTGAAAACACCTTTGATTTCAACGATTTTATTGATCAAATGGAGCAAGTTGAGAAGATGGGCCCGATGGACGAGATTATGAAGATGATCCCGGGTATGGCGAACAATCCAGCGCTTGCTAACGTGTCTATCGGGGAAAAAGATATTGCTCATTTGAAGGCAATTGTCTATTCGATGACACCAGCCGAACGGGAAGATCCAGATTTACTGAATCCATCTAGAAGAAGGAGAATTGCTGCCGGATCAGGCCGAAATGTGCAGGAAGTCAACCGCATGATTAAGCAATTCAAACAGTCGAAGGAAATGATGCAGAAGATGAGTAAGGGTAATTTCGGCGACATGAATCAGCTGATGGGCGGTGGTCTTGGCGGTAAAATTTCCAAGATGGCAATGAATCGTATGGCCAAGAAAGTCAAGAAGAACAAGAAGAAGCGCCTGAAGAATGTTAAACGTTTCAAGTCATAAACTTAGTAATATTAATCGCTGTTAAGTAAAAAACCTTTACAGGATATCCTAGATGTGTTATCCTGTAAAAGTTGAAAAATTTCAGGAGGATCTATTAATTATGGCAGTTAAAATTCGGATGCGTCGTATGGGTTCAAAGCGTAAGCCTTTCTACCGTTTAGTTGTTGCAGATTCACGTACACCGCGTGATGGCCGTTTCATTGAGGAAGTTGGCTACTACAACCCATTATCAAATCCTAAACAGATTAAGATTGAAGAAGAGCGTGTATTGGATTGGTTGAATAAAGGTGCACAACCTTCAGATACTGTGAGAAGTTTACTTTCAAATGCTGGTATCATGAAGAAATTCCATGAAGCAAAGTTAGCAGCACGGAACAAGTAAGCTAGATAAAAATAAAAATCCCAATTTACTTCGCAGCAGCGAGGCTGATTGGGATTTTTTTGTTTTGAATTATTGAGGTGAGCGGTCACGCTCGATTGTTTAAGTCCCTGATAATTTTTCGCTAAAACGTGGCATCTCGGTTGATATCTGATATCATATTAACAGCACGATTTGTGTCAAAAACTATTTCTATAGATAGTGTGAATAAATAACTTAATGAATGAGAGTAAATAAAAAGATGAGTAAATTAACTGTGGCAATTCTATTTGGTGGTGCATCTGAGGAACACGATGTTTCAATTAAATCAGCTAGAACAGTAGCGGAGAACATTGATACCAACAAGTACGAACCGATCTACATTGGTATCACAAGAGATGGCAGGTGGCTGCTAGCAGACAAACCAAATAATGAGTTTGACCATGAGAATGCTGTACCAGTTATTCTCGCACCTGATGAAAGTATTCACGGGCTAATCGCATTACACAAGGAGCAACATCAGATAATCAGAATTGATGCTGTGTTTGCGATGCTCCACGGTAAGACCGGTGAGGATGGCTCTATTCAAGGACTATTCGAATTAGCACGGATTCCGTACGTTGGCTGTGACATCGAGAGCTCCGTCCTCTGCCGGGACAAGACTCTGACCTACATGATGTCAAATCGCGCTGGACTTAAAACACCAACTCATTGGGCTTTAGAAGAAGGCGAACAAGTTGATTCAAGCAAATTTACTTATCCGGTGTTTGTTAAGCCTGCTCGTTCTGGATCGTCCTTTGGTGTGAACAAAGTCCATAACGAATCTGAGCTGCAAGCTGCAATTGATGATGCGAGAATCTATGACAATAAGGTGTTAATCGAGGAGGCTGTTCCTGGGGTTGAGATCGGTGTTTCAGTTCTTGGTAATGGGGCGGAACTCACAACTGGCGAGATTGACCAGATTAACCTAACCCACGGTTTCTTCAAAATTCACCAAGAGAAGAATCCAAATCGTAATTCAAATGATGCTACGATTGTCGTGCCTGCACCAATTTCACGGGAATTGAGTGACTCTATCAAGGAGACAGCAAAGAAGATTTATCGGAGTTTCGGCTGTGCGGGATTAGCCCGGATTGACATGTACTTACAAGAAGATGGCAGCTTAGTGATGAATGAAATCAACACGATGCCTGGTTTCACCTCGTACAGTCGTTATCCCGCAATGATGGCTGCTGCGGGGATGGAAATGACTGAGTTGCTTGATAAGTTAATCACACTTGCACTAGAACGCTAAAAGAGGACAAAATGAGCGAATTTTACGAGATAGGAAAAATTGTCAATACGCACGGATTACGCGGCGATGTCAAAGTGATTCCGAATACCGACTTCATTGAGGAGCGTTTTGCCCAGAAGGCTAAGGTGTTCATCAAGTTTCAGAACAACATGATTCCGGCCACGGTCAAAACCGTCAAGTCAGTTAAAAATTTCTTGCTGGTGACATTTTCCGAATTTGATGATATCAATCAGGTTGAGCAGTATAAGGGTTCTAACCTATATGTTTCCGATGCGCAACTGCATGATTTAACCGAAAATAGCTACTATTACCATGAAATTATCGGACTCAAGGTGATTGATGAGATAACTAAGCAGGTTTATGGTACCGTCAGTGAGATTCTTGCACCTGGAGCAAACGACGTTTGGGTCGTCGACGAGGGTAATGGCAAGTCGTTTATGCTTCCTTTCATCAAAGATGTCGTGAAGCGGGTCGATCTCGAGCAGCAAGTAGTTGAGGTCGAGCTAATGGAAGGATTACGCGATGAAGATTAATGTTCTAACCCTTTTTCCAGAGATGTTTACGGCCCTTGACTACTCCGTTGTTGGTAAGTCTCGGGAGAACGAAATCGTTAACTTAAATTTGATTAACTTTCGTGATTTTGCGAAGAACATCCATCACAGTGTAGATGATGCTCCTTATGGTGGCGGACCTGGCATGGTACTGCAGGTGCAACCAATAGCTGATGCCCTTGCATCAATTAAGCAGCCCGGGCGGGTAGTTATCACTGCCCCACAAGGTAAACCATTCAAGCAAGCAGTCGCTCGTGAGTGGTCAAAAGAGGACAATCTCACATTTTTATGTGGTCATTACGAAGGATTCGACCAACGGATCTACGACATGGCAACCGACGTGGTATCTATTGGGGACTTTGTGTTAACGGGTGGAGAACTACCTACCATGGCGATGATTGACGCCACTACCAGACTTTTACCAGGCGTATTGGGCAATGAAACCTCTGCTGACGATGAATCATTTAGCGATGGTTTGTTAGAGTATCCGCAGTATTCCCGGCCTGCTAACTATCATGGGCAAGAGGTGCCACCGGTCCTCATCAGTGGGGATCACGCGAAGATTGCTGCGTGGCGCGAACGCGAATCCTTGAAGCAGACGTTACTTCATCGTCCAGATCTGCTCGCACAAAAGCAACTTACACGTGCACAAGAAATTATCTTGAGTGACATTAAGATCGAGCTCGCAGACGAGCTAGCCTCGACGGACTGAGTTCGTCAAGTGGGAGCTAATTGCCCGCTGTGAACTTACTAGATATATTTGTATCGTGGGCAGGTCGTGTATGCTATAATCCGGCTATGTAAATAACTATATAAAATGATTGGATGAGTCTACATGAAGAAATATATTTTTCTGACGTTAGGGGCAATTACGTTTGTTATCGGTACCCTGGGGATTTTCCTCCCTGTACTCCCAACCACCGGTTTCTATTTGTTGACAGGTTTCTTCTGGATGCGCAGTTCTGACAAGATGTACAAGAAACTAACGAGTTTCAAGGGCTATCAAAAGTATGTCACACCTTTCCTCCAGAAGAAGATGACGCAAAAAGAACGACGACACATGTTTATCATGATGGGAATTGTCTTCTTAATTTCGGTCATCTTTGTTCCCTACTGGTGGATCAAAATAATTTTGGTTGTGACCTACGTTAGCTTGGTGATTGGCCTAAGCATTTATTTAAACAAGAAACCGATTAAGCAGCTGAAATCACCCACCACAAAGCAACCTAATCCGGAAATTAGGGTAAATAGCACGGTCATTAAATCGTTCGTGACAGACGATGAAATCTAGTGGCTTAATTTTATATAACCGTTATGATTGAGTCACGTTTATTCCATCAGTTATACTGAGTTTAGGAGGTATAGTAGATGAATAAATACGCGAAATTTGTCCTCATGATTGTCTTCTCAACGGTAGTAATGTTTGGCATGATGTATTTGAATGTCGCGTCAGTCGATCATGTATTCTTCAGCCAAACCCGATTGTTCATGGCACTCATGATGGGTGCCGTTATGGCCATTATTATGTTGCTCTTCATGCGTAAGATGTACCACAACAAGAAGGTCAATGGCATGATCTTTTTGACTAGCGTGGCGATCTTTTGTTTGTCACTCTTTATGGTCAGAAGTCAGACAGCGGTCGACGATGTGCGGTGGATGAAGGCGATGATTCCTCATCACTCGATTGCTGTATTAACAAGTGAGAATGCGCAATTGTCTAATCCCGAAGTAAAGGCTTTGGCCGAGAAAATCATTTCCGCCCAACAGGCAGAAATTTCTCAAATGAAGGAACTAATTGAAGAGCTCGAATCAGATAAAAGATAGTGTAATTGTGCGATATTTGGTCGATTGGAATTTTTCTTATTTACAACGACAACACATGATTGTATAATACTTAGATGTGACTTGGTCACTGATTATCAATATTCCGCTGACAACGAGTTGTGAATGAATGTTGTAGAAGGAGAATTGCAATGAACCTATTGATTAATGAATTGACTAAAAGTCAATTAAAGACCGACGTCCCAGACTTTCGTCCTGGTGATACTGTTCGAGTACACGTACGTGTTGTCGAAGGTACACGTGAACGGATCCAAATGTTTGAAGGCGTTGTGATCAAGAGAAAAGGTACTGGAATCAGCGCAACATACACTGTTCGCAAGATTAGTAGTGGTGTTGGTGTTGAACGTACTTTCCCAGTTCACACACCTCGTGTAGCTGAGATTGAAGTCGTTCGTCGTGGTGCTGTACGTCGTGCTAAACTTTACTACTTACGTAACCTTCATGGTAAGGCTGCTCGTATTAAAGAAGCTCGTAGAAAATAGTAGCTTTGTAAAATCCCCGGTTTCGGGGATTTTTTTGTAGGAACAAAAGAATGATATCGGGGAGATACGATGAAAACAAATAATGTTTGGCAAGAGCTCTATGATCAGGCTAGAGGTGTTCAAAATGGCCGTGATGTTTCACCATTCATCTACGCAGGTGGAGTCGGCGCTGCCATTATGACGGTTGATGTGCATGTCTACACGGGGGTGAGTATTGACACTGCCTGTAGCCTAGGAATGTGTGCTGAGCGAAATGCGATTGCTAACATGCTGACCCACGGCGAGAGTAAAATTGCGCGAGTTGTCGCAGTGATGCCAAACGGAAAGCCCGGTTCGCCCTGCGGAGCTTGTCGTGAATATTTGATGCAGTTGGACGAACATAGTAGTGAGATCGAAATACTTTTGGATATTGAGACCATGACGACGACCACTTTAGGCGAAATTGTACCCGCCTGGTGGGGCGAGGAGCGATTTCTAGAGAATAATTAATCTCGGCTAGCGCTTTCAGTTGATTATTGTAATTTATTTATAAATATTATATGGTGTGAATTAAAGAGGTACCTATTATTATTTATTCATAGAGAACGCAATTGGATGAGCGTGCAATGGACTCAAATGATATTGAGAAAGAGCGTGGTATCACCATCCTTGCAAAAAATACTGCCGTAGCTTATAACGGTACTCGTATCAACATTATGGATACACCAGGACACGCGGACTTTGGTGGTGAGGTTGAGCGGATCATGAAAATGGTTGATGGTGTAGTCCTTGTCGTGGATGCTTATGAAGGAACCATGCCACAGACTCGTTTCGTGTTGAAAAAAGCGCTTGAACAAAACTTGACACCTATCGTGGTTGTGAATAAGATTGACAAACCATCTACTCGTCCTGAAGAAGTAGTGGATGAAGTGCTTGAACTCTTCATCGAACTTGGGGCTGACGACGATCAATTGGAATTCCCAGTTGTCTATGCGTCAGCGATTAATGGTACTTCTTCTTTGTCTGACAATCCAGATGACCAAGAAGAAACTTGGTGAACAACTCACCATTTGCCGGTCGTGAAGGGAAATGGGTAACTTCACGTAAGATTGAAGGGCGTCTCTTGGATGAATTGCAAACAGACGTATCTCTTCGTGTTGACCCAACAAATTCACCAGATAAATGGACTGTTTCAGGTCGTGGTGAATTAATTGAACTTGCCTATCTTGATTGAAACCATGCGTCGTGAAGGCTATGAGCTTCAAGTATCACGTCCAGAAGTTATCATCAAGGAGATCGACGGCGTGAAGATGGAACCATTTGAGCGCGTGCAAATCGATACTCCTGAAGAATACCAAGGTTCTGTTATCCAATCCCTTTCTGAGCGTAAGGGTGATATGTTGCATATGGTTTCAACAGGTAATGGCCAAACACGACTTGTCTTCCTCGTACCTGCGCGTGGTTTGATTGGTTATTCTACAGAATTCCTTTCAATGACTCGTGGTTATGGTATCATGAACCATACTTTCGATCAGTATCTACCAGTTGTTCCTGGTGAAATTGGTGGTCGTCACCGTGGCGCCCTTGTCTCTATCGACCAAGGTAAGGCAACGACTTACTCTATCATGCGTATCGAAGAACGTGGTACAATCTTTATCAATCCAGGTACTGAAGTATACGAGGGAATGATTATCGGTGAAAACTCTCGTGAAAATGATTTGACTGTTAATATCACAACTGCTAAACAAATGACCAACGTTCGTTCAGCGACGAAAGACCAAACAGCGGTTATTAAGACACCACGTATCTTGACTCTTGAAGAATCACTTGAATTCTTGAATGATGACGAGTACATGGAAGTCACACCAGAATCCATTCGTCTTCCTAAGCAAGTCTTGAACAAGGCAGAGCGTGATAAGACTGCTAAAAAGAAAAAATTAGCGACTGAAGAAGGATAAGAAAAAGGAGAGGCATGTTTTATCTAATCTTAGCCATGTTGCTGGTGCTATTTTATATCTTTGCAGCACCAAACAATATTCGAGGAACCATTAATCTCATGGTTGCAGTATTTGTTTTGGTAGCACTTTTTATAGCCCTCTTATTAGTTTTTTTAAAGGTTTTAGAATTCTCTTCTCATGTCTGGGTTGCCATTATCATGTTCATGATTGCATTCTGGGCTATGTGGGATATTCATCATTTAGATAAACCAAATACCAAACGTTCATCAAGAACGAAGAGAGATACCTACTAAAATTTGTGAAAACGTGAATGCCTCCTTTAGGCCACCAGCTTAACTTGCTGGTGGTTTTTTGCATATTTAAAAAGCTAACAAGACTATTTATTACAAATTTATGCAAACGTATGCATAATATTATTTGTCAATAATGACACGAAAAATGGGTAATTTGCAAATTGTTACCGGTAACAATTTATTTTGAAAATAAATGAAAAAATACCAAGAAAACATGTAGATAAAAACCGTATTTATGAAAAAAATATAATATTTTAGGAGCTTGCTTTTTTATTTTTATATGATATAATGCAAACGATTGCACATTGTGTGCAGAATGATTTCAATTGGATGCTAACTGGCTTTATTCATGAAAGGAGAAATGGGCTTTTGAAATTAATAAAGAAATTAGTGACGGGGCTGATGATTCTTCTTGTAGCTCTTGGGAGTAGTCCGTTGGAGGTGTTTGCACTACCGAATAATGAGCTTACTGAGTGGCCAAGGGAAGCTACTAACGATGTTGCAAGGAACTTGCCAGAACCTCCAGCACCAATAGATACTGTTAACTTAAAACAAATGTTCAATTACCCTATACTGGATTATACTGGTCTGCCTGGTAACCCGGATTATAGGTGGAAAGAAACTTGGAGGCCTGATGAATTAAAAGTAATTAAAAGTCTTAAAGGATATGTGCCCGATGATGATAGCTCGGTTGCGGTCATCACTCGTGATGCACCGTGGCAAGCTGGGGTAATGTGGAGCCAAGAGTCCAATAAGATTAATCTCGCTGAGCCATTTCATATGATATCCTATGTCTATTTAGGGTCTAGGGGGCAAGCGGAAAAAAATGTTGATGGAAATAGGAGAGCCGGTGCTGACGGGATCACCTTTACCATTCACAATGATAATAAAACTCCAGTAGCTTCTACCTCTGGTAGCGATCATAATACAGGAGTTAATGCATACGGAGCTCTTGGGAATGGTCTAGGGGTATATGGTTCCAACTTTAGTGCCAATACAGCATCAACTTCAAATAACACGGCTGATATGAGGCAAGGTGTTACCAATGGTATCGCATTAGAATTTGATACTTTCTATAACCATAATAATACAACCCAGCATTCTGACAACGACTTATGGCAGTTTGTTAGAGACAAGGAACGTTCGAACCCTAACTTGGGGCATATAGGTATCAACTATCTGAATAATCTTCAAGATAATAAGGCGAACGAAGATACTCTTACGATAAATAAGTCTAAACAATTCAGTACGGATACTTATAATGATAATACGATGATTAAGCATAGTGACATGCTATCTGTTGGTTGGAATAGTAACGTTAAGAATTTGGATCCGACTTATGGTTGGCAGGTTGAGGGCGCAGAACAAAAATTAGCGGATGACAAGTGGCACCGTTTAGAAGTGGAGTGGGAGCCGAACACTACCACTAAGACGGAAGGGAAATTGACCTACAAAATTTACCGACAAGGTCACACAGGGAAGCGAAATATATCCAAGATATATGATACCTCTAAAGATGGGACAGATGTCCTTGAAAAGACAGTGACAGTTGATGTTGGAACTGTATTTCATGTTGATGATATATATAATACAGTGTATTGGGGATTCTCAGGTTCAACTGGTTATTATCAGAACAACCAAGCTATTCAGATGTTGCAACTACCTGTGAACTATTATACTGCAGAAATGAGTAAAGTTGATCAAGATGGAAATCCGGTTTCTGGTGCACGTTTCCAAATCGAAAAAAAGGATGAGAACGGTAACTGGATAGTACAAAAATTTTACAATCCTAAAACTTCTGGTTACGTGGATACCCTGGAGACCGGTTCAAAAGATATGGAAATATATGATGGGGTATTCCAAAGTCTTGGAAAGATTAAGTTGACTCAATTGACCTATGGAACGTATCGCTGGAAGGAAACCTCAGCGCCTGATGGCTACGAGATGAAACAGACATATTTTCCGGATGAAAAAGGGTTTGTTGTTAATTATGAGAATCATACAGTCACAACAGAAGCCGAAAACAAAAAGTTGTATCAACTGGAACTGACCAAAACAGATAGTGATACGAAGCAGCCTTTGAATGATGTGCCTTTTATTATATCAAAAACAGTAAAAACAGAAAATGAAAATGATAAGCAGTATTATTTGAAATTAAATGCTGACACTACGGGTTTTGAGTGGACAGAAGATAAAACAGTTGCAAAGCAGTTCTTGACTGGAAAGTCTTATTTGTTGGGACAAGATGGAACTGTTACTGAGCAAATTGGAGAGGCAGGTAAAATTATTGTCAAATATTTCCCTGATGCACCAAATCTTTCATGGAAAGAGGTTTCAGTACCTGCGGGATATGATTCTTCTGGTCCGCTGACAGGAGATTTCACACCAAGCACAAATGGATATGTTTACTCGGCAACTCAAACCAACAAACCTAAAGATTTTGTATTAACGCTTGAAAAGTTATCGTCTACCTTCCAAAAAACGCTACAAGGTGTGGAATTTAAACTATATGATAGTGATGATAGTGCAGGTGAGCCTGACTTTTCAACTCTGCCCCTGATAGATACCGTAACAACAGGTGATGACGGAAAAATTGTTTTGAATAACGGACAGATTAAAGCAGATAATACTTATTATCTAGTTGAAAGTCAGACAGTAGAGGGTTTCATTCAATTAAAAGGTTACTTTACCATCACAACCGATAAATTGAAAGGTTTCACAACAGTCACCTATACGAGGAAGGCTGAAACTGATGAAAGTCCTCCATTTAAGTTTACAAGCACATCTACTGACACATCCTATGCTGGTACCTTGGAAATCTACAATAAGAGGAAATCAACCCTACCAACAACCGGTGGAAATGGCATTTTAGGCTATGTTGGTATTGGCTTGACGATGGCCATCGTAGCTCTTCTATTTTTCATAGCGAGAAAACGTATCTTCAAATGTTTGATCATCCTTATAGTAGCGACATCTGGTCTAGCTGGTTTTGCAGGGGACACGCAAGTAGTGTCTGCTCAGGAACAGGAACAGGAGCAGGTACAACTTGAAGTAAATCGTCTGGTTTATCAGCCGAGTGATACGCAGTATAAGTCTGGAGTACCAGTTGCTGGTGCTAAACTTGAGGTTGTGGATGTGACCAAGAGCTTCTATGAACTCGTCAATCGTCAGAAATTAAGTCTGAAAGAGGCGCAGGAAGCAGTGAGTAAAAGCAACAAGATTGATGGACAATCGCTTGCTGTAGCAACTACGGATCAATCTGGTTTAGTTCGCTTCACGGTTCCGAAAACCAGTCAACAGCGCCCCGCGGTTTATCTCATACGGGAATTGGTTACACCTGTAGCAGTGACGAAGATGGAAAATATGGTGGTTGTTCTACCTATATTGGATGAAAGTGGTAATGAAAAGTCACTCATATCTTTGTTTCCAAAGTCACATGGAATATTTACTTTTGATAAAACAATTGACGAGAAACAGTCTAGTTATAGCTTTGGTAAGCCGATACCCTATCGCTTATCAACAATCATTCCGCAAGACATGACGAATTTATCGTCCTATGAGATAGAAGATGTCTACGATCAGGGCTTGCGATTTATTTCTGAAAGTTTGGAGATTTTTATTGACGGAGAAAAACAGTCAGATAGTATCAAAGCTGTAAGTCTGTCAGAAAATAAATTTAGAGTAGTGTTTGATGTAGCCAAATTGGCAGACTTTGGTGGGAAAAAACTTGAAGTAACCTATCAAATGGTTATTAAGGATACTGCGGCTATTGACCAAGATTTGGTCAATACGGCAACCCTTTATCCAGGAGATTTGACCCCGTTGGTCGATAGAGAAAATGTCCAAACAGGAGGTTTTCGATTCATCAAACGTGCAGCTGAGGGGAAACAAAATCCCTTAGCCAAGGCAACTTTTGTTATCAAAAATCCTACTGACGATACGGTCCTCACCTACAAGGAAGGAAAGTATCAATTCGAAAAGGTAGCTACAAATGCATCTGGGGTTGTTCGTTTAACTTCGGATGATGATGGCTATTTTGAGATAAGAGGATTGAGATATGGCGAGTATCTTGCCTGTGAGATACGAGCACCTTCTGGTTATGTCTTACAAGACAAACCAACTGCATTTACTGTTGGGGTTTCAACTTATTCCCAAGGTCCGGTCTTATCGATATTTAACGTCAAAAAACCGAAAATTCGATTGCCAGAAACGGGTACCGTTGTAACATCAACCGCATTTGTGGGATTGTTGATAATGGCTTCATCACTTGTGATGATTAGGAAAAGAAAAGATAACTAATTCGAGGAGAATAAAAATGAAGAAGATTAAAGTTTTGGCTTTACTAGCGACACTTTTTGTCGGTATCTTTAGCAATTTGTTTACCACAGTCGTATCGGCTGCGGATGATGAGAAAGTATCAATTACTTTACATAAAGTAAAAGACCATACAGATAAGATCACTAATACAGGTGATATTTTAGATGGTGAATATAACTTCCTACCAGGCATCACATTTGATGCTTATGATGTCACAGAAAAATATTATGCTGCTTATGATGCATCTGTCGAAACGAAATCTGCTTCAGAAGCTATCAAAGATGCGGTTACTGCAGTTCAAGGTAAAGCAGGTGATGCTCCATCAGGTAAGACTGCGGTAGATACTCAGACTACCGCCGCTGATGGTAGTGCAGCCTTTAGCTTAAGTGCTAAATCTGGTCCGACGACTGATAGGCGCGATGCAGTATACCTTTTTGTAGAACAAGCAAGTGATGGTGTTGACACTATCGCAGAAAACTTGGTTGTAAGCCTTCCAATCTACAAACAAGGGACAAATGATACTGTTCTTACAGATATCCACCTTTATCCAAAAAATACTACTAAAGATATTCCGTTTGACAAAGAAATTACAAGTCAAAAGAATGGTAAGAAACAAACTGATTTCTCAATTGGTCAAACTATCAACTATCAATTGAAAACAACCATTCCTGCTGATATTGCAGCAACAAAATTGAATAAAGATGGTGAAGCAAAAAAATTATATAATGTTTTCCAATTTGTAGATACTTTCAAGACTAATCAACTAACCTTTATTGAAAATACAAATTCATACTCAGTAAAAGTTTCAGATGGTACAACATTGACATCTGATGATTACAAAGTAACAGTAGCAAGAGATGCAGTTGCAGGCACAACAACTGTAACAACAGCTTTGACAGCAGCGGGTATTGAAAAATTAGCAACTCTTGCTAATAAAGAAATTTCATTTAACTACCAAATGAAGATCAACTCTCTTCAATATGTTGACACTGATATTGTCAATACAGCCCAAGCTATCTTTGGTAACGACGGTACAACAGGTGTGGGCAAATGGAATACAGACACTCCAACAGATTTCGAAACTGTAAAAACTGGTGGTTACAAATTTGTCAAAGTTGATGTGAATAATAATAACAAAAAACTTGATGGTGCAGAGTTCGTTGTTCGTAAATCTAAAGCAGCAGATGCAGAATACTTCGTTGCAACAGCAGACGATGGTGTTTGGACAACTGATAAATCTAAAGCAACTGTTTATAGTACTACTAAAGATGGTATTGTAGATGTAAAAGGTCTTGAATATGGTACCTACCAACTTCAAGAAACAAACGCTCCAAAAGGCTATGCATTACCAACTGGTGAAGCGGCTTACACTGAATTTGTTGTAGAAGAAAATTCTTATACAACAACTTCTACTAAACCTGTCAATATCTTCAACACACCTAAAGGTTTCCTTCCTTCAACTGGTGGTAAAGGTATCATCCTCTTTGTAGCTCTTGGTGTTGCCATGGTTGGTCTTGCAGGTGTTTACTTTACATCTCGTCGTAAAAATGACTAATAATAATTAAATGAATAGGAAGGTGAGAACATGGCTCGCACCAGACAAAACGGCAAGCGAAAAATAATTGATACAATTATGGTATTGATTTTGGTTGCTGGTCTAGGCGTTCTCTCCTACCCATTTGTTCGGAACTCTTTAAATGACCTGATCAATCAACAGTTGATTAGTCATTATCAGGCAGAATCTAATCAAAAAAGTAAAGAAGAGTACCAACAACAACTTGAAAAAATGAAGGAGATGAATAGGCAGTTTGCCTATCAAAATATTTCTCCAGGCTTTGATCCATTTTCGGAAGAAGCCAAGAAAATTGAGCAGACAAAGGTTATCTATGAAGATCATATCATCGGAGTAATTTCTATTCCTAAGATAGCGGTGCGCTTGCCTATTTTTGACCAGACGACAGAAGCTTTCCTTGCAAAGGGAGCTGCTTATCTAGAGGGGACATCATTTCCGATTGGAGGGGAGTCTACTCACTCTGTGATTTCTGGTCACCGTGGTCTGACGGAGGCAAAACTCTTTACAGATTTACCAGAATTGGTAAAGGGGGATCACTTTTATATTGAGCTTGGGGAAGCTAAGATACATGCATACCAAGTGGATGATATCAAAGTGGTAGAACCGACAGATGTTAGTAGTTTGCAGATTGAGAAAGGGAAGGATTACATTACCCTTATCACCTGTACACCTTATATGATTAACAGTCATCGCCTGCTCGTTCGTGGTCACCGGGTTCCTTATGTTCCAAAATTAATGGAAAGTGAAGTGAAGGAAGCAAAAGTTGACTACTACACCTTTATGCCGATAGTGATACTAGGATTGGTATTGTTCCTTATCCTCATAGTCATATTTAGAAAATTTAGAAGAAGCGGTAAATCTTCTCCTACACGTTCATAGTCCAAGACGGCGGACTCAAATTTTTTTAATGACGAGAATGGATGATGACTTCGCTTTGAGATAGGAATTCATTTCGATTGCTTGTCTCGGTATACTTAATTTATTCTAAGAAAATCCCATAAAATAAAGTGGCTGTTCCGATAATGATAAATCGGTCCACTTTATTTTTTTGAGTTAAAATGAAAACGGTTGCACAATTTCATTTGGTTTTAGGAAGACTGTAAAGTGCTTCCTAATTGTTGGAGATAAAAGAATGTTTAAAAAGGTGATGAATGAAAAAGAAACAGTTTGCAAGTAAAGTAACAAGGCTAACCATGTCAATGGTGCTTGGGGCGAGTACTATCGTTCCAAACATGCTTCCCTTGTTTTCACAGACCGTCTTTGCAAATACTCAAAATACAGGTATTTTGTCAGCGAAAGATCGGGGGATTCTCTATGCCAATTCACGGACGGATTTTCGAGATGAAACCATCTATTTTTTGATTACAACTCGTTTTTATGATGGTGACTCAAGCAATAATGCCCGCACGTCTGAAGACAAGAAGGCCAATAATCCTGAAAGTGATCCATCCTGGCGTGGTGACTTTGCCGGCTTAATTGAACAGTTAGTCTACATTAAAGCATTGGGATTCACGGCTATTTGGATTACTCCTGTTGTCCAAAACAATTCTGGCTATGACTATCATGGTTACCATGCTTCTAATTTTAATGCAGTGGACTATCGGTACGAATGAAATGGGGTTGATTATCAAACTCTGATTGATGCCGTGCATGCCAAGGGGATGAAAATTATACAGGACGTAGTTTTCAACCACACTTCCAATTTTGGTGAAGAAGGCCTGAACGAACTGGGTGGATCAGTTGGTGCGCTCAAGGCAATGGGAGCACTTAATATTGGTCTAACAGAAGATGAACTTCAACCACTTGTTTCCTCGTGGCGTGAATCGAATCCCGCAATCATCAACCTTTGGTGGGACGTTGATAAAGCAGTGAAGGATTGCATCAAACAACGAAGTAAAACCGCAACTCATGACATCAAATTTGAATACAAATCGGGATTTTTATTCATCCACTTACTGTCGGGAAGAAAGCTTGCCTATGTCAAACCTGCGATTGGTGAGAATCGCTTCGGAGGGGAGTCAGTTACCTATGAAGGTGTAGGAGCTACCAAGAAGTGGGAACGGCTTGAGAGCTCTGGTCCGAAATTTGTTGAGAATATCGTCCAAGCAGTGGCACGTGACATCCTTTGCTTTTCGATGAGTAACTTACGACTCAAGCAATTAATCTTTACATGAAAATGGAAGGGGCTAGAGCTAACTTATTTGGAAAAGATTCATCTATATTTTCAGCGCATATGCTTCGTCATAGTCACATCACTCAGATGGCAGCACTAGGTGTGCCACAAAAAGCATTGATGGAGAGAGTCGGACATAGTGATTCACGTATTACGAATAATATTTACACGCACGTATTACCGGAATCACGCCAAGAAATGAATCTAAAACTGAATAATATTGTTATTTAATTTAGCACCAAATTAGCACCATAGAACGTAAAAATTAGCACCAAAAAAGTATACAAAACGAGGGAAATACGGGGAAGTATGAGGAAGTTATATATTCTTATTATCAGTCTAAAGCCAATATTTATAAGGGTTTGGGGAATAGTGAGGAAGAGTAGTGAAAGAGTGAAAATTTTATGGCCAGATTAGTAATTTGCTGGTGCACTCTGTAAATTATTAAAACTTAGCAAATCAATAGGTTATACAGTCAGTTCCAGCTAAGGATAATTTCTAAACAGGAAATTTTAGAATGAATCAGTTCCATGTTACAGTAGTAGTGTAACCGAATACATTATTTTCTGGAAAAGAGG
Source organism: Amylolactobacillus amylotrophicus DSM 20534 (assembly GCF_001434555.1). Taxonomy (NCBI): domain Bacteria; kingdom Bacillati; phylum Bacillota; class Bacilli; order Lactobacillales; family Lactobacillaceae; genus Amylolactobacillus; species Amylolactobacillus amylotrophicus. The sequence goes on from NZ_AZCV01000001.1 coordinate 80,331, forward strand.
AACAATATGGCAAACTATGATTTCCCGAACACCAAAGAGCAACTGAATCAATTGATTGCGGATATCAGTCAGTTGGGTGTGGTGGTTCAACAGACTCACTGGTATATGCGCGGTGAGAACTTCTTCAGATTACATCCGCTCATGGATGAATATGGTGCGCAACTTGATCAACAAAAAGACGAGATTGCAGAACGGTTAATTGCATTGAACGGTAGTCCTTTTGCGACGACTCACGAGTTCATTGAGAATACTGGTATTCCAGATGAGGAGCTCCAGTTCGATGAATTAAGTATGCAGGAGCTGATGCAACGCCTCGTTGATCAATTCAAATATCTGCGTGACCAATTTCAGAAGGGGATTGAGATCACCGACGAGGAAAAGGATTTTCCGACTCAGGACATGCTAAATGGATTCAAGAGTGAGACCGATAAGATCATCTGGATGATTAATGCATACTTGGGTCAAGCTCCGCTTGATTAAAGATCGTGCAAAACAAAAAAGACAGCCAACCGGCTGTCTTTTACTTTACATTAATCATGTAATACTCTATATTAGATAATCGATTGTCTGTAGAGGGAGACAAGTTTCCCCAGTATCTGAACGGAATCCAAGATGATAGGGTCCATATAATCATTCTCTGGTTGTAGTCTATAATGACCGTTCTCCTTGTAGAAGCGTTTGATGGTAGCTTCGTCCTCGTCGGTCATTGCGACAACTACATCACCGTTATTTGCGCTAGATTGTTTCTTTACAATTACGTTGTCACCATCAAGAATACCCATGTTAATCATACTTTCACCGTGCACAGTAAGCATGAAGTACTCGTCATCCGAATTTTCAAGTTCAGGTGGTACAGGGAAGTAGTCTGTAATATCTTCAACGGCTAGAATTGGCTGGCCCGCAGTTACGACACCGATCATCGGAATCGATTTCTGCTTCGCACCAATTAATTCACGTCCTAAATCAGTGACCTCAATTGCCCGTGGCTTTGTGGCATCCTTGACTAGATAGCCCTTGCGCTCTAGTCGTTCAAGGTGACCATGGACGGTCGAAGTAGAAGAAAGTCCAACTGATTGACCGATTTCTCGGACGGTTGGTGGAAACCCGCGATCCTCAACTGCCTCGTAGATGAATCTTAATATTTCAATTTGTTTGTTCTCGTGGACTTTTGTCATGGCTAAACTCCGTATTTTTCGTTAAGATAAGGGTATCACAAATTTTTGTCATAGGCAAACAAATGTTCTAGATTGGGGTTTTACAATGAATAAGGAAGAAAAAGCCAAGTTAGTGCAGAGAATTAATGAGCTAGCGGCGAAGAAAAAGGCTGGCGAATTAACCGCTGCAGAGGTCGAGGAAAGAAAGGAATTACACCAGATTTTCCTGAAGGATTTCCGCGCCGGATTCAGGCAAACAGTTGAAAACATCAAACTGGTCGATGAGCACGGTAACGATGTTACATCCGAAAAAGCAAAGGCCGCACAAAGAGAAAAAGGATTAAGACAAGATTAGACTTTCAATGAGAGCTAATATTGTGTAAACTAATAATGTTGAAATTTTGGGAGGATAAATAAGTATATGAACACAGGTATCTGGATATTAATCGTAGTAATTGGAATACTAGGTGGCGCCACTGGTGGCTTCTTCCTAGCGAGAAACTATATGAAGAAGTATTTTGAAAAGAATCCACCAATCAATGAGGAAATGATTAGTGCAATGATGAGTCAAATGGGTCAGAAGCCTTCTGCAAAGAAGCTTAACCAAATGATGGCCAGCATGAAGGCACAAAGCAAATCTTCTAAGAAATAGTTGACTGAGGCGGGTATTTACCTGCCTTTTTCATATTCATTCGAGGTTTAAGATGGGAATATTTAAGAAACTCGGCTGGTACTTCAAAGCCGAAAGAAAACGTTATACATTGGGAATCGGTTTTTTGATTCTGACAGCAATTATCAATTTGATCCCACCTAGAATCTTAGGTATGATGGCTGACCAAATTGATACGGGCTCAATTACTTGGGAGAGATTTTTCACGTTAATCGGCGCGATTTTAAGTGCAGCAATTCTGCTGTACCTATTTCGCTATTTGTGGCGCACCCAAATTTGGGGTGGCGCGGCCAAGCTTGAATGGACAATGCGTTCGAAGTTATTCTGGCATTTCATGCAGATGGATGAGACGTTCTATCAGAAGCATCGTACTGGTGATTTAATGGCACACGCCACAAACGACCTGAGTGCGATTCAGCAAGTCGCAGGGGCTGGGGTTTTGACACTGGTTGACTCAATTGTTACTGGTGGCTCGACCATTATCGCTATGATGATTTTTGTAGACTGGCGTTTGACCCTGGTTGCCATGATTCCGATGCCGTTCTTAGCCGTAATGGCTCGTGTGTTAGGTACGAAACTGCACGATGCATTCGGCCACTCACAGGCGGCGTTCTCTAAGCTGAATAATAAGACACAGGAGAGTATCTCTGGTGTGAAGGTCATCAAGACTTTCGGCCAAGAGAAGGAAGACACTGCGGAATTTGACCAGATGGTTGACAAGACCATCCAAATCAACAAGCGGGTCTTCAAGCTCGATTCTATGTTCGACCCTTTAACGACACTGATCATTGGTGCAACTTACGTGATTACCATTATTTATGGCGGGATGCTGGTTGCAAACAAGACAATTACAATTGGTCAGTTGATTTCGTTTATCTCATATATCTCAGCCATGGTTTGGCCGATGTTTGCAATCGGGCGCTTGTTCAATGTCTTGGAGCGTGGTAGTGCGAGCTATGATCGGGTGATGGAACTCATGAACGAGCAATCACTGATTAAGGAGGTCAACGAGCAGCCAAGTAAGCTGGCCACTGGTGATTTGACCTATGAGGTTGAACGTTTTGCTTATCCAGACGAGCCAGAACACACGACACTTTCAAACATCAACTTTACGTTGCCGATGGGTAAGACGCTTGGGTTGGTAGGTCGTGTTGGTGCAGGTAAGTCGACGATTATCAAGCTGCTGATGCGGGAGTTTGATAACTACACTGGTTCAATCAAAATCGGCGAGAAGAACATCAAGGATATCCCACTGGATGACTTGTTACATGCGATTGGCTATGTGCCACAGAACAACTTTTTGTTCTCAACTAGCATTCGTGATAATATTCGGTTTGCAAATATCGATGCCGAGCAGTCGCAAGTGGAGGCCGCAGCCAAGAAAAGCGCGCTCCATGATGATATCTTGCAGTTCCCGAGAAACTACAATACCTTGGTTGGGGAGAACGGGGTGTCGTTATCTGGTGGTCAAAAGCAGCGTCTAGCAATTGCTCGTGCACTTTTGAAAGACCCGGAGATCCTCATTTTGGATGATGCGCTGAGCGCGGTCGATGCCAAAACAGAAGAGACCATTCTGGGCCACCTGAAGGAAGATAGAAAAGATGCTACCACGATTATCTCTGCCCACAGGCTCACTTCTGTGATGCATGCTGACGAAATACTGGTAATCAACGATGGCCGGATAGTTGAGCAAGGCACGCATGAATCACTGTTAGCTTCACGTGGTTGGTACTATGAGATGTGGGAGAAACAACAATTAGAAGTCAAGGTAGGAGGTGAGATTGATGGATGATGAAGAACAATACCGGTCAATCTGGTCGAAGAATATTCCGGCAAAAGAACAATTCAAGATCATGAAGCGCTTGTTCACTTTCGTTAAACCGTTCAAGTGGACATTTATTATTGCGGTTGTGGGGGCATTCTTGGTGAGTGTCATCAACATGTTATTACCACGGTTACTCCAATACTTCATGGATAATTTCCTCACTAAACAGACCGCGACAGTGCAGATTATCCTGGGCTTTGCGGCCATTTATGCTATTGGAAGTATCCTGAAGGCCATTTTGCAATATATCTATTACTTTATGTATTCGATGGGCAGCGAACGTGCCTTAGAGGATGTGAGACGGACCATCTTTCGGAAGCTGCACAACCTCGGGATGCGTTACTTTGATCAGACACCTGCCGGCTCGATTGTTTCTCGTGTGACGAACGATACGAGTACGTTGGCGGACTTTTGGAACGTGTTTGCAACGTTGATTATCGCGCTATTCTCGATGATTACTGCACTAGTGGCCATGTGGACCACGAATCATACGGCCACCTTCATCGTTATGGCCTTTATTCCGATACTACTATTCTTTGTCTGGCTTTACACACACTTTAGTTCAAAGCTCTACCGGAGATTTCGTGAGAAGTTGAGTCAGATTAACGTTAAGTTAAACGAATCAATCGAAGGTATCACGGTCATCCAGCAATTCCGCCAGGAGAAACGGATTGACGGCGAATTTGAACAGACCAATAAGGAACAGTTGGATACAAGAAATGCGATGATTAGGATGAACTCATTCCTGCTATCACCGATCACATCTTTGCTCTATTCTGTTGCCTTAACCTTTGTTTTGTTATACTTCGGCTTCCCGCTGCACGAGACATTCGTGCCAGCCGGTGTTGTCTACGCATTCGCTAACTACACCTCGAACTTCTTCAACCCAATGGCTGATTTAATGGATTCGTTGACGTTCTTTCAGGATGGTGTCGTCGCTGGTAGTCGTATCTTTAGAATTCTCGATAACGACGAGTTGGCCCCTGCCCAGGAGAACAACCCAGTCGCTAAAATTACTGAGGGCAGAATTGAATTTAAACATGTCAACTTTTCATATGACGGTAAAAACCCAATTTTGAATGATGTGAGTTTCACTGTTGAACCTGGGCAGACGCTTGGTATCGTCGGCCATACCGGTAGTGGTAAAAGTTCAATTATTAACGTGATGATGCGGTTCTACGAATACTATGAGGGTGAAATTCTAATTGATGGGTACAATATCAAGGAATTCACAAAAGACGAGTTACGTGCGAAACTTGGCCTTGTACTACAGGACCCATTTATGTTCTACGGTGATGTTAGCTCGAACATTCGCTTGTTCAACGACAAGATAACTGATGAGCAGGTGCGAGCGGCCGCGGAATTCGTGCAGGCAGACCGCTTCATCGATAAGCTGCCAAAGAAGTACCACGCACGGGTTATTGAGGGTGGAGCACAGTTCTCCGGTGGTCAGCGACAACTACTTTCTTTTGCGAGAACAGTAGTCACTAATCCGAAGATCCTGGTGCTCGATGAGGCAACGGCGAATATCGACACAGAAACTGAGAGTTTGATACAAGATGGCTTGAAGAAAATCAGAAATGGCCGAACGACATTGGCGATTGCTCATAGATTATCGACCATTGCTGATGCAAATCAGATTATCGTGTTAGATCAGGGTCGAATCGTCGAGTCTGGCACACATGATGAATTACTGGCGCAGAAGGGCTATTATTATGATCTCTACACGCTCCAACAGACGCAAGTCTAATGAATATTTTGACAAAAGATAAGTGGTCAACCCGAATTTTGAAATGAGGCATGATGACCACATGAAAAATCGCCCAGATTAATTTCTGGGCGATTTTACTATTTAGAGATGTATTTGAATGAGGGATCTAGTTCCTGGTCTATTTTGGCCCAAGCCTGCTCAAGTTCGGTGAAGAGAGCGGGGGCTGTCTCATCGTTGACCTTCGTCTTCCGGTCAATCTCAATTGGTTCACCAAAAGTGATTTTGAGTGGCTGGCGCCTAAGCAGACCCTTGAAACTGAGCGGACCTTGGTAGACTGCCGGCAACAGTGGTACCTTTGCTAACTTTGCGATCACAAAGGCGCCTGACTTTAACTCGCTGGAATGTCGGGTGCCTGAAGGAAAGATGATTAAGCTCAGTTGATCGTCTTTTAGACCGCGAACCGGAATCTTGATGGCCGAAGGACCAGGATTATCGCGGTCAACTTCAAATGCATGTGCGTGCAACAGAATGAAACGCAGAATGGGGTTTTTAAACAATTCTTTTTTAGCCATGAACATGAATTCGTCTGGACTTGCTGCTAGGGCGAACAGAATGGGCTCCCACCATGTTCGGTGCGGCGCAACCAGGATGTAGTTTCCGTTCGGAATGCGCTCCTTATTGTAGACGTGCAAGTGCCCGTTTAGAGCCCAGACAACGAAGCGGGCAACGGGACGGATAAATTTATAGAACATTTTTTCACCTAATTTCTAACTATGTTATTATAGCAGAGATAAAAAGATAGCAAAATCTTTAAGTGCCAATCTGACTAGAAACAGGAAAATTCATGCAGGTTAAACTCAACTCAGACGAACGAGTCGACTACATTCTGAAGGACAGAATTCAAATTATTCAGACAAATGACAGCTTTGCTTTCTCGCTTGATACATTGCTGCTCGGCCATTTTGCTGCCGAATTCATTCATGATAACCACAAAGTAGCGGATCTCTGTGCGGGCAACGGAGCCGCGAGCCTCTTCTTGGCTGCACAAAATAAGGCCAAGTACGATCTCGTTGAAATCCAGCCGAAGATGGCCGATATTGCTCGACGTTCCATTCTGTTGAATGACTTGGAGGACCATTTGCTGGTGCACGAGGCTGATGTGAACGATGCATTCAGCTTCCTGGCAAAGGATACATACGACGTCGTAGTCTGTAATCCGCCGTATTTCAAAGTGCCAGCTGGCCACACCGTGAACCCAGATGAGGCAAAAGCGATTGCCCGGCATGAAATCAAAATCAATCTGGAGCAGGTGATTCAAACGGCAAGTGGCTTACTGAAGACACGCGGCAAGTTCTTTATGGTCCACCGCCCAGAACGACTAAACGAGATTATCCTTGGAATGCAGAAATACAATCTCACAATCAAGTATATTCAGCCGTTTATCCCAAAGACCGGTAAGGACACTAACCTGATCGTACTCCAGGCCACTAAGAACTCAAATCCTGAGGGCCTAATCCTGAAGAACGATATCATCGTGCACAATGAGAATGATGAATATACAAAAGAAATCTGGGACATGATTGATGGCGAGTGAGAAATATTATTTCTATGTACTTCAATGTGCTGATCTGACATTTTATGGTGGTTTTACAAACGATGTGGCTGCACGTGTCGTCACCCACAATGCCGGTAAGGGTGCAAAGTACACTAAGACACGTCGGCCCGTCAAATTACTCTACTCTGAGGAGTTCGCCGATAAGTCAACAGCACTAAAAAGAGAGTACTGGTTTAAGCATCATTCAAGGGCGTTCAAAGAACAATTTTTGACCGAACAGGGTGTTAAATTTCGCCAGTTCAATCCAACTCAAAAATATCCGAAAAGATGACTAAATTGCTTGCTTTTGGTCGCAGAATTCATTATCATGTAACAGTGCGCTTTAGGCACAAATCCACATTAGGTGTGATTAGAGGCGTGGTGCTCCACTGGAGTGCGGCTCTATGTCGACCATCTAAGAGGAACAAAACTATAGGAGGACATACAATATGTCAGTTATTAGCATGAAACAATTATTAGAGGCTGGTGTCCACTTCGGTCACCAAACTCGTCGTTGGAACCCTAAGATGAAGCCATACATCTTCACTGAAAGAAATGGCATTTACATCATCGACTTACAAAAGACAGTACGGATGGCTGAAGATGCCTACAACTATGTCAAGGCCGTTTCTGAAGACGGTGGCGTATTCCTTTTTGTTGGTACTAAGAAACAAGCTCAAGAAGCTATCGCTGAAGAAGCAACACGTGCTGGTCAATACTACATCAACCAACGCTGGTTGGGTGGTACTTTGACTAACTGGAATACTATCCAAAGTCGGATCAAGCGTTTGAAGGAATTGAAGACGATGGCTGAAGATGGTACTTTCGACGTATTACCAAAGAAGGAAGTTGCACTTCTTACTAAGCAACAAGAGAAGCTTGAAAGATTCCTTGGTGGTATCGCTGATATGCCAAGAATTCCAGATGTAATCTTCATCGTTGATCCTAAGAAGGAAAGAATCGCTGTTCAAGAAGCACGTAAGTTGAATATTCCGATTGTTGCCATGGTGGATACTAACAGCGATCCAGATGAAATCGACGTTATTATCCCATCAAACGATGACGCTATCCGTGCCGTACGTTTGATCACTGCTGCAATGGCAGACGCTGTTATTGAAGGTAAGCAAGGTGAAAGCCAAGCTGATGCCCCTGTTCAACAAGAAGCTGCAGAATCAACTGACGAAAAGTCAATTGAAGACGTTGTTGCTGAATCAGAAGACAAATAATTAGACGCTTTTATAAGCGAACTATTTCCTAAAATAATTTAACGATGGAGGTACAATGACTATGGCAATTACAGCCGCTCAAGTTAAAGAATTGCGTGAAAAAACAGGTGCTGGCATGATGGATGCTAAGAAGGCACTAGTTGAAACTGACGGTGACATGGAAAAGGCCGTTGACGTTTTACGTGAAAAAGGTGTAGCTAAGGCTGCTAAGAAGAGCGATCGTATCGCTGCTGAAGGTTTAGCTGAAGTGCTTGTTGATGGTAACAAAGCTATCTTAGTTGAAATGAACTCAGAAACTGACTTCGTTGCAACTAACGACAAGTTCACTACTTTGATGGACCAAGTTGCTACTGCAATTTTGGCCAACGAACCAGCTGACCTTGAAGCCGCACTTGCTTTACCATTAGGTGACAGCACTGTTGCTGACGAAATCACTAACCTTACAGCCGTAATCGGTGAGAAGATTACCTTGCGCCGGTTCGAAATCGTGAAGAAGGGTGACGATGACCACTTTGGTAGTTACAAGCACAATGGTGGTGCCATTGTTTCTCTCGTAACTCTCCATGGTGCAGACGATGAGACTGCACGTGACGTTGCTATGCACGTTGCTGCAATTAATCCTAAGTACACTACAAGAGAAGACGTTCCTGCTGATGTATTGGCACACGAAACTGAAGTAGTTACTGAGGAGACTAAGAACGAAGGCAAGCCTGAAAACATCATTCCTAGAATCGTTGAAGGTCGGATTAACAAGTTCTTGTCAGAAATTAGTTTAGTTGACCAAGAATTTGTTAAGGATCCAGATTTGACTGTTGGTAAGTTCGTCGAGCAAAAGAATGGTTCAGTTGCTAGCTTCGTACGTTTCGAAGTTGGTGAAGGTATCGAGAAAAAAGAAGATAACTTTGCTGAAGAAGTTATGAGCCAAATCAAGAACTAATTAAACATTGAATTCAAAGATGCTCCGTAGCGGAATGCTGCGGAGTATTTTTTTGTCTAAATTTGAATTAACTTGATTATTTGGGATAGAATGCCATACTTTATAATTAATATATGTTTAAAAATTTTATTTCGGAAAACTAATAGGGGATATTATTGTGTCTAAAAAGTTCGTGGAGTTAACAAAATATATTAATCCACTAATAAAAGAGTTTTACTTATCTGAAAACAAAGAGTATGTAAGTAATAGTGAAATCATTCTCGATTTTACAAGTTCCGCAATGTACAAGTTGGCTCAAGGTATGGTGAAAAATATTCAATGGTTGGATACGCAAAGCGTGCACAAAATATATTTGAAAGTGGTAATCCAGATTACGAAGTTGAAATCAGAAGCCAGATAATGCACCAACTTAATAAAAACCAACAGATGATTCATTCACTAAAGCGCTCTAGTTAGCAAAATCTGAATTCTAGACTTCATGCAACCTGAAGTCTTTTTATTTTGTCCTTGTTACAATCACATCTAATGGTAAAATTGCATTAAGGTAATTTTGAGTAATTACAAATTAATTCAACAACTTCAGCAAAGAATCGGAGAGTTTAAATGGATTATGAAAAGGTGATTTTGGATTTAATTGAATTTAGAAATAGTCGAAACTGGCAAAAATATCATAATTTAAAGAGTCTTGCTATCTCATTGAACATTGAAGCTAGTGAAGTGTTAGAACATTTTCAATGGAGTGAAGATCCAACTGAATCTGACAATAAGAAAGATAGCCTTGAGATGGAGCTCGCTGACGTTTTAACTTACACATTCTATATGTGTGAGAAGCTTGGCGTTAATCCAATGGATTTAGTTGAGAAGAAACTAAATATGAATAAGAATCGCAAATGGAAATTTTCTGAGCCGGAAAAACAAGATGAATAAAGAAAACAAGAGTAAATTAAATTTCGAACCAGTTATAAAGGAAGTTGAATACGATAGTAGAAAATTGACTGTTTTAAAACAAAGTTTGCATAAGTCTAAGGATAAGAATCATAAGTATCTATTTGAGTATCCAACTGTTTACATCATTAATTCAACTGATAAAAAATCAAAAAATTATGATGTATATATCGGTGAAACCAATAATATTGAACGAAGAACAGTTGAGCATTTAACCAATGATACTAGAGACGAAACAGATCAACGTTGGAATAGATTGTCCAAATCAAATAGTTCAAAAATGCTTGTTATTGGAGATCCGATTTTCAATAAATCACTAACACTCGATATAGAAAATAAGCTTATGTTATATATGTCTGCGATTGAACATGTAAATCAAGTATTCAACAGACGAACAAATGAACAGTCAGCATACTACACCTCTGAGTTTTTAGATAATGTATTTTCCGAAATCTGGCTAAAGTTAAATGAAATCAATAAAACTCTATTTCCAATTGAACAGGTTGTGCGAGATTCAGCGATGTTCAAGGCATCACCTTTCCATAAACTGGATAAAGACCAGACAAACTTAAAAAATTCAGTTTATCTCAAGTTAATTGAAATATTCTCAAGGGATGAAGATAATCAGCTTATTGTTATTAGTGGGGATGCAGGCACTGGAAAGACAGTTCTATTGAGCAGTCTGTTTTATGATTTATCTATGGATGCCAAGGACCCAGAATCTGTCATATTTGGTAATAAGAACAACTACTTACTTGTTAATCACGATGAACAGGTTAAAGTTTATGACGAAATAATGACGAAGCTCGGTTTGCATAGTAAGAACCATCCTGTTGTAATGAAGCCAACAAGCTTCATCAACAATAAAGATATTGAAAAAGCAGATGTTGTTTTAATTGATGAGGCACACCTATTATGGACACAAGGTAAACAGAGTTATCAAGGTAAGGATCAACTGGCAGATATTCGAAAAAAAGCCAGAGTAGTAATTATGGTTTATGACCCAAGTCAAGTACTTACTGCAGAACAATATCGTTCAGTTGAAGAGGTACATAACATTATTCAAGATGCAGGTAATAACATGTTCCACCTACTTAATCAGAAGAGAATCCATGCCAATAAAACTACTGTAGCTTGGATCAGAAATCTTATTGATAATCATGAGATTGGAAAACTCATGTATGACGAAGAGTATGATTTACAGATTATGGATACGCCTGAAGAGTTAGAAAGACTTATACGCAAGAAAGCAAGTGATGAGAAAAAAGGATTGTCACGGATTATTGCTACATTTGATTGGGAGTACAAAAATGCAAAAGCTCCTGAAGACAAGACCAAACCATATTGGTATGTGGAAATTGGTGATTGGAAAATGCCGTGGAATCTGCAATTACCTGCTGTTAAGAAAAATAAGAAGTACGCTTGGGCTGAAATACCAGAATCAATTAATGAAGTTGGGTCAACCTTTACAATTCAAGGTGCAGATCTGAATTATGCGGGGGTTATTATTGGTCCGTCAGTTAAGTACAGAAATGGCAGAATCATAACTGATAAGACAGCAAGTAAGAGCAAGAAAGCAACAAATAGAAGAACATTGAAAAACGGTGAAAAGAAAGATTTTGCCGAAAAATTCTTAAACAACGAGTTGAATGTTCTTCTGACGCGCGGTGTAAATGGCATGTACATCTATGCAGTGGACGATGAGCTGCGAGCGGCTCTGAAAAAGAATGTTGAATCAAAAAAATAAAATAATTGATAGGCAGACGCTGTCATCCTCAAAAGTCAGACTTTGAAAGAGCAGATTAATTTGTCTATTTTTTGAATAATTCGTTCTTTGGTTAGTTTTCTTTATTTAAGCTGCTGAATCCGAAGTGAGAATATATTTTTTTAAACTGTTTAACGTTATTTTAATTATGGTAATATTATGCTAAGGGGGATTTACCTATGGATTTATTGGAAATGAAAGCTGCAAATCAACTCGAAAAGACGGGTGTTATAAAAAAACTATCAGTACCTGGAATTGTCAATCATAATTTTGAAGTGTGTTCGATACCGCTAAAATATTTATATTATAATGATCAAAATGGACGTATTAATACTACATACAAACAATTTCAGGCAGAAAATGGATTATTGATTCCTGAACCTGGAGATTCTCAGTATAATAAAATATTTGAGAAATTTATTTATCAATCTAACATTCAAGCATTAAAGGATACATTACAATCCATAAAAGAAAAAGGGCAGCAAGAGCCTGGAGTTGTCTTACCAGATGGAAGAGTTATTGATGGAAATAGAAGATTTACAGCTCTTAGAATGTATCAAACGGAGACAAATCTTCCACAAGAATTTGATGCGATAATACTGCCTCTAGATTTGAGTACTAAAACTGACGAAAAGAAAATCAAAGAATTAGAATTGGATCTTCAATTAGGTAGAGAAGAACGGGTTAATTATGATCCAATCGATCGAATTTTCGATGTATATAATACTATTGAAGTTGAAAAACTGATGACTGTTGAAGAATATAGAAAGGCATCTGGTGCTGGTAACACAAAGGGAATAAATCGAGACATAAGGCTTGCAAACCTTGTTATCAGGTTTATAAGATTAATATCTCCAGGTGGTAATCCAATCGATAAATTTTACTTGGCCAGAGATTTGAAACTTGATGGTCCTTTGGAAGAAATAGAGAGTACAATTAATAATCTAAAGAGTGATGAAAAGGAAGCAATCACCGACGCTGTATTGGTACACTTAGCTGTTTTAAAGACTAAACAAGATAGTAAAGATGCAACAAGGGATATGCGTGATCTGAAGAAATATATCCTAAAAAATCCTGAATCGCTAGATCACTATGTTCAAGCTGTTGATGATAAGATGGATTCAATTATCGATAAATTTGAAGAACATCCAGTTACTACGGCTAATGACTTACAAACAGTGCTACATAAAGACGATGAAATTCATGAGGAGGTTGAGAAACTAAAACAATCTACAAATAGGCTAATATATAAAGGCAAAAATGATTCGGAAAGAAAGAAAGCATTAACTAAATTAGAGGATATTCGAGATAATTTAGAAGATATCTCTGTTGATGATTTTAAAGAAATGACCATCGACGAGAACCTGGATTCCAAGGAGGTTATGTCTGATATTACAGATATTTTATTTAAGTTAAAGAAAGAGTTGAATATGAAATGACTTTCTCCGCTAAACTAAAAAGCAATCTAAAATCTCAATACACTGAAAATATAGTAGAGGATTTTTATAAGCCAGTTTTGAGTGAAGCCACACTTTATCGACGTGTTTCTGGATACTTCACGAGTGCTGGTATGGATTTATATATTGATGGTCTGGAACAACTTGCAAAGAACCATGGGCAAGCACAATTTATTATCTCTAAGGACATAACAGAAGAAGATTTTGAAAAAATAAAAAAAGGTTACTCATTATTGACTGAGTTAGAGCCTTTAAAGATATCTGAACAGAATGAGATACTTAATCCAGAAACACAAAAACAATTAGGTAACTTAGCTTTTATGATTGCTGTGGGGTTGGCTAAGGTTAAAGTGGCTCTTACTACTGAGGGTATATTCCATGATAAATTTGGTATCATTTCTTCTGGTACCGAAAGTGTCTATTTTAATGGCTCAATGAACGAAACCGTGAGTGGTATTAGTCGTAACTATGAAAGTATCAATGTAGACTTTTCTTGGGATAGTTCCTCAAACATTCAGTCTAGAAATCAAGAGACTTCTGAGAGATTTGAACGATTGTGGAATAATACAGAAGATAGAGTTGAAGTTCTTGAAGCATCTGATTTGACCTACGAACAGATTGCAAAGTATAAGGACCAAGCAACGATTCCAGAATTTGAAATTACTTCGGACACCAGAAAGATAGAAATACCTGAAAATACAATTTCGTTTCAATTGTATGGTAATACAATTGTACGTATTGACAATACAGTGAACCAGATAACAAGTACAGATAGAAAACTGAGAAAGGGAAGTGATTTAACTCCCTTTTTTGCTGATGACAACAAAACCATTAAAAGTAACACGACCTATAAAGATATCGAACGTATTATTCGAGTGACACAACAGAGAGCGCAGAGACTTGATATAAACGTAATTGTATCTTCTGCTGTCGAACAGTTTATATCCAGAAATAAATATTCAATTGAGCAATATAAGATACTTGGCGAAGTATATAAAGGCAAATTCGAAAAATTTCCGCAAACTAAACAGAGTACTTTTGAGCAATTCAAACGAGTAGTTCAGTCAGAAGTTACTAGGCCATTAAACCCACTACATTTACGTGCTGCGTACTATGAGTATGAGATGGCTAGAGCAGCAAATTTTTCCGTTCCTGGTTCAGGGAAAACTGCAATGGTACTTGGAGTTTTTGCGTACCTCAATAGAATAGGTGCACCTGAAAGTGAAAAATTAGAAAGAATTTTAGTTGTATCGCCAATTAATGCCTTTGAAAGTTGGAAACATGAGTTTCATGAAGTATTTGGGAATAAGAAAGAGCTAAGAGAGATTGATTCTCAGAATAGCCCAGATTTTAAATATCAACTAAAAACCAGATGGGGAATCAGCAATTTGATTTTGTTGAATTATGAATCATTACCACGTTACGCTGATTTGCTGAAAAAATTAATTAATGATAAAACAATGTTGGTATTTGACGAAGTTCACAGAATTAAAAATCCCACAGGAGTACGTGCAGAAAAGGCGCTTGAAATTGCTAATTTACCAAAATTTAGATACGTATTAACAGGAACACCTATTCCAAACACGTATAAAGATATTTATAACTTTCTACACATACTTTATGCGAATGAATATAAATCTTTTTTTGGGTGGGATACAGATGAGCTAATCAACCCAAATGTAAGAAAGATTGAAGAGATAAACGAATCGCTGCATCCATTTTTCTGGAGAACTAACAAAAAGGATTTGATGGTTCCTGAAGCAGACCCCGATATCACTGAAATTGTGAAACCATCTGAAAGCCAGAGAGATCTCGCTGAATCTATTTTTCAGACTGAGAAATCCAGTCTGGCAATCTTGATTCGCTTAATTCAAGCTTCAACCAATCCATCATTGGTCACTCAGAAGATTAATTATGGTGAATTCATGAAATATGATAACGGTGATGATGCTAATGATATGGATCAGATGAGTAGTGTATCTGAGAAAGAATTTTCAAAGCTTTTGGGAGACAATACTGTCAATGCTTATAGTAAATTTGATTTAGCTAGCATGATGTCACCTAAATTTGCTGCTGGTATTGATTTAGTTGTTAAACTTGTTTCTGAAGGAAAAAAAGTTTTGGTTTGGGGAATTTTTGTTGATACCATTAAAAAAATTGCCAGTTCACTCAGAGATAAAGGAATTAGTGTGAACCTTGTTCACGGTGAAACGGATAAAAACCAAAGAGTTGAATTGATAAATGAGTTTCGTGATGGTAATATTCAGGTTCTGGTATCAAATCCACAAACCTTGGCCGAATCAATTTCGCTACATCAGTCTGTTCACGATGCTGTATATTTCGAATATGATTTCAATCTTACTTTTATGCTCCAGTCTAGAGATCGTATTCACAGATTAGGCTTAAAAGATAATCAATATACACGATATTACTACTTACAAACCGCCGGTGAAGATGCTTTTAGCGACCGTCCGGGCTATATCGACGAGAAAATTTATGCAAGATTGAAAGAAAAAGAAAATATAATGTATTCGGCAATTGATGATAATACTTTATCTAAAGAATATCCTGATAATGAAATAGACGAAGCTATTAAAATTATTGACGAAGAGAGAAAGAGAATAAGTAAATAGATATGTCTGAAACCAAAATAAAAGTCGCAGAAATGTTCGCTGGTGTTGGTGGCTTTCATTTGGGACTTCGCAGGGCAAGCGATGCGTTTGAAGTTGTTTGGGCTGATCAATATGAACCTGGGCGATTAAATCAATTTGCATATGAAATTTATAAACACAAATTTCCAAAAACATTTGTGACAAACGAAAATATTTCCGAGGTTGAGAAAGCTAAAATTCCAGACATGAATTTACTTGTCGGAGGTTTTCCTTGCCAGGACTATTCGGTTGCATCCACAAAAGCCGAAGGCCTTTATGGAAAAAAAGGTGTGCTTTGGTGGGATATAAAAGAAGTAATAGAAGAAAAATGGCCTCAATTTATTTTTTTGGAGAATGTTGATAGATTATTAGCTTCTCCAGGTGTAAAAAGCTCTCAACCTGGTCGAGATTTCGGCATGATTCTAAAAACACTTGCCGGATTGGGTTATGGGGCAACTTGGAAAATGATTAACGCTGCAGATTATGGTCATCCCCAGAGAAGAAGAAGAACCTTCATATTTGCATTTAGAGAAGATACAGAATTTATGAAGACTGTTCATAGGGTAAACAAAGATAGTATTCTTGAAGTCGAGGAATTCTTAATGACGATGGCACCATTAACGAGTACATTAAGGAATAAAAGTGTTCAGAATATCGAATTCGTTGATTTGAATCAGTACAAGTCTTTACCTGAATTTTCTCAGAAGTTTCTGGTCAAAAGGGGTTTCAAAAAAACAGGCTTTATGACTGATGGTGAGGTTGTAATGGCTGATTACGAGCCGAAATTGAAGAAGGCATTGCCTCTTAAAAAAATAATCGAGCCGAACAATGAAGATATTAGTCTATATCTAACTCCTGAAAAAAAGGCTAAATTTACAGAACTAAAAGCTGGATTTAGAACAACCAAGATTTCAAAAACTGGATTTGAATATAGATACGGAATGGGGGCTATCCCATATCCTGATTCACTTGATAAGCCAGCTAGAACTATGGTCACATCTGAGCATACTGTATCGAGAATGAGTCATGTTATAATGGATCCAGGAAATGGTAAACTACGTTTGATTTCACCTGTAGAAGCTGAAAAGATAAATACATTTCCAAAAAACTGGACCAAACTTGAAGGTGTTACAACACCTAATCGATATTTCGCAATGGGCAATGCGCTTGTTGTAAATCTGGTAAAAGAAATAGGGTTAGAAATTGAAAAATTAGCTAATCTAGAAGACTTTAATAAGTCATTCTACAGTAAAAGAAAAGTTGAGAGAGTCGATCACTAATAATAGTTAACCACATGATTTTTACCCGCTAAAAACATTTCAAATTTAACATACCAATAAGAAAAGTAGAGTCAATGTATGAACACCATAACCACCAACAACCTAACCCATTCCCAACAAATCCAAATCAATGAACTTGTCACTGCTGCCCAACAACACGACGGTACCAAACGCTTGCCTTTTGTCAGCAATATGTACAACTATTTCCCTGAGATGCAGAATGATATTTTAGCATATGAAGGGGATGCGCTGGTTGGAGTTGCCGCAATCTACGCTGATGTTCGGCCAGATGATGCGGGGACAGAAGTGTTCTTGATTGTGCATCCAGAATATAGACGACAAGGAGTAGCAACTGAGCTACGTAAGCAAGTTGAAGCTACTCTGAAACAGTTTGGCTATAGCAAATACTCGTTTGTCACTGAACGTCGCTTTCTAGATGCAAATCCTGAATTCATAAAGAATACGAACCTTGAGATTAATCCTGCTACTGAATTTCAGCTTAGCATGAATCCACCCACAACGCCTTTGCCGACGGACGATGAGCTCGAACTTTCAGTGATGACCAAAGATTTGATTCCTGCGATGGTTAAGCTGAGTCGCCGCGCTTTTGGTGGTGAAGAGGAGACCGAGAAGCCTGGTCCGCAGCATTACATTAATACGATGGCCAAGCCTGAAATGCTGATTTATGTGCTGAAGAAGAATGGCGTGCTGCTGGGTTCGACAAGCGTCGACATGTCGGATGGCTATTACCTGTTCTCGCTCGAGATTGATCCTGACTACCAGAATAATGGTTACGGTACCGAACTCGTGAAACTGGCTGTCAATGAGCTGACTAAGCGTGAACCACGCATTCTGACACTTGGTGTTGATGCCGATAATCCGCGCGCATTGCACGTTTATCAAAAAGCAGGTTTTTCGATTGAGACTGAGATTGTGTATTTGAATGCTAAGATTTAAAAACAAACTTCCAAACTTTATGTAAAGTTGGAAGCTTTTTTAAATTCTTAAACAGAATCGCCTATATTTCGCGTAGTTTATTGTATGGCGTTTCGTGGCCACCTCCAACAAGATTTCTAGAATTAAAGGGGGTATTGCCATGAGAAGAATGGAAAGTGTAAACGGATTAGTTGGATTTATTCAACTTTTTGAAATTAGTGAAGATACTAGTTGATGGCTTAAAATCAATTGATTGGTTGATTAACCAAATCAAAAAAAGCCTTAATCCAAAAGATTAAGACTTAAGTAGTTTTCCACGAAATCGCCTAAGGCAGAAGGTCCAATCCACCTTCTGTCTTTTTTCGTACTCAAAGTATAACACTATGCTAGAGCTCGCTGTCAACTCTGTTTTACGTTATCTCCAATACCAAATCAAAAAAGCCTTAATCCAAAAGATTAAGACTTAAACAACTTTTCACGAAATTGTTAACGGTAACAAAATTTTCCCTAAAGTAGCATAAATTGACAGTAAAACCTGATACAGAGCGGTTTTTCATGATTTTTTAGCTGTTTGAAATTAACCAACAAATATGATATTATAATTTTGCAACCGTTTGCATTTGGCGAATGATTTAATTTTGAAAGAAAGGAGAGTACTTATTCCTCTACAGTTGATTGCTAGGTTCAAGGTCATCAACTGTAGATATATTTTTTCAAGAAAATGCGAACGTTTTCTTATTATTTTTTAGGAGGTTTATATGGCTGATCAAAGTCAAAGTAAGAGAATACTATCCAAACTGGTAAAAAAAGTAGTTAGTGTTACCCTGGTTTTATCCATGTTTGCTGGAATTGAACAGGCATTCACAATCACTTCAGTAAATGGTGAAACAATCGTTGCCAGCTCCAACCAGCAGGTTTCAATGAAAGATGGGACTGTTTTGCATGCTTGGTGTTGGTCGTTTAATTCTATCAAAGAAAATATGGCGGCCATTAAAGAAGCAGGCTATACAAGTGTTCAAACATCCCCAATTAATGCTGTAGTTGTTGGAAATGGTGGAGATAAGAAATTTACAGAGCAATGGTATTATCATTATCAACCAACCGCCTATACGATTGGTAACTATCAGCTTGGGACTGAAGCTGAATTTATCGAGATGAATCGTGTCGCAGAGCAGTATGGTATAAAAATTATAGTTGATGCAGTACTGAATCATACTACTTCTGATTATAATGCGATCTCTTCAGAAGTTAAATCCATTCCAAAATGGACTCATGGAAATACTTTAATTGAAAACTGGGGGAGTCGTTGGGATGTAACTCAAAACTCTCTGCTTCAGCTCTGGGAATGGAATACACAAAATCCAGAAGTACAACAGTATTTGTTGAAATTCTTAAAAAATGCAGTTGCTGATGGAGCGGATGGATTTCGTTATGATGCTGCAAAACATATCGAATTACCAGGAGAATATCCTAGCGAATTTGGTAGTAATTTCTGGAATGTTATATTAAATAATGGTTCTGAGTTCCAATATGGTGAAGTGTTACAAGACAATATTTCACGTGATGCAGATTATGCGAACTTGATGAGCATTACTGCATCCCAATATGGGCACTCTATCCGAGACATGCTCCGCAATCGAAATGCCAATGCTGGAAATCTTGGCAACTACCAAGCAGGAGTAGATCCATCTAAACTCGTACTTTGGGTCGAATCTCACGATACATATGCAAACGGAAAGACGGATAGTGAATCTGAATCAGCTTGGATGAGCGATGAAGATTTGAAACTTGGCTGGGCAATGATTACTGCACGCGCCAAAGGTACACCTCTATTCTTCTCACGTCCAGTTGGTGGCGGTAATGGTGTACGTTTCCCTGAACAAACTAAACTCGGTGATGCGGGTAGCAATCTTTATAAAGACCCTACGATTGTAGCAGTAAACAAATTCCATAATGCCATGGTTGGTCAATCAGAATATATTCGGAACCCGAATGGTGATACAAACGTTGCCATGATTGAACGAGGCACTCAAGGCGCAGTAATTGCAAACCTTTCCGACAGTGAGAAAAGCTTAAATACTGAGACAAAATTGGCGAATGGAACCTATAAAGACCAAATTTCTGGTAAAACCTACACTGTTTCGAACGGACGATTAAGTGGTTCCATTGCGAGACGATCAGTATTAGTATTAACAAAAGGTGATGATAATCTAGCATCCTTGTCAGTTCAAGGATATCAAGAAGGCAGCCATACTTTCTTGACAGATACATTAAATCTTACATTACAAACTTCTAATACTAGTGAGGCTACCTATTCTGTCAATAATGGCGCTCCAATTAAATTTGAAAATGGAAAAGTCATTACAATCGGAAGTCAAGTGCAATTTGGTGAAACAGTAACGGTTACATTATCTGCTAAAAACGCTAAAGGTGAGACAGTTCAATCCGTTTATCGCTTTACAAAAGAAGATCCGAATGCCAATACAACCATTCGCTTTGAAAATCCAGATAAATGGACAGATGTCTTTGTATATATGTATAATGCCAAAGGTGATAAATTGTTGGGCGCATGGCCAGGAACTAAGATGGAAAAAGATGGTACAGGTCTTTTAGCCATCACTCTTCCAATATCATACGAGACTGATGGCGTAAAAGTACTCTTTTCTAACAACAAAGGAGCACAGTATCCACAATCCCTTGGTTTTGAATTTAAATCAGGCGGAACATATTCTAAAGATGGTTTAGTTGCCGAAAAACCTGAAAGCGAGTTCAAAGAAGAAAATGAAGAGCTTCCAATTCCATTTGAAACAGAGTATGTAGACAATCCTGAACTTAAAAAAGGACAGAAAGTAACTCGCGTTGAAGGTCAAGACGGAGTGAAGACAATAACTTACCGTTCAGAGTACATTGGTGATCAACTTGTTTCTAAGACAAAAATCAGTGAAACAGTTAGCAAAGAGCCAGTAACACAAGTAGTTGAAGTCGGTACAAAAGTCCCAGACATCGAGCAACAAATTGCCAACCGTGTTTACTTCAACAATTCACAAGGTTGGTCTAAGGTCTACACCTATGTTTATGATAATAAAGGTGTACCACTCGTTGGCAATTGGCCAGGTAAAGAAATGAGTCAAGATGAGTACGGATATTATATTGAGCTTGGTGAAGAATTTGCAGGTGGTAAAGTAATTTTCAATAATCCTGATACAAAAGTTCAATTTCCAGCTCAAAATAAACCTGGCTATGATTTGGAACTTGGACAAGTCTATGAAATAGACGGTAGCCATAGAGCAGTTTTACCAGAACCAGTTGCCGAAGGCTTTACCCGTATTACCTTTGAAAATCCTGGTGGATGGAGTGCTGCAAATGTCTATGCCTATTATGGTAATTTAATTCAACTGCCTTTGGGAGCTTGGCCTGGTCAAGCTATGTTGAAAGATAGCAAAGGTCACTTCTATATCGATTTACAAGAAGAATATGCAAATTCTAATGTAAAATTATTATTTAATAAACCAAATTCTACTATTCAATTCCCGGTTTCAGTTGGTTTTGATTTTAAAGTAGATGGCCATTATACCAAAGATGGTCTAAAATAAGTGTGTTTCCTTCCTAAAAAATAAGGTCCCCTGTCGATAGGGGATCTTATTTTGGCTCTTTGTCAACTGTAGTGGGTAGATGAAAAGCTAACATCTAGAGAGGACGAACTTCGTCCTCTCTTTCTTTATGTTCAATGCAATCAAAATCCGTTTTTTAAAGTTTTCAAAGTTCCTGAAACCAAAGGCATTTCTCTTAATGACTTTGATGAGATTATTGGTAGCTTCCAGTTTGGCGTTTGAATAAGGCAATTCCATGGCGTTTAAAACCTTGTCCTTATCCTTTAGAAATGTCTTAAATACCGTCTGGAAAATAGGATTAACAGTGGCTATTTCCTGTTCGATGAGACTGAAGAAATGATCTGAGTTTTTCTCTTGGAAATGGAACAAGAGAAATTGATAGAGTTCATAGTGCTGTCTGAGTTCATCAGAGTAGGATAGGAGTTTTTCTAGGATTTCCTTGTTAGTCAAATGCATTCGAAACATAGGTCGATAAAATCGTTTATCGCTGAGTTTACGGCTATCTTGTTGTATCAATTTCCAGTAACGTTTCAAGGATCGGTATTCCTGGGATT
Organism: Amylolactobacillus amylotrophicus DSM 20534; assembly: GCF_001434555.1. Taxonomy (NCBI): domain Bacteria; kingdom Bacillati; phylum Bacillota; class Bacilli; order Lactobacillales; family Lactobacillaceae; genus Amylolactobacillus; species Amylolactobacillus amylotrophicus. Next base: position 102,647 of record NZ_AZCV01000001.1, read on the forward strand.
TTCTGTCGAATTGATTCATAATTTGAATACGGACACGGTTCATAGCACGACTAAGGTGTTGCACGATATGAAAGCGATCGAGTACAATTTTTGCATTTGGAAAAAGCTGTTTAGCAAGTTGATAATAGGGACTAAACATATCCATGGTAATCACTTTGACCCGATTTCTAACCTTTCTAGGATAGCGTAGAAAGTGGTTTCGGATGGTTGCTTGAGTTCTTCCGTCGAGAATGGCGATGACATTTAGGGAGTCGAAATCTTGAGCGATGAAGCTCATTTTCCCCTTCTTGAAGGCATACTCGTCCCAACTCATCACCTCAGGTAGGGTATTCCAATCCGTTTCAAACTTGAACTCATTGAGCTTTCTCATAACTGACGATGTTGAAATTGATAGCCTGTGTGCAATATGTTTCATTGCTTGATTTTCGATGAGTAATTGTGCGATTTTCTGGTTAACAGCGACAGAGATTTGGTGGTTCTTCTTGACAAGAGGAGTTTCAGCGACCGCCATTTTTCCGCAATCTTTACACTTGAACCGACGCTTTCGAAGACGGATAAGTAAAGGGTAGCCAGCAGTTTCTAGGTAGGGGATTTTAGAAGTTTTCTGGTAGTCGTACTTAGCCATTTGTCCCTTGCATTTTGGGCATTTAGGGGCTGTGTAGTCCAAGTGACCGTGGAGTTCTAAGTGAGTCCCCATATCATATTCATCAGTGATAGTGATATTTTTGTCTTTAATTCTGAGAAAATTTGTGATAAGATTTAGTTGTTCCATATGAGTCTTTCTAAAATGATAGTTTGAGCACTTTTCATTATAGGTCATATGGGACTTTTTGTATATACTCAAAAAGGCTCCATAATTTCCATGGTGGATTTACCCACTACAGAAATTATAGAGCCCGAAATTGCCTAAGGCAGAAGGTCTCATCCTCCTTCTGTCTTTTTTCGTACTCAAAGTATAACACTATGCTAGAGCTCGCTGTCAACTCTTTTCATTATATCGTTTTCTCCTATAATACAGTCGGCTGTGGTAAAGTGAAGTCGTGCTACAATTACAATGTATTATCCAGATATTAAGACTCTTTAATAATCGATTTTCAGCGCGAAATTTTCAAAACTATTAGCGCTATTTATGTTAGAATATTTAAAGCATATTAGGAGGTATTTCATGAGCGATATTAAATACAAACGAGTAATTCTGAAGGTTAGTGGTGAAGCATTAGCCGGCAAGGACGGTTTCGGTATTAATCCCGAAGTCATCAAGGACCTTGCTGAAGAAATCAAGACTGTCCACTCAATGGGCGTCCAAATTGCCATCGTCTGTGGTGGTGGTAACATCTGGCGCGGTGAGACAGGTGCTAAGATGGGTATGGACCGTGCCCAAGCTGACTACATGGGTATGTTGGCCACTGTTATGAACGGACTTGCACTCCAAGACGGTTTGGAACACGCTGGTGTCCCAACTCGCGTGCAAACTTCAATCGAGATGCGCCAGGTCGCTGAACCTTACATCCGTCGTCGTGCCGTTCGTCACCTTGAAAAGGGCCGCGTCGTGATCTTCAGTGGTGGTACAGGTAACCCTTACTTCTCAACTGACACAACTGCTGCACTCCGTGCCGCTGAAATCGAAGCCGACGTGATTTTGATGGCTAAAAACAACGTTGACGGTGTCTACTCAGCCGACCCTAAGGTTGATCCAGATGCAGTTAAGTTTGAAGAATTGACTCAACTTGATATTATTAATAAGGACCTCCGCGTCATGGACAGAACTGCAAGTTCACTTTCTATGGACACAGAGATTCCACTAATCGTGTTTAATATGAACGAGCCAGGCAACATCAAGAAGGTTGTCCTGGGCGAGAACATCGGAACCACAATCAGAGGAGACAAATAAATGGCTAATACCAGTTTAGACACAGCAAGAAGCAACATGAAGAAGAGTATTGCTGTCTTCGAACGCGATTTGGGCGGCATTCGTGCCGGCCGTGCTAACGCAAGTTTGCTTGATCGGGTGAACGTAGAATATTACGGCGCACCAACCCCATTAAATCAGATTGCTTCAATCACTATTCCAGAACCTCGCGTGCTGTTAGTGAACCCCTACGACAAAACCGCTTTAGGCGACATTGAAAAAGGGATCCTTGCGAGTGATCTAGGAATTACACCGGCAAACGATGGTGATGTGATTCGAATTGTTATTCCCCAATTGACCAGTGAACGTCGCCAAGAAATCGCAAAGGAAGTTGGCAAATTGGCTGAACAAGCTAAGGTAGCTGTCAGAAACGTGCGACGTGACTTCATGGATGACTTGAAGAAGTCTCAAAAGAACGGTGACATCTCTGAGGATGAAATGCATGACTCAGAGAACGAACTACAAAACATTACGAACAACGCAACCAAGGAAATCGACAAGTTGGCTGCCGAGAAGAGTAAGGAAATTACAGAAGGATAATCCAGGTACGTAATGACAAACTCGGATGACAAGCATTTAAATCATTTAGCGATTATCATGGATGGCAACGGACGTTGGGCGAAGAAACGCTTCTTACCACGTGTTGCTGGCCATAAGCAGGGGATGGAGAACGTCAAAACCATCACAAAGGCTGCTAATCGCTTAGGCATCAAAGTTCTGACACTATACGCATTCTCGACCGAGAATTGGTCGCGTCCGACCGAAGAGGTCAACTATTTGATGCGTTTACCAATAGATTTCTTCGATAAGTTCATGCCTGATCTCATGGCCGAAAACGTCCGTGTGAATGTCATGGGCTTTTTGGGTGAATTACCTGAGAAGACACGCCAGGTGACTGAACGTGCCATGGAGACCACGAAGAACAATACGGGTTTGATTCTGAACTTCGCACTCAACTACGGTTCACGGCGTGAAATTGTCGCTGCAACGAAGCAACTAGCTGAACAGGTTGAGGCCGGCACTCTAAAAGCAACCGACATCGACGAGCAGAAGGTAGCAGAGCAGATGATGACCGCAAATCTCGGTGACTTCGCCGATCCTGACCTCCTAATTAGGACCAGTGGTGAGCAGCGCATCTCGAATTTCCTGCTCTGGCAACTTGCATACACTGAGATGATTTTTACCGACAAGTTTTGGCCTGACTTCACCACGGATGATCTGAATGACATGGTGGATGACTTCATGGGTCGCGATCGCCGTTTTGGTGGCGTCAAAGATAAGTAGTACAATTCGACTAATTATTATTCAAACAAAATAACTAAAAGTGGGTTAGATAGATGAGACAACGTGTAATTACGGCTGTAGTGGCCTTGATATTCTTTATTCCAGTACTCTGGTTCGGCGGAATTGCCATCGATATTGTGGCGGCCGCACTTGCTGTGGTTGGTATTTCAGAGATCTTCATCATGAGAAAACGAATTATCGTTTCCTTTGAATTTATCCTGTCTACACTTGCTGCACTGACACTTGCCGTACCAAACGCGTTCTTCAACTTCTTACCAGATGCATTGAGCCGAACTGATGTCTTCTTCATCTTCGTGATGTTGATGCTCGTTCACATTGTTGTCTCAAAGAATAAGTTCAACTATGACGATGCTGGTATTCTAACGTTGTCTGCTTTGTATATTGGTACTGGTTTCCACTTCTTGGCAGCAATCAGAAACGCCGATAACGGCCTGGCATTACTCGGCTACCTCCTAGTAATCGTCTGGACAACGGATATTGGTGCTTATATGATTGGACGAAAATTTGGCAAGCACAAGCTTTGGCCTGTAATTAGTCCCAATAAGACTTGGGAGGGTAGCCTCGGCGGCTCTGTTGCTGCCGTGATTTTAGCGGCTATCTATGTTTCATTTGTCAACACGGGCTACAACTCGCTCTTGCTAATCATTTTTGCCGTGATTCTTTCTATTGTTGGTCAACTTGGTGACTTGGTGGAATCGGCGTATAAGAGACATTATGGCGTGAAGGATTCTGGTAAAATATTGCCAGGTCACGGTGGGATTCTTGACCGTTTCGACAGTCTCTTGTTCGTTTTACCAGTAGCAGCATTTTTGCTGTTGCTGTAGAATGTAGAACACAATAACCAGAAAAGTAGGTATGTCTATGAGTGGTATTCTCATTTTTATCGTTGTCTTTGGAATCCTCGTCTTCGTTCACGAATTCGGTCATTTTATCGTGTCCAAGAAATCCGGGGTACTCGTGCGCGAGTTCTCGATTGGCATGGGGCCAAAGCTGTTTCAGAAAATGTATCATCAGACGACTTACACCATTCGTTGGCTGCCTCTCGGTGGTTACGTCCGGCTGGCGGGTCCTGACGATGCTGCAGAGATTGATCCCGGCAAAACCGTCGTGCTTGCCAAAAATGAACACGATTTGGTCAATCGAATCGACGCCTCAGAGTCGGATTTACCAATCGAGGGCATTCCGGTCCAGGTCAAGAATGCTGATTTGGTTGATACGCTCACGATTGAGGGGTACGAGAATGGCGCAGAGGACAACCTCCAGACCTACAACGTGGATCATGACGCCACAATTATTGACCAGACTGGCTCGGAACTAATCATTGCACCACGTGATACCCAGTTTCAAGAAGCAAATATCTGGCAAAAAATAGCAACGAACATTGCCGGTCCGTTGATGAATATCTTATTGGGATTTGTCGTGTTCATGATTTGGTCTCTGTCGACGACAGGGCCGCTAACGACAAGTATTAAATCAACGGTCCCAAATTCACCTGCCGCGCAGGTAGGCATGAAGGCGGGTGACCAGATTACAACAATTAATGGTTCAAAAATTACAAGTTGGGATCAGATTCCCGCCGAAATCGACCGAGCGGGTAGGAAAGACGTTCGAATTACAGTCAAGCGTGGAACCGAAACAAAGAGTTTTGCGGTGAAGCCAAAGATTGTGGAGACCGCCGGCCAAAAGGTCGCACAGGTAGGCATTTACCCAGCAAGCAACAACGCCATTGGTGCCAAAGTCAACCGGGGATTTAGCATGGCCGTGGACACGACCACGATGATTTTCCGTGCACTCGGCAACCTGGTCGCTAGCTTCAGTCTGAATAAGCTCTCTGGACCGGTGGGTATCTACTCTCAGACGGCACAGATGTCTAAGCTTGGATTTACGTATGTATTGGCGTTTCTAGCTTCAATTTCCATTAACCTGGGTATCGTCAATTTATTACCGATTCCCGGATTAGACGGTGGTAAGTTGCTGCTGAACATCGTTGAATTGTTCCGGCGTAAGCCGATTCCGGTGGAAAAAGAGGGAATTGTGAACCTGATTGGCTTTGGCCTACTCCTGCTCTTGATCATTGCTGTCACTGGTAATGATATCTACCGCTACTTTATCAAATAGTGCGTTTAATCCAGCTAAATTATAAATATAAAAATACGAGGTTATTATGCGTCAATCGAAATTTTTCATGCCAACATTAAAAGAGGTGCCTGCAGATGCCGAGGCAGTCAGCCACCAGCTGATGCTCCGAGGTGGATATGTTCGCCAGGTAACAGCCGGAGTCTATTCATATTTGCCATTAGCAAATCTGGTTCTCACTAAGATATCTAATATTGTTCGTGAAGAAATGGCGAAGATTGATGCACCAGAAATGTTAATGCCGATTTTTCTACCTGCATCACTTTGGCAAGAATCTGGACGGTATGAGAGTTACGGTCCTAACCTTTTCAAGTTAGTGGACCGACACGAACGGCCATCAATTCTTGGACCTACTCATGAGGAGACCTTTACCGAGATTGTGGCGGAGGAACTACGTAGCTATAAGAAAATGCCGCTGACTCTCTACCAAATACAGACCAAATTTCGGGATGAGAACAGACCACGCTTTGGTTTACTAAGGGGGCGCGAGTTCATCATGCTTGATGCCTATAGTTTTGCAGCCAACGAAGAACAATTGGACGTACAGTATCAAGAGGTAGGTCAGGCGTTTCAAAATGTCTTTGATCGAGTGGGCCTAAAAACGATGGCCATCATTGCCGATGCGGGTGCCATGGGTGGCTCCGATTCAACCGAATACCAAGCACCTGCGGCTGTTGGTGAGGATACGATTGCCTATACCGCCGGTGGTTACGCAGCCAACATCGAGATGGCGAAGAGTATTGATTCACTTGAGGTGACAACAGAGGAACCAAAGGAGATTGAGAAGGTCCATACACCGGGTATCAAGACAATTACCGCCTTAGCCGAGTTTATGGCGGTGCCAAATACCAAAATTGTTAAGAGTGTGCTTTATCGTGCGGACGACAAGCTGGTACTGGTCCTCATCCGTGGTGATAAGCAAATTAATGAGGTGAAATTAACCAATATCATTGACGCAAATGAGTTACACGTGGCGACGGATGCTGAGGTCGTAGAACTAACGGGAATCATGCCCGGTGGTATCGGTCCAGTAAACGCCACGTTTGCTGATATGGTAATCGCCGATGAGACGATTGAACATTTGACTAATTTCGTCGTCGGTGCGAATGAAACCGACTATCAGTTGGCTAATGTTAATTTGGGACGTGACTTTTTCGTCGACCAGTTTTATGACGTTAAATTGGCTGAGGAGGGCGAGCTGGATCCAATTGGACATGAGCCATTAAAGTTTACCCGAGGAATAGAAATTGGTCATATTTTCAAACTGGGTACTCGTTATACCAAAGACTTTCATGCTAATTTCCTAGACGAAAACGGAAAGGAACAGCCTGTCATCATGGGTTCGTACGGAATTGGTATTTCCCGGTTGCTCTCTGCCATTATTGAGCAGAACTACACTGAGCGTGGTATAGCTTGGCCAAAAACCGTGGCACCGTTTGAGGTTCATTTAATCCAGATGAAGATGAATGATGCCGATCAGACGAAGGTCGCCAATGACTTGTATCAGTCATTATCAGACAAGTACGACGTGTTGTATGATGAGCGAAATGAGCGAGCAGGGGTGAAGTTTGCCGATGCTGATTTAGTCGGCGCACCTGTTCGGGTGATCATTGGGAAGAAAGCCTCTGAGGGAATTATCGAAGTTAAGCATCCCGGTGAGCAAGATTCGACTGAGGTCAAATTGACGGAATTAGAAAATTATATTAATAGTGAAATAGGGTAATTTCGTGAGTAAAGAACAAGAACTTTTTCAAAAATTATTGGAACAGATTAAGTTTCCAACTGAGGGGTTCGACCAAGCTACACTTAATTCAGGCGCCATACAGAAGGTGGACATCTACAGTCAAGAACGAAAGTGGATTTTCCATCTTTTTTTTAACCAGGTACTAGAATTTAGTAGCTTCGTCGAGCTAATCAAAGACATCGAGCACCATTTCAGCGGCATTGTTGAAACTGGTGTCGTGGTTCAGACGGAGAATAACGAGGTTGGTAGCAACCTCACAGAGCTGAATAATTATTGGCATTATATTGTTGGCCAAAGTGCCGTATTAAATATGGCGCAAAAGGAAATCATCAAGAAGTATAGTCCGGACTATGTGAATAATGAGTTAGCTATTAAGGTAGACAACAGCGTGGTTGAGGGCTTATTTACTGCGGAGATTCTGAGTGATTTTGCCACTGAAATTGCGCAGTATGGTTTTGGTAAACAAAAATTGACGACGGCCATCGACGATGCGGCCTTTCAGTCAAACCTGCTGAGCTTACAAGAGGCGCACGCTGCACATGAACAAGCTATTAGCAGCGTTTTGTTGGAGCAGGAAAGTCAGAAGGAAAGACAAGTTCGGGCCACAAAAAGCAGTGTCATTGGTAATAAGATTGGGAATGCCAAAGTAACGCAGATGCATGAGATACAAGAGGAGATGTCCAACCTGGTTGTTGAGGGTAATATCTTCAAGATTGAGCTGAGACAGCTGCGCAGCGGTCGCTACATTGTCACGGGGGAGATTACAGACTACACCGACTCGCTTTCATTCAAGCGCTTTGCAAAGGACGACGATGAGGTGGAGACGCTGAAGAGCATTAAATCAGGTGCTTGGGCCAAGCTGAAGGGCAATGTCCAAGAAGATACCTACATGCGTGACCTAGTCTTTAACGTGAATCAGATTGAACTGGTCGAACATGTTGGTCGGACCGAAGAGTATGCTGGTGATGAAAAGCGCGTAGAATTTCACCTCCATTCCAATATGAGTCAATTAGATGCTACGAACAACGTGGCTGATTTCGTCAAAATGGCGGCAAAATTCGGCCAGAAGGCAATGGCAATTACCGACCACGGTGGTGCCCAGGCCTTTCCGGATGCCCACGCCGCGGGGCAAAAGTACGGTGTTAAGATTCTTTACGGGGTAGAGGCCAACATGGTGGACGACCACTCACGGTTGGTCGTTAATCCGGCTGATCAAGAAGTCACTACGACTGAATACGTGATTTTTGACGTGGAAACAACCGGGCTCTCTGCGGTTTACGACACAATCATCGAGATTGGTGCCGTGCGCATGAAGGAGGGAACGGTTATCGCGCGATTCGATGAGTTCATTAACCCGCACCACTCATTAAGTGAAGTTACGATTAATTTGACGAGCATTACTGATGACATGGTCCAGAATGCAGACGATGAGCAAGATGTCATCAAGCGGTTTAACGAATTCATGAGTGGTGCAGTATTGGCTGGTCATAATGTTCAGTTCGATATTGGCTTTATTAATGCTGCGCTAACCCGTGCCAACTTACCCGAAATTACCGTGCCGGTCCTTGATACGCTGGAGATTTCCCGGCTACTCAATCCGGAGCAGACCAATCATAAACTGGATTCTCTGGCCAAGAAATATAACATTGTGTTGGAGCACCATCACCGGGCTGATAGTGATGCCGAAACCACAGGTTATTTGATGTATAAACTGGTCAAACTGTTTGAGGAGCGTTTTAACGAGACCAATCTGCAAAACTTCAATGATTATGCAAAGTATGGTGAGGCTTATAAGCGTGCTCGGCCAACGCATATCTCTGTCATGGCTACAACGCAGGCTGGCTTGAAAAATCTTTTCAAAATTGTGTCGAAGGGCAATACCGAGTACTTCTACCGGGTACCACGAATCACCAAGTCGCAATTAACTGCACTCCATGATGGACTGATCTTTGGTAGTGCCTGTTCAAATGGTGCCGTATTTACGGCGATGATGCAAAAGGGTTATGAAGAGGCCAAACGATTGGCGCAATTCTATGACTATCTCGAGATTCAACCACCTGCAAATTACCAACCTCTGATCGACAGTCAGCTAATTGAAAACGAGGAGAAGCTGCAGGAGATTATTGCCAATATTGTCAAGCTTGGTGAAGAGCTCAATATTCCGGTGATTGCGACTGGTGACGCACACTATCTTAATCCGGAAGATCATATTTATCGTGAAATTTTGATTGCATCAATCAAAAGCAGTCCGTTACGGCGACAGAAGTTACCCGATTTACATTTCCGCTCTACGCAGGAGATGCTCGCTGCCTTCTCCTTCCTCGGTGCCGAGAAGGCTAAGCAGGTCGTGATTACTACCCCTAATCAGTTGGCGGAGCAATTCGATGAGATTACACCCGTGAAAAGTAAACTTTACACACCGGACATGCCGGGCGCTAATGATGAGATTAAACAGTTGAGCTATGATCGGGCACACGAACTTTACGGTGAGGAACTACCAAAGATTGTTGCAGACCGGCTAGAGCTCGAGCTGAACAGTATCATCAAGAACGGTTTCAGTGTAATCTATCTAATTTCGCAAAAGCTCGTATATAAATCAAATAAAGATGGCTATTTGGTCGGCTCACGTGGGTCTGTCGGCTCTAGTCTGGTAGCCACGATGACGGGAATTACGGAGGTTAATCCGTTGCCACCACACTATCGGTGTCCACACTGTTTCTACTCCGAATTTTTCCAGAAGGGTGAATACGGATCTGGGTTTGACCTACCGGATAAGAAATGCCCTAACTGCGGTACCGAGTTGGTGAAGGATGGGCATGATATCCCATTTGCAACCTTCCTGGGTTTCAAAGGTGATAAGGTACCAGATATCGATTTGAATTTCTCAGGTGATTATCAACCCGTGGCTCATGGCTACACTAAGGTACTTTTCGGTGAGGACCATGTCTTTCGGGCGGGCACAATTGCGACTGTCGCTGACAAAACGGCGTTTGGTTACGTCAAGCACTATGAGGAACTAAAAGGCTTGCAACTGAGAAATGCTGAGCTCGATCGTTTGGCTCAGGGGGCGACGGGGGTTAAACGGACAACCGGGCAACACCCAGCTGGCATTATCGTCGTACCAGAAAACTTGGATATTTATGACTTTACACCGATTCAATATCCTGCTGATGATCAAAATGCCGCTTGGAAGACGACCCACTTCGATTTCCACTCCATCCACGATAATATCTTGAAGCTGGATATTCTGGGTCATGATGACCCAACGATGATCAGAATGCTGCAGGATTTGAGCGGCGTTGATCCAAAGACAATTCCGACGGATGATCCAAAAGTTATGCAACTATTCTCCGGCACGGAGTCGCTAGGTGTGACAGAGGAGCAGATTTATTCCAAAACAGGAACATTAGGAGTACCGGAGTTTGGTACTAGATTTGTACGTGGAATGCTTGAAGAGACGCACCCATCTACTTTTGCAGAGTTGTTACAAATATCGGGTCTTTCACACGGAACAGACGTCTGGCTGGGTAACGCTGAGGAACTGATTAACAAAGGTGTGGTAACGCTGAAGGAAGTGATTGGGTGTCGTGATAACATCATGATGGACCTGATTCACTGGGATATGGATCCTCAAATTTCTTTCCAAATTATGGAGAGTGTGCGTAAGGGAAAAGGGATTAAGGAAGAGTGGCAAGAGCTGCTGCAAGAGAACCCGAATGTTCCTGACTGGTATATTGATTCGTGCCTGAAGATTAAGTACATGTTCCCAAAGGCGCACGCAACAGCGTATATTCTAATGGCATTGCGCATTGCTTGGTTCAAGGTATACTACCCAGTCATCTACTATACGGCGTATTTTAGTGTTCGTGCTGACGACTTTGACCTGACAGCGATGAGTCGTGGTAAGAATTCTGTTAAGGCGGCGATCAAGGAGATTACTGAGAAGGGTAACGACGCCAGTGCTAAAGAGAAAAATTTGCTGACCGTGTTGGAGCTTGCTAATGAGTGTCTGGAGCGCGGAATTAACATCAAGACAGTTGATATTGAACAGTCTGACGCGAAGAATTTCAGGATGCTTGATGAGCACACAATTCTGGCTCCTTTCAATGCAGTACCTGGGTTAGGTGACAACGTAGCCAAACAAATTGTGGCTGCACGCGAGGAGCAACCGTTCCTCTCACAAGAGGACTTAGCTTTGCGGGGGAAGGTTTCAGGCAAAATCATCGAATACCTCAGTCAAAGTGGGGCTCTCAGAGACCTACCTGAAGAGAACCAATTATCGTTATTCTAACTAAAATTTATCATCAACAAGCATAGTTGCAGTGATTAAAGGTCCTGCGGTTATGCTTTTTTCTGCTTTCGGCTAAAAACCACAAAATTATGATAGCCAATTGAAAAAAAAGTATATCATTAAAATAATACGAAAATAAATGAAAAAGGTGACTTTATGCTGCGAGATTTTGTGATTAAAAATAAAGGATTTTTTACTATAGCGGTATTATTTAGTGTAATTGGCATGGCTAGTGCTGCAGGAAGTTCTTTGATTATGGTTCGTGCCGTGAATTCCCTGAATCAAAATAGCTTCACCAAGTTTATCCAACTCAACTTGTTGTGGTTTCTTGTGGCAATTATCTCAGACTCAACTTCATATTTTTTCGGAGTTTATGCAGAAAAGATGGTGATGAGTCGTCTGACCGGTTATATTTTTGTTGGCGGCGGGATTGCAATCTTAATCAGTCTTTTCTTTGGTGCTGTTGTGGCAGGTTTTGTTCTACTTGTAACTATCGTAGTCTGGTTGATCAGTACGATAGCTATTGTAGGAAAGACGTCTGGCAAAAAGCCTAAATAGAGCTACCCTGGAAAAATTGACACACCCGATTTAGTCCTAGTTCTTGCACAACTGGCGGATATATGCTACTATATAACAGATGTGAAAAAGGTTCGAGTGAGCAGAAATGCTCACTCTTTTTATTGCAAGAAAGGAGCATTGTTTGACTGAAGTAGTAGATGTTGTTAAACAGGCTATTCAACCAATTATTGATGAGAGAGGCCTTGAACTGGTCGATATGGAATACGTGAAGGAGAAAGCTACTTTTTACTTACGGATTTACATCGATACGGTCGGCGGAATCGACATTGAGGAAATTGCCGCCGCGAGCGAATTAATCAGTGAGAAGCTGGATGAGCTTGATCCCGACCCGTTCCCTGTACCATATTTACTGGAGGTATCTTCTCCTGGTATTGAGCGGCCGATCAAGACTGCGCAGGACTGGCAAAAGGCCTTAAATTCGTATATTCACGTCGGGCTTTACCAAAAAATGGATCAACAAAAAGTCTTCGAGGGCACTCTTTTGGCCTATGATGACGAAGAAATATCTTTGCAAATTAAAATCAAAACACGTACTAAGGAAATTAAGATACCTAGAAAAAATATTGCGAAGATTCGGTTTGCGATTGAATTCTAGAAAGGATTAAGACATGTCAAAGGAAATGTTAGAGGCGTTTGACTCACTAGAACGCGAAAAAGGAATCAAGAAAGAAGTTATCATCGCTGCGCTGGAAGCTGCGCTAATCTCCGCCTACAAGAAGAACTACGGGCAGGCGCAAAACGTCGAGGTGAAATTCGACGAGCAAAAGGGTAATATCAAGGTGCTGGCTGTTAAGACCGTTGTCGAGGAGGTCCAAGATGACCGCCTAGAAGTGAGCCTAAAAGATGCACTAGCAATCAACCGCGCCTATGAGGTCGGGGATGAAATTCGTTTCGAGGTTACACCAACTAACTTCGGCCGGATAGCTGCCCAAACTGCTAAACAGGTTATTATGCAGAGAATGCGTGAAGCTGAACGAGCAAATATTCTTGATGAATACGCTCAATATCAAGATGAGTTAATGTCTGGTACTATTGCCCGCAAGGACAACCGTTATGTTTATGTAAATATCGGTAAAGTCGAAGCTGTTATGGGAAAGAACGATCAGATGCCTAATGAAGTCTATAACCCACAGAGTCGGATTAAGGTGTTGGTCACGCAAGTTGGTAGTGATTCACACGGCTTGAAAATTTCTGTCTCACGTACTAGTCCAGAACTTGTAAAGCGTTTATTTGAACAAGAAGTTCCCGAAATATATGATGGTACTGTTGAGATTGTTTCAATCGCGCGAGAAGCCGGAGACCGGACCAAGGTTGCTGTGCGGTCTGACAATCCAGATGTCGATCCCGTCGGCACCTGTGTGGGTCCAAAAGGTGCACGGGTACAGACTATCGTGACAGAGCTACACGGTGAGAATATTGACATCGTGAAGTACGAGGATGATGCCTCCGATTACATTGCTAATGCGTTGAATCCGGCTGAAGTAATTGCCGTCCAATTCGATGAGGAGAACAAGAGTTGCCTGGTGATTGTCCCTGACTATCAACTTTCATTAGCTATTGGTAAAAAGGGCCAGAACGTCCGACTTGCCGCCCGCCTCACTGGTTATAAGATTGATATCAAGCCCGAATCAGAAGTTGAATTCGTTGATGAGGATGTCGATGCTGATTACGATGATGCTGAGCCTGAATCAACAGTTACTGAGGATTCAGAAGTTATTGAAGATGATTTGACAGAAGAGCCCAGCACCGATGAGGAAGAAACTACGGAAGAGTAGGTGATTTCAATGAAACAAAGAAAGATTCCTTTAAGAAAAGACTTGTTGACTGATGAAATGCTCCCAAAGAAGGAAATGGTGCGCATTGTCCTGAATAAGGAGGGGGAATTGAGCGTTGATCCGACCGGAAAGAAACCCGGCCGTGGTGCATATGTCTCACTCAAACCGGAAGTCATTCAAGAAGCACAGAAGAAGCAGATTATTGAGAAGGCCTTGAAGACTAAAGTTAGTCCAGACTTTTACCAAGAGCTTTTCGACTACGTCGACCACAAGAAGGCCCGACTAGAATTATTCGGTGAAAATTAATTGATAGACAACAAACAAAAGGTACTAAATTTGCTTGGCTTGGCCCAAAAGGCTGGCAAAGTAATTAGCGGCACGGAAATGGTGGCGCATGCTATTCAGGGGAAAACGGTCAACCTCGTTTTGCTCGCAAGTGATTCAAGTGAAAACACAATTAAGGAATTCGCGTTTTTGAGCGATAAATTCCAAATTCAGCTAGTAAGCACGTTCAGTAGTCAGGAAATCTCCGATGCCCTGGGCAAGAAACGAAAGGTCGTTGCTGTACAAGACCGTGGCTTTTCACGTGCAATGCTGGATAAATTAAACAAGGAGTGTGATTAGATGACGAAAGTAAGAATATATGAGTTAGCTAAAGAATTGGGCGTCGAGAACAAAGTCGTGGTCGACCAGGCAAAGGCATTGGGATTTGACGTCAAGAGCCACATGTCATCATTAGATACAGACCAAGAGAAGACAATTATGAGTAAGTTGGGGAAGAAACCAGCTGCTAAAAAGACTGCACCTAAGCCGGTTGAAAAGCCAGCAACGAAGCCAGCATCAACAGCAAAGCCTGCTTCAACTCCTAAGAAAGCAGACGACGGCAAGGTGAAGATCAGCGTTAGTTCAATGAGACGCCGCGATAATAAGCCTGCGCAAGGTGGTGCTAATCATAACCGGTCAAATAATAACCAAGGTCGAAATCGCGGCAACAACCAAGGTCAGGGACGAAATAATCAGAATCGTCAAGGCCAAGGTCGTGGTAACCAAACGAACCAGAGAAACAACAACCAACAGGCTGCACCAGTACGCTCTAATAATGCCACAAAGCACCTAGAGCAATACAAGCAGCATCAAAGAGATGAGCAGCAAAGTGCGTTACGGCGTGAAGAAGAGCTGCGTCGTAATCAGAGTCAGCAGCAAACAAGAAAGCCTGCAGAGAAGAAACCAACTGCTCGTCCGAATACAAATCAGGCCAGGTCAAATAATAATCGCCCTGCTCGCCCAGTAAAGCCAAATCCAACTCCTATCACTCCAATTCCACCTGTCGAGGTGAAGAAGTCTGAGGGAGAGGGACGCAAGAAAACCTTCAGAAATCAGAATAAGCCTGCTTTTCGTCGTAATGACTGGTCCAGAAAGAAGAACAAACGCAGACAAGAAGTTCCTGTTGTGAAGAAGGATCTACCACAACGTAAAGATCGGCCACTACCAGAAGTCTTAGTTTTCGAGGAGGGTATGAACGCCCAAGATATTGCTAAGTTGATTCACCGTGAGCCTGCTGAGATCGTGAAGAAATTATTCATGCTCGGCGTTATGATTAACCAAAACCAATCATTGGACAAAGATACCATCGAATTACTTGCTGAAGATTATGGCATCAAATCTGAAGAGAAAGTGACCGAAGATATCTCTGATATCGACACACTTTTCGAAGAAGAATTAGCAAATACTGAACACCAAGAAAACAGACCACCAGTCGTGACCATCATGGGGCACGTTGACCACGGTAAAACCACGTTACTTGACCAATTAAGAAACTCTCACGTAACTTCTGGTGAAGCCGGTGGAATTACGCAACACATTGGTGCTTACCAAGTTAAGCTTGATAACAGATTGATTACTTTCCTGGATACGCCAGGACACGCCGCATTTACCAATATGCGAGCTCGTGGTGCCGACATTACCGACATTATCGTCTTGGTGGTTGCTGCTGACGATGGTGTGATGCCACAAACTATCGAAGCCATTAACCACGCGAAGGCTGCAGGTGCACCAATCATCGTTGCTGTGAACAAGATTGACAAGCCTGATGCCAATCCAAATCACGTCATGGAACAATTGATGGAATACGGTTTGGTTCCTGAAGAGTGGGGTGGCGAGACCATCTTCGTGAAGATTTCTGCTAAGCAGGGTCTAAACATTGATGAGCTCCTCCAAATGATCCTGTTACAGGCCGATGTGATGGAGCTAAAGGCTAATCCTAACCAAAAGGCCATTGGTACAGTTATCGAAGCCCGACTAGATAAGGGTAAAGGTCCTGTGACCTCGCTGCTTGTGCAACAAGGAACGCTCCATATCGGTGACCCCATCGTCGTTGGTAACACATTCGGTCGTGTCCGGGTCATGACGAATGATCGTGGTCGACGTGTCAAAACGGCGCTGCCATCAGAGCCCGTGGAGATTACTGGTCTGAACAATGTACCGGAAGCTGCCGATAAGTTCGTGGTCTTCGATGATGAGAAGACTGCTCGGGCAGCTGGTGAAGAACGGGCCAAGAAGGCGCTCATTAAAGAACGGAATAATGTACATCACGTTACACTCGACAACTTGTTTGATACAATGAAGCAAGGAGACCTTAAACAAGTTGATGTGATTATTAAGGCTGACGTGCAAGGTAGTGCCGAGGCAATCTCAGGTTCACTGCAGAAGATTGACGTCGAGGGTGTCAAAGTGAACATCATCCACTCTGCAGTTGGTGCAATCAACGAGAGTGATGTTACCCTGGCAAGCGCAAGTAATGCCGTTATTATTGGTTTCAACGTGCGACCAACTCCACAGGCAAAGCAACAAGCGGATGAGGAAAAGGTTGATATCAGACTGCATAACGTGATCTATAAGGCAATCGATGAAATCGAAGCAGCCATGAAGGGCATGCTCGAGCCAACTTTTGAAGAGAAAGTTACTGGTAACTTGATTGTCCGTGAGACATTCCACGTGACGAAACTGGGTACTATTGCTGGAGCACTTGTCACAAACGGTTATATTCAAAGAGATAGTGGTGTCCGTCTGATTCGTGACGGCATCGTCATCTATGAGGGCAAGCTCAGTTCATTGAAGAGATTCAAGGACGACGTGAAGGAAGTTCGCTCTGGCTTTGATTGTGGACTCATGATTGAAAACTACAACGATATCAAGGTTGACGACGAAATCGAAGCTTATGTAATGGAAGAAGTTCCCGTAGACTAAGAGGTGAATGCCATGAAACATCGTGTAGGTAGAGTTGAACAAGAAACATTGCGCGAAATTACGGATATTTTACGTAAAAAAATTCGTGACCCGCGGGTGGCTGACGTCACAATTACCGCTGTTGAGGTAACGAAGGACCTGTCGTATGCCACCATCTTCTACAGTACGCTAAACGACGATCCGGCAAGTATTGCGGAAGTCGAGGCTGGACTAGAGAAAGCTAAGGGTATGATGCGTCACGAATTAGGTCAAAGATTAACAATTTACAAAGTGCCAGAATTAATTTTCAAACGCGATCAATCGGTCGAGTATGGCTCCAGAATAGATGAATTAATCAGAGGCTTAAATAATAAAGACTAAAACGCCTTGGGCGTTTTTTTTATTGAGGTGGATAAGATGAACGGACTGATTTTAATTAATAAACCGGTTGGGATGACGAGCGCAGACGTAGTTTATAAGCTACGTAAAATCCTGCATCTTAAAAAAATCGGTCACGCTGGCACGCTAGATCCAGCGGTCAGCGGCGTTTTGCCAATTGCGGTTGGCCAGGCGACGAAGTTAATTGATCGCTTACATGAGCGTTCGAAGCAGTATCACGGTACAGGCCGATTGGGCCTGCAGACTGACACTGGCGATCTCTCGGGAAGAGTCATTGCGAAACAACAGGTGGAACGACCAGTAACATACGACCAATTGGCGACTGCGCTCGAGAGTCTCACGGGTGCGGTTCAACAGGTGCCACCGCTATATTCCGCCGTGAAGGTCAATGGTCGAAAGCTATA
Organism: Amylolactobacillus amylotrophicus DSM 20534; assembly: GCF_001434555.1. Lineage (NCBI taxonomy): Bacteria > Bacillati > Bacillota > Bacilli > Lactobacillales > Lactobacillaceae > Amylolactobacillus > Amylolactobacillus amylotrophicus. Next base: position 120,414 of record NZ_AZCV01000001.1, read on the forward strand.
TGAGTATGCGCGGGCTGGTGAAACCGTTGAAGTCCCCGCCCGCACGGTTAATGTGGAGGAATTCGTTCTGACCGGCGAGCCACTTTTTGATGAAACTAGTCATGTGGAAGACTTCAGTTTCGGTGTGACCTGTTCAAAGGGAACGTACGTCAGAACCTTAGTGGAACAGGTCGGGACAGAACTCAACTTACCTGCGGTCATGACTAAGCTTGTGCGGACAAAAAGTGCTGGTTTTGACTTGACGCAAACTGTTACAATAGAAGACGTTGAGCAAAATATGGCAAATCCCGCACAATTTCTACTCCCACTTGATGCTTTGTTTACGGATCTAGTGAAGGTCGAGCTGTCAAAAGGACAGTGGCAAAAAGTGCAGAATGGCGCGGTATTACAGCTGCAGGATATTAGTGCGGACGAACAGGAGATTGCACTCGTTTTCGGCGGCAAGATTAAGGCAATCTACAAGCGAATGGCGGGCAGGACCGACCTGTATGTTCCCGGTTTAATGTTGCTCCAGAATGACTAAATAAATGTGTTAAGGAACTGATTTAATGAAGGTAATTGATGTTGAATTTCCGTTTGCAAAAAATTTAATCACAACCAAGCAAGTCGTGCTCGTTCTCGGCTTTTTTGATGGTGTTCACCTTGGTCATCAGCGTTTAATTGCCGCAGGTCTGAAGGAGGCCAAGTCAAGGAATCTGCCGTTAATGGTGATGACCTTTGATAAGCATCCGCGTGTGGTGTACGCTCATGAGACCAACTTCGCCTACCTCACCACCATCCCGGAGAAAGCTGCTGTAATGGCCAAACTGGGCGTAGATTATCTGGCGGTCTTCAAGTTTAACGAGCAGCTGGCGCATTTGGCGCCACAGGATTTCGTTGATCAGGTAATCTTGGGCTTGAATGCCGCCGTTGTGGTGGCTGGCTTTGATTACACCTACGGTGACAAGAATATTGCCAATATGCGTCATCTGCCTGAATTTAGTCACGGCCGGTTTGATATTGTCGAGTTACCGGAGCAGGTTTTTGCAGGGCGAAAAATTGGCTCGACAATAATTCGGCAGGATTTGTTAAATGGTGATGTGACGGAGGCTAATCAACTTCTTGGTTATCCTTACTCAATTACTGGCAAGGTGGTTACCGGTAAGCAACGTGGGCGTACAATCGGTTTTCGGACCGCAAATCTTGCATTGCCGGAGCATAAGCTAATCCCGGGTATCGGCGTCTATGCGACTAAGTTGTTGGTTCACGGGCAATGGCACGAAGCAATGACCAGTATCGGCTATAACATCACATTCAACGATACGCAGCAGATCTTCATCGAAACGAATATCTTCGACTTCGATGAAGATATTTATGGCGAGACAATCACGGTCGCGTGGTATAAATTTCTCCGCGGGGAGAAGAAGTTGGCCGGGCTTGCTGGATTGAAAGAGCAGCTAAAGAAAGATGAACAAGCAACAAGAGCTTACTTTAACAATATTTAAGCTCTTTTTTATTTGACAATCTTTTTGATAGTTGTTATATTCTAATAGTTAGCACTCTGAATAGTTAAGTGCTAATAAAGAGGTGACTGGATGTTAACAAAGCGACAGGAGCTTATCTTGAAGATGATCATCAAGAATTTCACTAATGATCATGAGCCCGTTGGATCGAAGACTTTAATGGAGCAATTGCCGATTAAAGTTTCGTCCGCAACCATCAGAAACGAAATGGCTACGTTAGAGGAGCTCGGCCTGATTGAGAAGACGCATTCTTCATCGGGACGAATTCCGTCGAGCGCTGGCTACCGTTTCTACCTGGATTATCTGGTAGAACCCATTAGCATTCCTAATCAGGTTTATCAGAAGGTTCTGTCAAACCTTGATCGACCATTTCACCAAGTGAATGAGATTGTAGAGGAAGCTGCTAAGATTCTATCGGACTTGACTAGCTATACTGCGTTTGCTGCTGGTCCTGAGCTAAATAATGTAACCGTCACAGGCTTTCGCATAGTGCCGTTACCCAATCATCAAATTATGGCAATTCTGGTAACGTCTGACGGTAGTGTTAGAAGCCGCGTATACAATATTCATCGTAGTGTCAGTGGCGATGAGATTGAGAAGGGGGTCAGAATTATCAACGATAAGTTGGTTGGTAAGAGTGTCTTAGCAATCAACCAGATGAGCATCGAAGAGTTGGTTGGGACAATTGATGGTAGTAATTCTGCTGCGGCTCAAATTATTGACCTGCTATCCGATGTGTTTAAGGACGCCGCGTCTGAACAACTCTATGTCAATGGTCAGATTAATTTGTTGAATAATTACAATGCCAGTAATGTTGATCAACTAAAGTCTTTGTACCAGATGCTTGATCATGAGAGTTATCTGACCGATTTGCTTACAATGGATGATCTGGATGATGTGCAGGTTGGCCTAGATTTTCCGGTTCGGGTCAAGCTTGGCAATGAATTGCCGGGAGATCTGCTGAAAGATTATAGTCTGTTGACCGCTAATTACTCGGTAGGGGATCACGGTAGCGGCATTATCGCTTTACTAGGGCCCTCAAACATGCCGTATTCACAGATGATTAGTCTGATGGAGTACTTTAGAAACGAGCTAGCTAAGAAATTACTAGATTATTATGGAAATTTCCAATAACTAAGGAGGATCGCTTTGGAGCATACGAAAGATGAATTTCCATCTGAGAAGGATTTAGATTCAACCAAAACAAAAACGCCGACACAAGCTGAGCAAAAGCCGCAGGGCGCTAATAACGAGGATCAGCTAGAACAGAAACCAAAAAAGAAGTCTAAGAAGCAGGAGTCAACGGAGCAGGATGATAGAGTGGCTTCTTTGACCAAGGAAATTGAGTCATTGAAGACTGAATTAGCCGACTTTGATGACAAGCTACTACGCGCCCAGGCCGAGATGCAAAACATGCAGTCCAGGCAGAAAAAGGAGACTGCTAGTATGCTAAAATATGCTGGTAGTGATTTAGCCAAAAAAGTTTTGCCTGCCGTTGATAACTTAGAGCGAGCTCTCGATATCAAAGTGGACGATGAGGCCAGCAAGCAATTTAAGAAGGGTGTTCAAATGACGCTCGATAATCTGTTGGCCGCACTCACAGAAGAGGGTGTAACCGAAATCGCAGATGATTCAGTCAAGTTTGATCCAAGTATTCACCAAGCGGTTCAGACCGTCCCAAAGGACGCCGATCATGAAGCGGACCAGGTAGTCTCAATCCTACAAAAGGGCTACAAGTTTAAGGACAGGGTTATTCGTCCGGCCATGGTCGTGGTCGCCCAATAAGCACATCTCTTAGTTTCACTTAAGTTTGTTCATCAAATTAAAAAAAAAAGAATCGAAAGGAAGTATTTTTTAAATGTCAAAAGTAATTGGTATTGACTTAGGTACTACTAACTCAGCCGTTGCTGTCTTAGAAGGATCAGAACCAAAAATTATCACAAACCCTGAAGGTAACAGAACTACCCCATCTGTTGTTTCATTCAAGGATGGCGAAATTCAGGTTGGTGAGGTTGCAAAGCGCCAAGCCGTCACGAACCCAAATACAGTTATCTCAATCAAGAGCCACATGGGTGAACCGGGATACAAAGTTAGTGTTGATGGCAAGGACTACACACCACAAGAAATCTCCGCAATGATTTTGCAATACATTAAGAAATTCGCTGAGGATTACTTGGGCGAACCCGTGACAGAAGCTGTTATCACCGTTCCTGCCTACTTCAACGATTCACAAAGACAGGCGACCAAAGATGCTGGTAAGATTGCCGGATTAGACGTTAAGAGAATTATCAACGAACCAACTGCTTCTTCGCTAGCATATGGCTTAGACAAAGACGATGCCGACGAGAAGATTCTGGTATATGACTTAGGTGGTGGTACGTTTGATGTGTCCGTCCTAGAGCTCGGTGATGGTGTCTTCCAAGTCCTTTCGACTAATGGTGATACTCATCTTGGTGGTGACGACTTTGACCAAAAAATAATTGACTACCTTGTTTCTGAATTCAAGAATGAACATGGTATCGACCTCTCGAAGGATAAGATGGCCTTACAAAGACTGAAGGATGCTGCTGAAAAGGCTAAGAAGGATCTCTCAGGGGTTACTAGCACTCAGATCAGCTTGCCGTTTATCTCTGCAGGTGAGAGCGGCCCATTGCACCTAGAGACTACTCTTACACGTGCTAAATTCGATGAATTAACCCATGATCTGGTTGAAAAGACTAAAGTAGCACTTGATAACGCCATGAAGGATGCTGGTCTATCAAATTCCGATATTGATAAAGTAATCCTAAACGGTGGTTCAACGCGAATTCCCGCTGTTCAAGAAGCAGTCAAGAACTGGACTGGCAAAGATCCAGACCATTCAATTAACCCAGATGAAGCCGTTGCACTTGGTGCAGCCATTCAGGGTGGTGTAATTTCCGGAGACGTGAAGGATATCGTGTTGCTTGATGTCACCCCATTATCACTTGGTATCGAGACGATGGGTGGTGTATTCACCAAGCTAATCGACCGGAACACGACTATTCCAACCAGTAAGTCCCAGGTGTTCTCAACCGCCGCTGACAATCAACCAGCTGTTGATGTTCATGTCTTGCAAGGTGAACGTCCAATGGCTGCCGACAACAAGACACTTGGTCGTTTCCAATTAACTGATATTCCTGCTGCTCCACGTGGCGTACCACAAATCGAAGTTAAGTTCGACATCGACAAAAACGGTATCGTCAACGTTTCAGCTAAGGACCTTGGTACTAAGAAGGAACAAAAGATTACCATCCAAAGTTCATCAGGTCTTTCAGACGAAGAAATCGAAAAGATGAAGAAGGAAGCCGAAGAGCACGCTGAGGAAGATAACAAGAAAAAAGAAGAGGTTGATCTCAGAAATGAAGTCGAGCAAATCCTCTTCCAAACTGACAAGACACTTGAAGAGCTCAAAGGTAAGGTATCAGACGACGAGATAAAGAAGGCAACTGATGCTAAAGATGCTTTGAAGAAGGCTCAAGAAGATAACAACCTAGAAGAGATGAAGGCTAAGAAAGACGATTTGAACAAAATTGTGCAAGACTTAACTGTGAAACTCTATCAACAGGCTCAAAGTGAGCAATCAGGGGCACAACCTGGAGCAGACTCAACCGATGGCGGTCAAAAGGACGATAATACTGTCGATGGTGACTTCAAGGAAGTAGACCCAGATAAAAAATAAATCAAATTAATCAAAGGACGTCTTGTTCTTTGATTTTTTGAAAGAGGAATTTTAATGGCAGATAAGAGAGACTATTATGAGGTGCTAGGTCTTAGTCGTGATGCGAGTGCTGATGAGATTAAAAAAGCGTACCGCAAACTATCGAAGAAGTACCACCCAGATATTAATAAGGCACCTGATGCCGAAGAAAAGTTTAAGGAAGTCAATGAGGCTTACGAGGTCCTGAGTGACGACCAGAAACGTGCTGCTTACGACCAATATGGTCAGGCAGGAGTCGATGGTAGTTATGGCCAGGGTGGTTTCGGCGGCCAAGGATTTGGTGGCGGCTTCGATGATGTCGGTGATATCTTTAGCCAATTCTTTGGTGGTGGTCAAGCACGGCAACGCGTTGATCCTACCGCACCAACACGTGGTTCGGACCTCGATTACACCATGACGGTTGCTTTTAAAGAGGCGATTTTTGGTAAGAAAACCAATATTACCTATACACGTTCTGAAACTTGTCACACCTGTGGTGGTAACGGTGCAGAACCAGGAACCTCTGTGCAGACGTGTCCTAAGTGTCAAGGATCGGGCTACATGACAGTGGAGCGTCAGTCAATGCTTGGTGTAATCAGACAACAAGTTACTTGTGACCAATGTAATGGTCGTGGCGTGCTTATACCAACACCTTGCCATACCTGTGCAGGCCGTGGCGTCACAGATGAGAAGCACACGATTGAAGTTAAGGTGCCAGCCGGAATCGACAATGGTCAGCAAATTCGTTTGAGTGGCCAGGGTGAGGCTGGACAAAACGGTGGTCCATACGGTGACCTCTACATCGTCTTCCGCGTGAAACCAAGTAAGGAATTCGAACGGAACGGCAACACAATCTACAGCACACAAAATATCTCATTCGCCCAGGCGACACTTGGTGATGAGATTGAGGTGAACACCGTCCATGGTAAGATAGAACTCCGCGTTCCAGCAGGTACTCAGCCTGGAACGAAGTTCAAGTTACGTGGTAAGGGTGTACCTTACTTGCGTGGCAACGGAACTGGTGATCAGGAAGTCACAATTAAGGTGGCAATTCCAAATAAGCTGAATAAAGCACAAAAAGATGCGTTGATGCAATATATCAAGGCTAGTGGTGAATCAGTAGAACCACAAGAAAAGAATTTCTTCGAAAAGATGAAGGATAAACTGAAATAATAAGCTTTTTAGAAGATGAGGGAGAAAACCTCATCTTTTTTTGCTAGAATAGATATATTATATCTGTTTGAACAAGAGGGAAGAGCTATGGAAGAGAAAACATTTCAACGAATTAAAACACTAACAGAGCTGCAGGGAACAAGCGGTTTCGAACACGACATCAGAAGTTATATGCGTGCCCAAATTACCCCACTGGTTGATTCGGTTGAACAAGATGGCTTAGGCGGAATTTTCGGTGTGAAGAAGAGTCGGGTCACGGATGCTAAAACAGTGATGGTTGCGGCACACATGGACGAAGTTGGCTTTATGATAGCCCAAATTACCGCCAACGGCTTCTTCAAGGTTGTTCCATTGGGAGGCTGGAACCCAACAGTGGTCTCTGCCCAACGATTTACGCTAAAGGCGAGCAACGGTCAGAACTATCCAGTGATTTCATCCTCGATCCCACCACACTTGCTCCGGGGCACTAACGGTCAGCAGAATCTTCAGGTAACAGATATCCTGTTTGATGGCGGCTTCACAGACAAAGACGAAGTGCTTTCCTTTGGGATTAAACCGGGAGACACCATCGTGCCAGATGTCTCCACTATCAAGACTGCCAATGGTAAGAATATTATCTCAAAGGCGTGGGATAATAGGTATGGCTGCACGATGGTATTAGAGGCTTTAGAGACCCTACAGAATGATAATTTGGACAGTAATCTGGTTATGGGGGCTAATGTTCAGGAAGAAGTGGGCTTGCGTGGAGCTAAACCGGCGGTCACCAAGTTCCAGCCTGATTTGTTCTTCGCCGTTGATTGTTCTGCGGCGGATGATATCCACACGAAAACAGGTACATTTGGGCACCTAGGTGAGGGCGTGATGATTAGAATTCAAGATCCGGGCCTAATTACATTGCCAAAGCTGCGAGATTACTTATTGACTACTGCAGAAGATAATAACATTCCTTACCAGTACTTTGTCTCAAAGGGTGGCACGGATGCCGGTGCAGCCCACACCGCAAATGAGGGTATTCCAAGTACGGTAATCGGGGTTCCTGGACGTTATATTCACACGCACCAAACGATGTTCTCGATCGCCGATTTTGATGCGGCCCAGGAGTTATTGGTGAAAGTTTTACGTGGATTAGATAAATCCACAGTTGAAGAAATTGTTAAAGGATACTAAAGTGCAGTTTCTTTCTCAACAGCTGCCAGCTTTGTTATAATGCTAGACAGAAAAGGTTGATTAGATATGAATAATGAAGAATTACAAGACTACCAGGCACATATGCGTAACTTCTCGATTGTCGCGCACATTGATCATGGTAAGTCGACGATTGCGGACCGCATTCTCGAGCTGACGGATACGGTGGCTGAGCGTGACATGAAGCAGCAATTACTCGATAACATGGACCTAGAGCGCGAGCGTGGGATTACGATTAAGCTTAATTCGGTTGAACTCAAGTACACCGCTCAGGATGGGGAGGAATACACCTTCCATTTGATCGATACCCCAGGACATGTCGACTTCACTTATGAGGTTTCCAGGAGCCTAGCTGCCTGTGAGGGCGCCCTACTAGTAGTGGACGCAGCACAGGGTGTTGAGGCGCAGACACTAGCGAACACCTACCTGGCGCTCGATAACGACCTCGAGATTCTCCCGGTTTTGAACAAAATCGACTTGCCCTCGGCCGACCCAGAGATGGTCAAAGAAGAAATTGAGGATATGATTGGGATTGATGCGACGGAAGCAGTCCTCGTGTCTGGTAAAACCGGGTTCGGAATTGAGGAATTGTTAGAGCGGATTGTGACGGACATCCCAGCACCTACTGGCGATATCAACGGTCCATTGCAAGCCCTAATTTTCGATTCCATCTATGATTCATACAGAGGGGTCGTACTAAGTGTGCGATTGAAAACCGGCCGAGTTAAGGTTGGTGATGAGATTCAAATCATGAGCACCGGCAAGAAATTTGAGGTAACAGAGGTGGGCGTGCAATCACCCAAACCCGTAGCCAAAAAAGAATTAATCGCCGGAGACGTTGGTTACATTACGGCGAACATCAAATCCGTCCGGGAAACCCATGTTGGTGATACGATTACTTCACCCGCCAATCCGGCGCCGGCGGCCCTACCTGGGTACCGCCAGATTAAACCGATGGTGTATGCCGGCCTTTATCCGGTTGACAATGGGAAGTTTAATGACTTGCGTGAGGCGCTTGAGAAGTTACAATTAAACGATGCGGCACTCGAATTTGAACCTGAGACATCTCAGGCATTGGGCTTTGGTTTCCGCTGTGGCTTTTTAGGATTACTCCATATGGATGTGGTGCAGGAACGCTTAGAGCGGGAATTCAATCTCGATCTGATCATGACCGCACCTTCAGTTGATTACCATGCCACGCTGACAGATGGGTCAGAGCGGATGATTTCAAACCCAGCAGAGATGCCGGAGGTTGGCCAGCTTAAAGAGATTAAGGAGCCATTCGTTAAGGCGGAGATCATGGTGCCAGAGGAGTATGTTGGCTCTGTGATGGAACTCTGTCAAAGAAAACGTGGTGTCTTTCAGACCATGGATTACTTGGATAAATACCGGGTTAACGTTGTTTATGAGATGCCACTGTCAGAAATAATTTTCGATTTCTTTGATGACTTGAAATCAAACACGAAAGGCTATGCATCACTCGACTACGATATTATCGGCTACCGTGCGAGTGATTTAGTCAAAATCGATATCTTGCTGAACAAGGAACCGGTGGATGCACTGAGTTTCATTGTGCACCGCGAGTTCTCTGCTGAACGCGGGCGGGAGATTGCCTCAATGATGAAGAATATCATTCCACGGCAAAACTTTGAGGTGGCCGTCCAAGCTGCTATTGGTGCGAAGGTAATTGCACGAACGACTATTAAGGCATACCGTAAGGATGTTACCGCGAGAATCCACACAGGTGATCCCGACCGTCGTGCAAAGCTCCTAGACAAGCAGAAGCGCGGTAAGAAGCGCATGAAGTCGGTTGGTAAGGTTGAAGTTCCGCAGGAGGCCTTCATGGCCGTTTTGAAAATGAATGACGACGATATTAAAGGTAAATAATTAGGTGTGGTAATGAGAAAAGCACGGAGAATTATTTTAACTATTCTAGCGACTATCTTACTGTTAATTGGGCTTGTTTTAATCTTCAACGAGCCAATTAAAGGTTGGTTGGTCCAAATGAACCAAGAGAATAAGATGGCGAAGATTTCGCCGAAGAGTATCGAGCAGGCTAATAAGTCTAAGGGAGATTTCGACTTCAGTAAGGTCAAGAGTATCGACATGGCACAGATTGGCAATAGTATGGCGAATAATACGGCCCAGACACTTGGAGTCCTCGCCATTCCGTCCGTGAAGATGCGCTTACCGATTCTGAAAGGCTTGAGTGACGCGGCGCTGTCCAGCGGTGGTGGTACGATGCGACCTGACCAAAAGATGGGTCAGGGTAACTATCCCTTAGCTGGCCACTATATGACCAATAAGGGAATACTGTTCTCGCCCATTGAACGTGCCCAAATAGGGCAGAAGGTGTACCTGACAGATTTGAAAAAGGTCTACACATACAAAATATATTACAAGAAAGTTGTTAATCCCTACGCTGTCTGGCTGGTTAATAACACCAAGAAAAAAATGGTAACGCTCATTACCTGTGCCAACGGTGGAATCAGCCGGTGGGCAATTCGAGGTAAGTTAGTTAAAACCCAGAAGGCAACATCTAAAACACTCAAGATTTTTGATCTGGAAGATATGGTAAAATAGGATTTATGTGGAAACAGAGATTAAGAGAGACAACAATTGATTCTGAACTTGCTGCACAATTTAACTTGTCACCGGTGGTGGCAAGTTTATTTGCTTCTAGGGGAATTAGCTCCGCGGATGAAATAAATTACTGGCTGAATGGCACATTGGCTGATCTCGCCGACCCGTTTTTATTCAACGAGATGGACAAGACGTTAGAGCGTATCATGGCTGCAATTGATGCAGGGGAGCAAATCACGGTCTATGGCGATTATGACGCCGATGGCATTACGAGCACCGTAGTCCTAGTGGAGACCCTCCAGATACTCGGGGCAGAGGTAAATTATTATATCCCCAGCCGTTTCAAGGATGGCTATGGCCCAAATTTACGAAAGTACGAAGAATTAATCGCTGCCGGCACCAAACTCTTGATTACGGTCGACAACGGCATCACAGGTGCTACCGAGATTGACGAGATGGCTAAACGGGGTGTTGACGTCATCGTGACGGATCACCACACAATCCCGGCACGGCTACCACTTGCCTATAGCATCATTCATCCTAAACTCAGCAATCAGTCCTATCCTTTTCACGACTATTCTGGTGTAGGAGTAGCCTATAGTTTGGCACGTGCATTGATGGACGGTGATCCTTTAGAGGATTTACTAGACCTGGTAGCAATCGGTACTATAGCAGATCTCGTACCACTTCGTGGTGAGAATCACCTGCTGGTTAAGTACGGCATTGAAGTGATTAAGCAACAGAACCGTCTGGGCCTAAACGCCTTGCTTGATGTCGCCAAAATCCAGTTGGACAACTTAACCGCACAGGATATCTCATTTGGCTTCGCACCGCGTTTGAATTCGATTGGCCGGTTAGACGACGCCAATAAGGCAGTCGAGTTACTTTTAGCGGAAGATGAAGAGGTGGCCCACAAGCTCGCCCAAGAGCTTGAGGACCAAAACGTTCGTCGGAAGGAAATATCTGAAGAGGCCTTTGAGACGGCGCAAGAGCTGATTGCCGCGCAACAGTTAGACAAAAATAGAACGTTAGTCGTCGTTGGACCAGACTTTCATGAAGGAGTACTGGGAATAGTTGCTAGTCGCTTGATTCAACGATATCATCGGCCAACTATCGTGCTAACTAAAGATAGCAGTGGTTTGCTGAAGGGTTCCGGCAGAAGCGTCGAGGGTTTCGATATATTCGCTGCCCTAGAGCCATTGTCACATACCTTGCTCAGTAAGTTTGGCGGTCATACCATGGCTTGCGGCCTCAGTATGCCTGAGGAGAATTTGGCAGAATTCCGTCAGGCTTTCGAGCAGACTTACGTACCACAAACGCTTGAAACCAGTAATTTGTATGATACAAGTATTGACCTTGATCAATTGAATATTGACTTGTATAATCAAATCATGCTCTTAGGCCCCTTTGGCACTGACAATGAGGAGCCAGTCTTCCGCTTTAACAGACCACTAATTAGCAATTTCAAAAAAATTGGCAGCAACCAACAATACTTCAAGGCTAGTCTAAAATCAGATACTAAACAGCAATTTGACCTAGTTAGTTTTAATTTGGCAAACTTTGACGAGCGTCTCTTAAACTATGTGGCTGAGCTGTATGGCGGAATTTCCCTGAATATCTGGCGCGGTCAAGCAAAGTTACAGATTATCGTCGCTGATTTTAGGTACGAGTTGCCAGCAACAACTACTAGTAGAGTAGTGGACTTACGGAGTGAGCAGACAACTCTTCACGTGGGTGATTCATATCTGTTCTATCACGAGGATTTAGCAGAAAACTTCTGTATTCAGGAACAGCTAGATCGCAGTAAGATTCTGCTCGTTGATTATGACGAGCCGCGAAGGCTACAGAGTGCTGCGCTGATGGAGCTACCCCAAACGCCGAATGATTTACGCCAACTCTTTAAAACATACGAATTTGAGCGTGTTTTATTGAAATTTAACTATGACAATCTCACGATTGACCAAATTCCTGACGAACGTATCTTTAAAAATGTTTTAAAGTATGTTTATCAACATCCCGGGCTAACAATTGCATCATACAATTTGGCAAATAAATACTTAGAAACGAACGAATCTACCTTAAAATTCATATTTAGAGTGTTTTTTGATCTAAATTTTGTTAAAATAGATGAGTTCAAAATTGTGCCAAATAAAGATGTCGTAGCGACGCCTTTGACCAGTTCTAAATATCTTCAATTGACTGAGCAGAGACTGAAATTTAAGGAACAAATGAAGTCTCTTTCGAGCAGAGAGTTGGTCCGTTACATCGAATCGTTGCTTCAATAATGGAGGATTTACATGTCTTTTGATTTTAAGAAATATATTGCGGATATTCCAGACTTTCCGGAAAAGGGAATTATTTTTCGGGACTTCTCACCGTTGGTGGGGAACGGTCCAGCATTCAAGGAAGCAATCAGTGAACTAGCAGAATTCGGGCGGAGAAAGGGCGCAACTGCAGTTGCTGCACCTGAAGCACGGGGTTTTCTGGTGGGTGCACCAATTGCAACAGAACTTGGTGTTGGCTTTGTTCAGGCTAGGAAAGAAGGCAAACTACCTCGGGCAACAGAATCCGAGACGTATGATCTTGAGTACGGTACTAGCTCTACGCTAGAGATGCATCTTGACGCGATTAAGCCCGGCGATAAGGTTTTAGTTGTAGACGATTTATTAGCTACAGGTGGCACAATTCAGGCGACAATTCGCCTGATTGAGCGACTTGGCGGTGAGGTAGTGGGTGTTGCCTTCATTATTGAACTGAGTGAATTGCCTGGACGTGATAACTTGAAAGACTATGATGTCTTCTCGCTTACGACCTACTAATATTCTGGACGAGAAAATAATTGAGGTTTAATAATGACCAAAAAAGATGATTATGAAATATTAGTTGCCCAAGTTGAGGGATTAATTGAGATGGAGCCGGACAAAATTGCGACATTAGGCAATGTCTCCGCCGCCATCAAACAGTTCCTACCTGAGTCAGTATTTGCTGGATTCTACTTGTATAATGGTGACGAACTCGTGCTCGCACCATTTCAAGGTAGTGTGTCTTGCACTAGGATTGCACTCGGTAAGGGTGTTTGTGGTGAGTCCGCCGAGAAGAATGAGACAATTATTGTTGATGATGTGACACAGCGGGAGAATTACATTCAGTGTGATTCTGCTGCAATGTCTGAGATTGTCGTGCCAATGTATTCTAATGACAAGTTAGTAGGCGTACTTGATCTTGATGCACCAACAACAGCGGCCTATGATGAGTTAGATCAAGAATACCTTGAACAGATTGCACAACTTCTTTCGGATAAGCTCGTTTGGTAACAAAAATATAAAAACCCAGTTTGTTCTAGCAGCAAACTTTGCTATAATTAACTGAGTAATATGGAGAGTTGGCAGAGTGGTAATGCACCGGACTCGAAATCCGGCGAACCGGCTAATACCGGCGCGCAGGTTCAAATCCTGTACTCTCCTTCGATATGTGCGTAAGTCCTTAATAAAAGAGGGTTTGCGCATTTTATTTTTGTTTTTGACTAACTAAATATTTAAACCGTTCAATGCATTAGCCACTCGACTCTTGCCGTTGTCCGTCATATGGGTATAGATGTCTAACGTCATCTATACAGTGTCATTGCCAAGAATTGCCTGAAAATCAGTAGCTGAATGTTTGTATTACAATAATGGAACAATATGGCTATTTTATATATACTCTTGGTAATTATTTGGAAAATTCATATCTTGCAAAATACTTGAAAAATCTATTGATTGAAATTTATTTTTATATTGGCTTAAGAGATTGATAAGTTCGTGAGAAAGTTTTATGTAGTATTTTTTTGGTAACATTACCTTAAGCGAAAGAATTAATTCAAAAACGCCCGCTTGACTTGAAAAAACTGATTTATCCATATTTAAGGCAATTCGGATAGGAGTTGTTTTCGGAGACTTTGCAATTTTTCTTGAATAGGTTATTTCGCCGTGGGCCACTGAATTTCTGAATAAATTAACTAAATGGTTCACTGTCTTAATCGTTTCGGGAGTAATTCTGATTTTGTTTTCTGATGACCACTCTCTGGATCTTTCCCTTGAAAATTCGGTAGCAATCTTAATTTGTAAATTGTCAACTAAGTTTGAATAAAAGTGATTTATTTCTCCAAAGGTCAAAAAATTTACCAATACCCAAAGTGGTATATGGCCATGGTTATTAAGATAATGTTTAATTGCGGCTGTAGAATTAGCGTTTTTCTTGATTACATTCGACAACGAACTAATAGTAGATACCACACTGCTTACCTTGGAGGGAAGGCGGCTATAGTTATCAACTGCAAGATATGAATGTTCTTCGGGATACTCCATTGAAAAGTTATATGATATAGAAGCTCCGAGAACAGATTCATACTTTAATAGATACTTGTATAGTATTGATTGTAGTTCAGAGTCAAATTAGTATAAATCTCTGATCTCACTGAATTTGGCGCCATTTATATACTTTTCTGGCTTTAAAATTTCTCCGGTAGAATCTCTCTGTAAAAAATTCCATTTGTATCCATTAATTAGTGCGTAGTAACCTATTTGTTTGAGACTTCTTTTATTTGCTGTTGAAACTTCCAATCCGCGCATTCGCAAAATTTTCATTTGTTGATTGTGCGTTTTAAAGGGCTTTCCATTAACCATTTTTCTTCCAAAACAAAAACCTCAGGCTATGTTAAATATAGAACCTGAGGTTTCGTTAGTCAGGCGCCTACTCCAACTGCATTCCGAACTTGATCTATGTTTAATAGGTTTAAAGGACTTTCTTATTAATTTTTGCTACATATTGTGTTGAATTGGGACAAATATTTTGTTGGCTATATCTCAAACTTTCTAGTATGGGGTATGGCTATTGTTTAATCTAACTTGGTCGTTTAAATGTTGTACCGTATACTCACTCTGCCTCAGCTTCATTGAAATTTATCAGCTACATCTCAATTAAGCTGAGTAATAGGTTATAATTCCACGGTGGATACTACTTATTAATAGTATGTTTCTGTAGTAAACGGGATTCCGTATTTAGCGCTGAAATTATAAAAGCCCAATGTATACAAATCAGTAGTCTTATCTATCTCCGATTCAGCTGCAAAATTGATCATTTTTAATACCAGGTGTGTAAATTCTAGTGCAGCAGTACCATTAGCTGTTACCAGATTGCGGTCTTTTACCGCCTGTTGTTCGATGAATTCTTCATGATTAGTGTATTCTTTAAAATTCTGCCATAGATACTGTGCGTTGCCTGTGTGCCTATAATGAGAAAGTAAGCCATTTCTCGCTAGAAAGTCTACTGCACCGCAAATAGCAGCTATCGGTTGATTAGTAGCTAGTCGAACAGAAATTAGTTGTTTTAATTATTGATTATCGGTGGACCAAGAATCGCCACCACTTAATACCAGCAAATTAATCTTGTCGGGCAACTGGTCTATCCGATGATTAACTTGGGTTTTGAAGCCACCAATTGAAGTTACTAGTGATTGTCTCGAGGTAGTTTCGACTCGCCGTTCTTTACTTTGATTTAATTGGCCAGCTAAATAACCAAATTTCCAATCTGCATAAATATCTAAAACACAAAAGATTGCCTTTTTCATTTAATATTACTCCCTCATTTGCGAACCTATGTTTGCTCGTTTATGATATTACAATTATTTTCGATAATAACAACTGAAAAAATTTAGAGCACAGATTTAAAATAATATCCAGTGTTCAAGGAATTTCTGAATTTATACTTGCCCTAAAGTTGAGTTGAGGGTTTATACTAATCAAAATGATATTCTAAAAATCAATAATCTATTTTAGGAGGACGAGTATGAAAGCAACAGCATTTATGGGACCTGGTAAGGTCGAGATTCAGGAAATTGCTAAACCAGCAATTAAAAATGCGGGAGATGCGATTATTAAGGTCATTCGTGCCAGTGTCTGTGGGTCCGACTTATGGTGGTTTCGCGGTCTCAGCGAGCGTCCAATAAATTCTTTCGTGGGGCATGAGGCAATTGGCATTGTTGAGGACGTAGGAGACACCGTAACAAATATTCAAAAGGGTGACTTTGTGATTGTGCCCTTCACGCACGGTTGCGGTCATTGCGCCGCTTGTCTAGCCGGGTTTGATGGTAACTGCTTGAATCCACCGGCTGACGGCACGGGTTATCAGGCAGAGTACATACGCTATGGTAACGCCAATTGGGGCTTAGTCAAGATTCCAGGTCAACCTAGTGATTATTCCGATGAACAGCTTAATTCGTTCGTCACTTTAGCTGATGTGATGGCAACTGGTTACCATGCGGCAATCACAGCGGAAGTAAAGCCAGGATCAACCGTCGCTGTCATGGGTGATGGCGCTGTTGGCTTGAGTGGTGTTTTAGCTGCCAAACTATTAGGTGCAAAAAGAATTATCGCCATGAGTCGTCACGAAGACCGGCAGCAGTTAGCATTGAA
The DNA here is from genome assembly GCF_001434555.1 of Amylolactobacillus amylotrophicus DSM 20534. Classification (NCBI taxonomy): domain Bacteria; kingdom Bacillati; phylum Bacillota; class Bacilli; order Lactobacillales; family Lactobacillaceae; genus Amylolactobacillus; species Amylolactobacillus amylotrophicus. The sequence continues at coordinate 137,024 of NZ_AZCV01000001.1, forward strand.
ATTTGGTGCGACGGATATTGTACCGGAACGAGATCAAGCCGGGATTGATCACGTGCTGGAATTAACTGGAGTAGGTGTCGATGCAGTCCTCGAGTGTGTTGGGACGGAGCAAGCTGTTTCGACGGCTGTTCAATTAGGACGGCCAGGAGCTGTCGTTGGACGTGTTGGTGTGCCTCAGAAGGAGACAATGAATACAAATAACTTATTCTGGCGCAATATAGGCCTTCGGGGTGGAATTGCTGCTGTGACAACGTACGATAAGAGTAGATTACTAGAAGCCGTGCTCGGCGGACAGATCAATCCAGGACTCGTCTTCACGAAACGGTTTAAATTGGATGATATACAACAAGCTTACGAGGCGATGGATAGAAGAGAGGCAATCAAGTCCTTACTCATCGTTAGCGAATAGTTTCGTTGGTCAATATTAGCAAAAAAATGGAGGTAGGATATGCAAATTTTTGTAGTTGGTGGCTCAGGACGTGTTGCTACGGAGTTAATTAAAGATTTGGTAGAGATGGGTCATACCGTCGTTGCGGGTGCCAGACACGAGGAGCAAATTGTCAAGTTACCAGCAGTAAAGCCGGTCCACCTGGACTTGCATGCACCAGTACGTGAGTTGGTTGAACTGATGAAAGGTAGTGCTGTGGTCTATTTCACTGCGGGTTCACGCGGCAAGGATCTACTGCAGACGGATGCCTTTGGGGCAGTGAAAACAATGCAGGCCGCTGAGCAGGCCGGAATCAAGCGCTACGTGATGCTCAGCTCGAACTCATCGCTTGAACCAGAGCAATGGCACCGTGAGGGACTGCGCGATTTGATGGATTATAATGTTGCAAAGTTTTTTGCCGATAATTACCTAGTTAATCAAACCAAGCTTGATTACACGATTCTTCAGCCGACGAGTCTAACCGAGAAATCTGGCACTGGCAGAATTAGCGTAGTCACTGACCTGGCTACTACGAACCCAATTCCAGATGTGGCCCAGACTTTGGCGGAAATCTTGCAACACGATAATACTATTGGTCATGTGATTGCGATGAGTACAGGTGACAAGACTATCGCAGATGCCCTTAGTAGTGTTGAATAGCTAAGGTCCCTGCAGAGGAGAGTGTATTAGGGATGCAATATACGAAATTAGGCAAGACAGATATTGAGGTTTCTAAAATTTGTGTTGGTGCAATGAGCTTCGGGGAACCTGGAACAATGCATGACTGGACGCTTGATTAGAAAGGAAGTAAGCAAGTTATTAAGCACGCGCTAGACAGCGGTATTAACTTCTTTGATACAGCGAATAGCTATTCAAAAGGAACCAGTGAGGAATATCTTGGTCGTGCAATCAAGCAGCTAGGCATTCCACGCGAGAAAGTCGTGCTGGCATCAAAGGTTTACTTTAATCCGGGACGTTTAGCAAAAGATGCGATTAACCGCGAAATAGAAGGAACACTGAAAAGACTGCAAACTGATTACCTCGATTTGTACATCATTCACAGATTTGACTATGAAACGCCTATTGAGGAGACGATGGCGACACTCAATCAACTAGTTCAATCTGGTAAAGTAAGGGCGATTGGTGCTTCTGCAATGTATGGTTATCAATTTCATAACTTGCAGCAGGTAGCGCTAGATAACCACTGGGAGACCTTTCAGACGATGGAGAATCATTATAATCTGCTCTATCGTTAAGATGAGCGCGAGTTAATTCCAGTGACGCAGCAGTTTGACGTTTCCTTGATGCCGTATAGCCCATTGGCTGCAGACCATTTGAGTAGGCGTGAGTGGCAAGCGGACACCTTACGAAGTAAGACTGACCGAGTTTCCATGGGTAAGTATGACCGTGCCAAGGAGAATGATTTGCAAATTATTGCGCGAGTTGCTGAGTTAGCTGATAGACACGAAATCTCGATGAGTCAAATTTCTCTTGCTTGGCTTTTTGTCAAAGGAGTGGCCGCACCCATCATTGGTTCGACTAAAATAAAGCATCTAGACGACGCTGTGGCAGCCATTGATGTTCATCTGACGGACGACGAACTGGCTTACCTAGAGGAGCCGTATCAACCACACGAAGTAGTAGGGTCACTTACGCAAAACCCGGCTGCAGGGACAATTCTCGTCGATCGATAAAAATAAGTTTGTTGGCCCACCGTTATTTACCTGTTAGCACAGCACTTTCATGAATCATGTTGACGAGCTCTGTGAGACCGACATCGGTCTGATTGACACTGATGGTGTTCCAGTGCGTTTTGTTCATGTGGTAGCCCGGAAAAACACCCCGAGTTTTACGCATAATTTCTCCGTGCTCAGGCGTCAGCTTTAAGTCAATTAATAGCTCATGATCCTTCTCAAAGATCAGTGCGATAATCTTCTTATTACTTAGATGCTTGATGGCGGTCCATTCGATTGTCTCATGACTATGTTCGCCATTGAACGGGTAATCTTCAAACGACGTTGTCTCGTGTAAGACTAGGTCAATTAATTCACGTTTATTCATCAGTTTGCTCCCTTTATTTAAATCATATTTCTGGTGTTCTAACTTTATTATATGCAAGAATGCGCTTACAAAAACAGTTACCACTAAAAATGGAGGCAAATTAAGATGAATATTTATTTGAATTTTGCTGGTAATGCGCAGGCAGCGTTGGACTTCTACGGGGAAGTCTTCCAAACGAAGTCTCGGCAGATGCCAAAAATCTGATCATGCACTCTGTCATCGATATCGATGGTCTGCAGGTTAATCTGGTGGATAAGTTTGGTGTGAACTGGATAGTCAACGTGCAGAAACAGGAACGCTTCGGCGAATAAAAAATTTGAATCATCTCAGTAAAAGGTTGAGTGGAGAAACTCGATCTTTTTTTTGCCACCAAAAAAGCCTAGGCAATGCCTAGACTACGGATAATTGCTAGTGAAATGATCCCAACAGCTACAATCACCAATAAACTCTTACTGATAACAGCAGCGAGGAAGCTCGGAATCGTGGTCAGTAAGTATGCTAGGTTCAGCTGTGGTAGGTGGCCTTGATGTGGGGTGAATAGGGAGCTAAACCAGAGCGTGGACATGATGACAATTGGCACGAATTGGAGAAATTCAATTATTCTGCTGTGGAGCGTGAATTTCTGCAACAGGACAAACGGCAGAATACGCGAGAGCCAAGTGACGATTGAACAACCGATAATGGTCAGAATGATTGTGTTAGAAGAAAGCATGCTTGCACCACACTCCTAACGAACAGCCAAATAAGGTCACCACAATAATGACGAGGTTTGCTGGCAGTAAAATCAGTGCCAGGTATGTTAACACGCAGGTCAGCACAATCACCACAAGTTGCAAACCATGTTTCAAAGATTTATCGCCAATCACCTGAAGATAGACTAGTCCCATGAACATCGCAACAATCGCGAAGTCTAGGCCAAGAAACTTTGGATCAGCCACGATACCGCCAAGGAGCGCACCAATCACCGAGGAAAGAACCCAGCTGAGATACGCGATTAAGTTTGCCGTGTTAATCCACGTGAAGTTCAGTTGTCCCCGTGTATAATTTTGCTTGTTCATCGAGAGGGCGAAACTTTCGTCGGTGAGGAGCGTTCCCAGCAGGATATTCTGCCTTAATGGTGCGTTTTTGAAATAATTGGTGAGTGTTGTACTCATGAGAATCATGCGCGAATTGACGAGAAAAGTAGCTAAGATAATCGAGAGCACTGGACTACCCCCACTAAGCATGCTGACAGTCGTAAACTGAGCCGATCCAGCGTAGATAAAGAGGGACATGAGTAGGACGATGACGGGACTAAAGCCGCTTGCTCGCCCAATAATACCGAACGCCATGCCGATACCCACATAGCCAAAAACAGTTGGTAATGTTTCCTTAATGGCACTTTTGACTGTCAGTTGCTCGTTCATTGATCCTGCTACCTCCCTGGCTGATTGATGAGAATTATCCTCATTCTAGGGATAGGGGAGATTAAGGTCAACGAACACTTACAAAAAAAGCCACTGAGATAAATGGTGCAAGTGGTGAAACAGGTTAATTCGTTAGCTTCTTCTCCATAATGTAGTCTGTCTGGGCATCCGTGCCCAATTGGAAAGTATGGGCACCGATCTGGTGGAATCCCAGCCGTTGATAGAATTTCTGCGCGGGCTCATTATGCTCCCAAACTCCCAAGATAATCCTTGTCTTGCCTAGTTGCTCTGCCTGGTTTAGCGCAAGCTGGTACAACTTTGTACCCAATCCTTGGCGTTTGAATCTGCGGCGGACATAGATCCGCTCAATTTCAAGAGCCGCATCTCCGAAGTTTTCAGACTGCGCTTGACCAATATTGAGTTTCAAGTAACCAGCCCATACCCCGTCAACGGTGATTGACCAAAAGGTTGAGTCAGCATTATTCAGTTCACTTCGAAGCTGAAGAGCGCTATAAGCGGAATCCAGATATTGTGTCAAATTCTGCGGATCATTCGCACTACCAAAGGTATCAGTGAATGTCTCACGACTAATCGTCATGAGTTCTTTAATTTGGTTGGTTGTGATTCGGTCAATAATTACTTTCAAATGAAGCCTCCACCAGCATTAAAATTTATAAAATCAGATAATCTATTCATAATAAGTCATCATAAAACATCGGTAAATGATAGTCAAAGGAGGAGTAGACTAATGCTAGAACGAAGGGCGAATGCACAAGTCGATGAATTGATTAGTAAGCTTCCAGAAGAGCTAGCGCTCATTGTGCAGCAGTATCGCTTACTGATTCTAGAGAGTAATTCGGCAGTGATTGAGGACCATAAGTGGTCTATGCCAAGCTACGAGCTCCCAGAAAGCGGCCAGAAAATGTACATCCAAGTAGCTAAAAAATACGTGAACCTTGGGTTCACGTATGGGGTAGATTTGTTAGAGTTTGACTCGAAGAGATTATTAACCGGTACGGGACAAACGATGCGGCACATTAAGATAGTTCCTGGCAGACCAATAGACGAAACTGCAGTCACCAGCCTGATTGAACACGCATTTAACTAAGCAAGTTTCTGCTGTTCAGCGCTATTGATTTTATTAGTGCCCTCAATCACGATAGACTGGGCGAGTTTGGCAAACGCGGTAACAGCGAGCGCCAGACCTAAAAAGATTAGTTCAATGAGCAGCACTCCCGGTGCGTCTTCGAAGTCTGCCCAAATATACGCGAATGGGCTGCCGATGAAATACAGCATCGCAATTGCTAAGGCCGCATACTTAATCTTGGCCAATCTTAGGCTGGTCTTGACCGAAAAAGTGTCCTGCAGCTCGAAATTACGTAGCAACCTGAAAGCCTGATACATGCCGTAAAGGAAGATGATTACTGAGACGTAAATTCCAGTGAGGATAGTGTAGAACAGCCAAGCGTGGGTGGGATAAGTCACGACTAACGCCGGAATTCCTTCCAGACCGATCAAGGTACTGATAAACAAAATAAGGCCTGTAATGCCAATTAATGCGAGTCGTAAAAAGTTGCTGATCAATTTAGTCATAATTTCACTCCTAACTTAGTGCAAGAATCGCTGTGTTATCTATGGTATTGTCATCATAGTCGTTCTTTTTGGTGACAGCCACAGCACAGTTTAATTTTTAGAAAAATTTACAAAAAAAGGCCAGTAGTCGGACTACTTGACCTCGCTTGGGAGCATCACGGTTTGGTTAACCCCATCATCATATACAACTAAGGACGCTGGATATGATGGATCGTACTTGATGGGCAAATCAAATTTAATCTTCAGGGGATTGTTCTTCTGGGAGAACATCATCGCTGCCTTGCCATCCTGGTCGGCTAGGATATCGAAATTAATCAGGTTGCCTAGCTTGACGACACCGGTTAAATTCTGGTCAATTAGGTACCAGACGGTGTCGATCATGCGACCAGGGATGCGGTCGATTACGGCATAAGTAGCGAATCTTGGGGAGTTTTGTGCGAACATGGTTTCTAACATCTCTCTTCTTAGTTCATTTTTGTGTTATTATCTAGTGCTTACTCTTTGAGGTCAGCGAAAGTAGCGGCAGTGACTTGCTGTAGATCGAGCGGATTTAGTTTCACACTGCGACCGATTTTACCAGCCGAAACCACCATGAAAGGCTGATCCTTCGCTGTTTGTTCGATATAGATAGGGAAATGTTTCTGCTCGTGTATGCCAACCGGTGTGTTGGCACCGTGGACGTAGCCCGTCGTTTGTTCCAAAATTTTCAACGGCAGCATCTCTACCTTCTTGTTACCACTAACCGCGGCGAACTTCTTCAAGCTGAGGTGGTGGTCTAACGGAACGACTGCGACAATTGGGCCAGTTTTGTTGCCAGAAGCAACCAATGTTTTATAGACCAATCGCTCATCTTCGGTTAGACTAGTAGTATCCATCTCAGCCACGTTACCGTGACGCTGAGTCTCGAAAGTAACCTGTTCGTAGGCAATTTTCTTCCGATCAAGAATCTTCTCTACAAGCGTTTTATCAATTTTATTCTTCTTCGACATTAGTTTAACCTCATTGGTTATTCTAGCAAGGGAAGTTTTTACTGTCAAAATAGACCGCTTTTAAAAGGAGCCACCATGAAATTATTACAACTAACTATCGCTACCGCACAAGAAGCCGAGGAAGCTCTAACGGAGTATCTTACCAACGAGTTATTAGCTCAAGGGGTGGAGGTTAGACGGCGCAGTGACTTTATTGCCGTACCAAACAGAAGCCACGGTGAGACTATTGATTTGGCTTCTGTTGCAGCTTTGCCAGAAGACATCGAGGTCACTGGCTATTTTAATGCTACAGAGGATGCCCACAAGCTGCAGCTTCTGGTTCAGGCTAAGTTAGCAGAGTTAGCGTCTTATGGTCTCCAAACGGGTACACGTCAAATTACGCAACAGGTGGTTGCAGACACGGATTGGAGCGAGAGCTGGAAACAATATTATCACGTGGTGCACGTGACCAGAAACCTCACGATTGTACCTAAATGGCTGGACTACACGCCAGTATTGCCCGACGAGCAGACTATCATACTTGATCCGGGGCTTTCCTTTGGCACAGGGACTCATATTACCACGCAGCTGGCGCTTTTACTCATTGAAAAGGCCTTAAGAGCGCGCCAACGGGTCCTAGACGTAGGGACGGGTTCGGGCATTCTCAGTATAGCTGCTGAGAAGTTAGGTGCAGACCAAGTGATAGCGACAGACATCGATGAACAAGCAATGACCGCCGCAAAAGAGAATATTGGATTGAATAATAGTAGTAAAATAGCATTAGTTCAAAGTGACCTACTAAACAATGTCTCTGGGCAATTCGATTTGATTGTCGCTAATATTCTGACCGAGGTGTTGCTCCCGTTAACCGAGCAGTTAGCGGAACACCTAGCAGCAACAGGTCGAGTAATCATGTCAGGCATTGATCAAGATCAGTTGCCTAAATTAGAGGAAGCACTGAGGCTACATGGTTTCTCGATTACAATTCGGGTCCAACAAGAGCGTTGGGTTGCCTTACTGATAGAACGCCAGCAAGATTAGGTTATTTTTTATAAAGGAGTGGCTGAGATGCAGCATTATTTTATCGAAAAAACGGCTTCGATTAATGACCAGATTATTCTGGACGGTGAGATTGCCCACAGAATCGTTAAGGTACGCCGGAGCCAAGTCAGTGACGAGATTGAACTAGTTGATGCCGAGCACAATGCCTACGTGGCAGTGATTATGGCACTAAAGGGTAATGAGGTGCTCGTGAAGGTTGTCCGGGAAGCGGTACTTAATCCGGAGTTACCAGTAAGTTCCACGATTGTGGTTGGTACTAGTAAGGGCGACAAAAATGAGTTTATTATTCAGAAAGCCACAGAGATGGGCGTGCAACATATCATCTTTTTTAATGCAGACTACTCAATTTCACGCATCAAAAGTGATAAGATAGATAAAAAATTAAGTCGTTACCAGAAGATAGCACAACAGGCAGCAGAGCAGTCTCGCCGTGAGAATATTCCAACAGTTAGATTAATCGATAAGCTGTCCGAGTTGAGCTTTACCGACTACGATACGAGATTGATTGCCTATGAAGAAGCTGCGAAGCAACACGAACACTCCGCTCTACGCGAGGCTCTGACCGCACTTAGGCCGAGCCAGAGAATCATCATGGTGTTCGGGCCTGAGGGGGGTATTTCGCCTCTGGAAATTGGCTTCCTCGAAAGCAAGCAATTTAAAGCCGCTGCGCTTGGTAATAGGATTCTACGCGTTGAAACTGCCCCATTATACTTCTTGAGCGCCTTATCATATCAATTGGAGATGAGTTAATCGATGCAAACTATGAAACATATTTTGCAGTCAAAAACAGCCGTAATTGTATATCTTTCTTTGTTCTCGGTCCTATTTGCACTAGTTATGGGATTATTTGGACTTAAGGTACCGCTTCGAGTGGGCTGGATTTTTATTGCGCTTAACTTTTTAATCTCTTACTTCATTGGTTATTGGGTCAAAAAACAGAGATTGAATATTTTCTGGTTGCTGTTTTGGCCGGTAGTATTTTCAGTCACGGTCTTGATTCGTTATGCAGATTATAATTATTTCTTCGGCTTAATTTACCTGGTGCTTTCCGTATTGGGCTATAATCACCATAATAATTATCGTTAAAAGGGGACAAATTTAAAATGGCGAAACCAAAAGAACTAACGCAAGAAGACGTCATTGAACTTTGTCGTCTTTATATGAATGACGAGCACCTAGCTTTCGTCCAGAGGGCTTACGAGTTCGCCTCATACGTGCATCACGACCAGATTAGGAAATCGGGTCAACCTTATATCATTCACCCTATTCAAGTTGCCGGTATTTTGGCGGAACTGAAGATGGATCCAGAGACAGTTGCTAGCGGCTATCTCCACGATGTGGTCGAGGACACCAATATTACACTGGGTGACGTGTCAGAATTATTTGGGAAAGACGTTGCCGCTATCGTTGATGGTGTGACTAAGCTGGGTAAAATTAAGTACAAATCACATGAGGAACAACTAGCTGAGAATCACCGCAAAATGCTCATCGCAATGGCGCAAGACTTGCGGGTAATCATGGTTAAACTGGCTGATCGTCTGCATAACATGCGCACGCTGGACCACCTGCGTCCAGATAAGCAGCGTAGAATCGCTGATGAAACACTGGAAATATATGCACCACTAGCCGACCGCTTAGGTATCAGTATGATCAAGTGGGAGCTGGAGGATTTGAGTCTCCACTATATCAATCCCCAACAATATTACCGGATAGTTAATTTGATGAAGTCTAAGCGTGACGAGCGTGAACGTTATATCGCAGACGCTGTCGATGTAATCACCGCTACGCTGGACGAGCTCGGTATTAAGTACGAAATATACGGGCGGCCCAAGCACATCTACTCAATTTATAAAAAAATGAAGGACAAACACAAGCAGTTCAATGAATTATATGACTTGCTTGCTATTCGAGTCCTCGTCGAGACGGTCAAGGATTGCTACGCGGTTTTGGGCGCAGTCCACACTAAATGGAAGCCAATGCCTGGTAGGTTCAAGGATTACATTGCGGTGCCTAAGGCGAACGGGTATCAGTCACTGCACACAACGATTATTGGACCCGGCGCTAAGCCACTAGAAATTCAGATTCGGACCGAACAGATGCATGAGGTTGCCGAGTATGGTATTGCCGCCCACTGGGCGTATAAAGAAGGAGTCAAGAATCCCGTTAAGCTCGATGAAGCCGGCAAAAAGATTGATATCTTCCGGGAGATCCTGGAGATTAAAGACGAGAGTACTGATGCGCACGAATTCATGGAGAGCGTGAAAGGAGACATCTTCTCGGATCGCGTTTATGTCTTCACGCCAGCTGGCGATGTGTACGAGCTGCCAAAGGGTTCGATTCCCCTGGATTTTGCCTATCTAGTCCACACCGAGGTCGGAAGTCACTCGGTTGGTGCGCGCGTCAACGGGAAGATTGTACCGTTGACCTACCAACTAAAAAACGGTGATATCGTCGAGATGTTGACTCAGAGTAATGCCCGTCCTAGCCGAGATTGGATTAATATCGTCAAGACAAGTCGCGCCCGCAATAAAATTAAGCGTTTCTTTAAGAGCGAGGAAAAGGACGAGAACGTTGAGAAAGGCGTTGCTGCCCTTGAGAATCAGCTAAGTGATCTAGGCTTTTTACCTAAGAATTACATGGACAAAGAACACATGCAGATTGCGCTGATGAAATTTAACTTTAGTACTGAGAGCGAATTGTTTAGTGCAATTGGTTATGGTGAAGTTACCGCACTGGTGGTGGCTAATAAGCTGACAGAGAAGGAACGGCGCAAACGGCAATCTGACAAACAAAAGTCGATGGAGCAGGCTATTCTTACCAACACCTCTGAGCCCGACCAAAAACAGGAACCGAAGAAGGCCCAGAAGAAGAATAAAAACGACAGGCAGAAGTCTTCAGATCCAATGAAGATCAAACACGACAACGGCATCATGATCCAAGGCGTTGGTAACCTCTTGATCCGTTTGGCTAAGTGTTGTAATCCATTACCTGGTGACGACATTGTGGGTTACGTCACGCGTGGGCGCGGTGTGACCATCCACCGTAATGATTGTAAGAATATCAAAGAGGAAGACAGGACTAATGGTCGGTTGATTGATGTTGCCTGGGAGAATGTGAATGATGCTGCAAAAGAGCAGAATTATAACGCCGACATTGAAATCTATGGCTTCAACCGTAATGGTTTGCTGAATGATATTCTCCAAACTTTGAATTCACAGTCTAAGAACCTGGCAAGTATCACTGGTAAAGTTGATAACAACAACATGGCACACATCTATGTCACAGTAGCAGTGAAAAACGCCTTACACTTAGAGGAAATCCTGGCGAGGATTAAAGATGTGCCAAATGTCTATGAAGCGAAGAGGTCTGATAGCTAATGAGAATTGTAGTTCAACGCGTTACAGAAGCTAGCGTCACGGTCGCCCAGAATCAAATCGCCCGGATAGGTAAGGGTTTTCTACTACTCGTCGGAATCGAGCAGGGGGATACACTATCCTTAGCACATAAATTTGCTGACAAAATCACGAAACTCCGTGTTTTCAGTGACCAAAATGACAAGATGAACCTAGCGTTAGCGGATGTGGCTGGCCAGATTCTCTCTGTCAGTCAATTCACGCTACTGGCGGACACGAGCCATGGTAACCGGCCGAGTTTCACACAAGCAATGCGGCCCGAGCTTGCAGAACCGCTATTTGAGCAATTCAATGACCGATTGCGTGCCAACGGTCTTTTGGTTCAAACCGGTGAATTTGGCGCGGATATGCAGGTTAACCTGCACAACGACGGACCGGTGACGATTATATTTGAGGAACGGGTTAGTTAAATAAATAATTATTAGTTTTTCTAGGACCATGAGAATAAGGCAACCATTTCGGTTGTTTTTTTGTAGCAATCAAAACTGCTGAAAAAATAATCATCAAAAAGCGGAAAAATAACATCTGTTGGCTATAAGCTTTTAATGAAGGTTAACACAGCTGATGGATGGCGCCCGCTAGCAGACTTCAGTAAGATTCCAGCCAAGACAATTGCTAGTATTCTAATTGGCAGTATGCAGAAACTGGCCTTGAAGGTGGGTTACGTGTCCGTTAATCTGAACCGGCAGCAGCTATTAACGTCAGAGATTAATGAAGCGCTTATCTATGTACAAAATCTGTTGCGCCCCCTAAAACTCGTCGTGGAGCTTACTGAGGAGGATAATCCTGTTGAAATTAACTTTGAAGATTTACAACAAGCACTAGTTAACTATCAGTTACGGGGCATTGAACTCTCGCTTGATGACGTTGGCACTGGCTTGAACCAGCTGGATAACGTCGACAGATTCATGCCTTACTTGAGTGAACTGAAATTTGCGCTACAAAACTTTGAAGAGTCAGTTTTTGACCAGGAAATTCAAGACAAAATAGTTTTCTTGCGGGACTTAGCACAGAAGAACAACCTAAGATTTATCCTTGAAGGTATTGAGAGTGAGGAAGAAGATCAACTGTTGAATAAAATGAATATCACGTTAAGACAAGGGTACTATTATGGTAAGCCACATATTTTGAAGCTACTTGATGATGACCCGGATAATTAAGTAAAAGAAAAGGGGAATAAGATGAAGTTAGTAATAGTTGGCTGCACACACGCTGGTGTTTCAACCGCGAAAGAAATTATAACGAATCATCCAGACACTGATTAACTATTTATGAACGAAATGACAACGTTTCTTTTCTGTCGTGTGGTATCTCTTTATACTTAGAGGGAGTCGTCGACAAACTTGAGGATATGTTCTACGAAACACCGGAGCATCTGGCAAGTATTGGCGCAAAAGTCAAGACTATGCACGACGTTTTAAAGATCAATCCAAAAGAAAAATCCATACTCGTGCAAGACATGAGCACCAAAAAGGTTGTGACAGATACTTACGATAAGTTGATTATGAGCACGGGTTCTTATGTTCAGGTACCTCCTTTAACGGGCATAGATAACGATAAGGTGCTATTGTGTATGGTTATAAGCAGGCAAAAGCAATCTATAATAGCGCGAAAGACAACCAGCATATCGCGATTGTAGGTGGCTGCTTTATTGGGATTGAACTGGCCGAGGCCTATGCCAACACAGACCACCAAGTAACGCTAATTCAGGGTAATAAGCAATTGCTTAATAACTACGTAGACGCAGACATGTCGCTTAAAATCGTAGAAACACTGCAACAACATGGGGTAGACGTTCGCTTAGGTCATCGGGTTAAAACTCCTTTGGCAGTGTAAATGGGACCAAGCAGGTACTCATTAATACCGCGCAAGGGCAGATTACCGCAGATCTAGTAATTGTCTGCACTGGCTTCTTGGCAAATACTGAATTATTGTTTGGTAAGGTCGAGATGGACAAAACTGGTGCGCTGTTGACGAACGAATGGCTTGAGACCTCTGAACCGGACATTTTAGCCGCCGGTGATTCAGCGGCAATCACTTATAATCCACTAAAACAAGATATGTATATTCCGTTAGCATCGAACGCCGTGAAGCAAGGTTACATTGCGGGTAGAAACGTGTTTGGCCACGTGCAGAAGTTTCCTGGCAAACAAGGAAAAACTGCACTACGTTTCTTTGACTATACACTGGCAAACACGGGACTTACTATTCCTGTCGTTGCCATTTTCATTGTTGTTCAACTGTTTTTAGGCATCATGGTGATATTAATTAGAAAACAAAAGGTCAGCACGATTGTGCTCCATGCAAGTGCATTGATTCTTTTTTGTATCTTCTATTTCTTAGCCACTTTCAAAAATGGTGTTGTGCCCGGAATGGGAATGATTAGCTTGAGCGAAGCTCTTTTCTATTCTAGCTCTTTAATTATCCTCGATGGACTCGTCTACTTCATGCTCTCACAATTTAATGCAGAGGATATTTATGTGGACACCATTTTACAGCAGGCAAACACCGATTGGTTGACCAGCTTAAATAACTACGGTTCATTTGTTGAACAATTAGCGAACAATTTTAAGCATTGGCAGAAGACAAAAGAGCCACTCTTGATGATTGCCCTCGATATTGATCACTTCAAAAATCTGAATGACGGCTTTGGCCACTTTACAGGTAACCGCGGTTAGCGGAGGCTAGTACCGTGATGGAGCAGGTTATTTCAAGAGTGCCAAAAGCTACCGTGTTGGCGGTGATGAAATTAATATTGTTCTGCCGAATTGTAGCTTAGAAGAGGCAACATGTGCTGCAGAAAAGTTGAAGGAAAGTCTGAATAAGATGACCTTTACCTCCGTGGATGGTGAGGAATTAATCGTCACTATTTCCATTGGCGTCGCACAGACCAGCCTAGCAGATTATAGCCCGGAGGATTTATATGAGCGTGCTGATCAAATGCTTTACCGGTCAAAGGCCCGGGGCCGAAATAATTTAACTGTTCAAAATAACGAATTTTAGGTGCTTCGGTATGAAATTTCGGTTTAACACCGAATGAGTATTGACAAGGCCTGTTCAATTAAGTATTCTAGATACCAATTAAGTAATTAATCAATGAGAAAGACTGAGAGCAAAAAAGACAGAGAGTAGCTGGTCGGTGTAAAGCTATTGAAACGCTCGTGACAACTTTTGAGATTAAACCGTTTGGCGAGCGTTATTCGTAGCAATTACTAAGGTGGTACCGCGTAGGAATGCGCCCTTGATGAATTAATCAAGGGTGCTTTTTATTTTGGAGGAGATTAAATGAAATTACAAAAACCAAAGGGAACCGTAGATATTCTACCCCAGACTGTCAGACAATGGCAGAAGGTGGAGGAGATTACCCGGAACTTTTTCCAAAAAGCTAATTATCAGGAGATTCGCACCCCAATCTTCGAGAACTACGAGCTCTTCGCGCGCTCAAGTGGTGAAGAGAGTGATGTCGTCCAGAAGGAAATGTACGATTTCTTGGATAAGGGGAATAGAAGGCTAGCCCTACGTCCCGAGGGTACAGCTGGCGTTGTGCGTTCGTTTGTTGAAAATAAATTGTATGGACCAGAATACGCGAAGCCATATAAGCTTTTCTACATCGAACCGATGTTTCGTTATGAGCGTCCCCAGGCGGGACGTCAACGGCAGTTCCACCAAATCGGTGTGGAATCATTCGGTTCAAGTAACGCTCTGCAGGATATTGAGGTTGTCATGCTTGGTTACAAGCTGTTGCAGACTCTCGGCGTGAAAAATTACGAATTACACATCAATAGCTTAGGTACGAAATATGTGCGGGCAAAGTACCATGATGCCCTAGTTGCCTACTTCACACCGCTCGTTGACTCACTCAGCGCGGATTCAAAACGCCGCCTCACGACGAATCCTTTGAGGATTCTCGATTCTAAAGATGAGGCAGATCAACAATTTCTTCCAGATGCACCGAAAATTATTGACTATCTGGACGATGAATCAAAAGCCAACTTTAATCTAATTACTGATACTCTGACACAACTTGGCGTAAATTATGAACTAGACGATGATTTGGTCCGGGGACTTGACTACTATACCGGTACGATCTTCGAATTCATGGTTGACGATCAAGAGCTCTGGCACAGCAAGTCTACTATTCTTGGTGGGGGTCGTTACGACGATCTCGTCGCGGAATTTTCGGGTCCGCAGACGCCGGCTGTCGGTTTTGGTATTGGCCTTGAACGCCTTCTCTTAGTCTTGAACGTCCAGAATCCACAATTGTTCGCGGAATCAGGAATTGATTTCTTTATTGCAAATGTTGGCGACGACACAATTGTACCAACAATTAAGTTAACAGAAAGTATTAGAAGTGCAGGCTTTAGCGCGGAATACGACGTGGAGCAACGTAAATTGAAGGCTCAATTTAAGGCAGCTACTCGGGCAAATGCCCAATATGTCATCACGTTGGGTGATGAAGAGATTGCTACGAAGTCGGTTGCAGTGAAAAGGTTGACAGACGGCAAGCAAGTCGCGACCACTTTTGACCAGATAGAAACAGACTTACAAAATGTCTTGAGACAATTTAATTAGAGGAGATACTGAAAATAATGGATCAACGAACAAATTATTGTGGCCTAATCACAGAAGAATATCTGAATCAAGACGTTGTGTTATACGGTTGGGTTCAAAAGGCCCGCAGCTTAGGTAATCTGGTTTTCATTGACTTGCGGGACCGCGAGGGCATCGTCCAGCTGGTTGTGAGCCAGGCAAGTGGGACCGCGCTACTTACTAGTGCAGAGTCTTTGCGTGCCGAAGACGTGATTACGGTTCACGGACGGGTTGTAAAGCGGGGTCAGGGCGCAGTCAATGACCAGATGAAGACGGGCCAGATTGAAGTAGAGGTCTCTGAACTTGAGCTGCTCAATAAGTCTAAAACACCGCCATTTGATGTGAAGGATGACACGACAGCAACGGAGGAAACTAAGTTAAAGTACCGTTACTTAGATCTACGTCGGCCAGAGATGCAGGCAGCAATCATCAAAAGAGCAAAGATTATGCAAGCAACGCATCAGTATCTTGATGAGCAAGGATTCATCGACATTGAAACACCAATCTTGGGTAAATCAACCCCAGAAGGTGCGCGCGACTATCTGGTGCCATCTCGCATTTATCCGGGCAGCTTCTACGCGTTGCCCCAATCACCTCAACTGTTTAAACAATTACTGATGGGTGCTGGTTTCGACCGCTATTATCAAATTGCCCGTTGCTTCCGTGATGAGGATCTACGTGGCGACCGGCAACCAGAATTCACCCAGATTGATTTAGAGACTAGTTTCCTCGATGAGGAACAGATTCAAACTCTGACTGAGGGACTGCTTCAAAAAGTGATGCATGACGTCATGGGTGTTGATGTGCAGCTACCGTTTCCGCGGCTAACTTGGCAGGAAGCGATGGACCGCTTTGGTTCCGACAAGCCGGATTTACGGTTTGGGATGGAGTTACAAGATGTCTCCGCCTTAGTTAAGAATAGTGATTTCAAGGTATTCTCTGGTACCGTTGCTAATGGTGGTCAGGTTAAGGCCATTGTGGTTCCGGGCGCTGCTGCTCAGTATTCCAGGAAGCAAATTGATACAAAACAAGATTACATCAAACGCTTTGGTGCAAAAGGTCTCGCTTGGTTGAAGTTTACTAATGGCGAATTTAGCGGGCCAATTACCAAATTCCTACCAAATGAGTTGCCTTTGTTGGCCGATAAATTAAACGTCACGGACGACGATTTGGTACTGTTCGTGGCAGATCGTGCTAAGGTGGTTGCTGACAGCCTTGGTTATCTCCGAACTGCTCTCGCTAAGGAATTTAACCTGATTGATGAATCTCAATTTGCATTCACTTGGGTAGTTGATTGGCCGCTCTTCGAATACGATGAGGGTGATGAGCGCTGGACTGCGGCCCACCATCCATTTACAATGCCGGACGATGCCGGTGTGAAGTTGCTTGATAGTGACCCCCACGCGGCCCACGCGAGAAGTTATGATATCGTCTTAGACGGCTACGAACTTGGTGGTGGATCAATCAGAATACACACAAGAGAGATCCAGGAGAAAATGTTGCATGCGTTAGGATTTACGCAGGAGCAGGCCGAAGAGCAATTTGGGTTCCTCTTAGAGGCGCTTGACTACGGCTTCCCACCAATTGGCGGTTTGGCAATCGGACTCGATCGATTTGCCATGCTTCTGGCGGATCGGAAAAACATTCGTGATGTAATCGCATTTCCGAAGAACTCAAAGGCAAGTGAGCCTATGATGCAGGCCCCAGCACCCGTTGATGCTAAACAACTAGATGAGCTCGGTTTAGAGGTGGAAAAGCAGGATTAGTCTTGCTTTTTTATTTTATTTTTAAATAACGGAATTTACCGAACTGTTTATTCGCAAATTACTTGTAAACAACTATAATTAAACATACAATCATGAACAATAAGATGTTCAAGCAGAAAAGTGAGGTCAGATGATGCACAAAGATCAAGCAGATTTAAAGGAAAGACTGACAAAGGAGCAATTCGAGGTCACCCAAAACGCTGCAACAGAGATGCCTTTTAGTGGTGAATACGATGATTTCTGGCAAGACGGAATCTTCGTTGATGTGGTCAGCGGTGAGCCGTTGTTCTCCTCAACGGATAAATATGATGCCGGTTGTGGTTGGCCCTCATTCACGAAACCAATTGTAAAGTTAACTGAGAAGCGTGATACAAAATTAATGCAAGAACGGACGGAGGTGCGTAGTAAAGAAGCTGACTCGCATCTAGGTCACGTGTTCACAGATGGCCCGGAGGACCGTGGTGGCCTACGTTACTGCATTAATTCTGCTGCACTACGCTTTATCCCGGTTGAGCAACTTACGGCGGCAGGTTATGGTGATTATCTCGAACTTTTTGATAGGGGAAATGAATAATGACAGAGCAACTGAAAAATTCTAATATTGATACAGCTATTTTTGCAGGAGGTTGTTTCTGGTGTATGGTCGAGCCCTTTGACCAACACGAGGGAATAGTTTCAGTACGTTCTGGTTACACTGGTGGACATGTGCCAAACCCAACATATGAGCAAGTGTGTTCGCACACAACTGGGCACACAGAAGCCGTAAAGATTACTTTTGACAAAAGCAAAATAAGTTACGCTGAACTCGTGGAACTTTATTGGCAGGTGACTGATCCAACAGATGCGGGTGGCCAATTCCAAGACCGTGGTGATTCGTACCGCCCAGTTATTTTCTACAATTCGACTGAGCAGGAACAAATCGCTGAACAATCAAAGCAACAACTGGACGAAAGTAATCGCTTTGATGATCCGATTGTGACCACAATTGAACCTGCGAAGCCTTTCTATGAAGCAGAAGAGTATCACCAGGACTTCTACAAGAAGGATCCTACTAGATATGCGCTAGAAGAGGCCGGTGGCCGCAGTGAATTTATCAAAAAACATTGGCATAAATAAGCTTTATCTTTGCGCGATATTTGTTAAAATGAACTGTAAGAACCTAAAGGAAGTCAATTTATGGATCATTTGACACAGATGTCGCGCCAACACAATTTAATCTCTAAAGTCACCGCCGCCTTCTTCTATTCAATTGCGGTGGCGATTGCTTTGAACTTTTTCTGGCATCCGGGGGGCATTTATGCGAGTGGGGTGACGGGATTTGCGCAAGTGGTGCAAACCCTCACTGAACGGTATTTTCCGTTTGTCCTCTCCACCTCAATTATGTACTTTGTGTTGAATATTCCGTTATTCTTCCTCGGGTGGTTTAAGATTGGGCATCGGTTCACGATGTTTTCAATGATTGCGGTACTCCTGGGCTCGATTATGATGCACCTGATTCCACCGCTAACGATCAAGTTTGATCCGATTTTGTGCGCACTTTTTGGTGGACTCATTAACGGTGCTGGTACTGGGATTGCGCTGAAGAGTGGGATCTCTACTGGTGGACTCGATATCGCCGGGATTATCCTCCGTAAAAAAACCGGGAGAAGTTTCGGCACAATTAATATTGCGGTTAACCTAGTGATTGTTGCACTTGCTGGTGTCACGTTTGGCTGGATTCATGCGTTATACACCGCCATCAGTATCTTTGTCAACGGTCGAGTGATCGACATGATCTACACACAGCACCAACGGATGCAGGTACTCATTGTGACTAGTCAATCGCGGAAAATCATTGATAGTATTCAGGCGCGAATGCACCGTGGTATCACTATTATTCATGACGCCGAGGGTGCGTTTGGTCACACGGAAAAGACTGTTCTGATAACGATTGTTGCGCGTTATGAGATTTATGACATCGAACAGATTATCCGTAAAAACGACCCGTATGCCTTTGTCAGCATCACGGAAACTGTCAAAACTCTTGGACGATTTAAGGAGGTAGAAGTTGATTAATTCTGATTTACTGATTGGCAGTCATGTCAGCATGGGTGGCACAAAGATGCTGGTTGGCGCTGCCGAGGAATCTATGCAAAATGGTGCAAATACGATGATGGTCTTTACGGGTGCGCCACAAAATACTCGGCGGAAGGAGCTTTCTGCCTTCAATATCGAAGCTGGTAAAGCGCTGCTTAAAGAGGCTAAGATTGCACCGGTTGTTGTGCATGCACCTTACATCATCAATCTTGGTAATACGATTAAGACCGAGACCCTTGGTTTTGCCGAAGAGTTTCTCTTAGGTGAGCTAGAACGCGCAGAGGCAATTGGCGCAAGTACTATTAGTTTCCATCCTGGGGCACACGTTGGAGCCGGTAGTGCAGCAGCCATCAAGCAAATTGCTCAGATGCTTGACCGTATCTTAGGCCAGACTGCAACTAAGAAGGTCACAATTGCGATTGAAACCATGGCTGGCAAGGGGACAGAGGTAGGTAAGACATTTGAGGAACTTGCTTCAATTATCACACAGACTAGCCACAATGATCGTCTGGCCATCACATTTGACACCTGTCATGTCTACGATGGCGGTTACGATATCAAGAACGATCTTTCAGGTGTGTTGACCCAGTTTGATCAGATAGTGGGCTTGGACAGAATTTCAACAATTCACTTGAACGACTCAAAATTTGGCTTAAATTCGCACAAAGATAGACACGCCAATCTGGGCTATGGTGAATTAGGCTTCCAGCTGTTGAATACTGTAGCATACCTTCCTGAGCTGAAGTCGATTCCAAAGATCATGGAGACGCCGCTAATTGTGGATCCTGCGAATCCGAAAAAGAAGTATTCACCATATAAATTTGAGATCAGTGAGTTACGTCAACAAACGTTTGATCCCGCACTTGCAGAACATGTACTGGCAGAAAACAAATAAACTTACTAACATTAGTGGTGTAATCATTCCGACGGGAATGGCTGCACCACTTTTTGGTAGTTTGGCTATGAAACTATAGTTATAGGAGCCTTTGACTCATGCAGCAGGATAAAAAGGCTACTTTGCAGCTTATTCAGGTAACTTCTCCTGAGCTTGGTACTTAAACAAAAAAAGATCTTCAACATCCAAAGGAATGAAGAAGATTATGATTGGTGCAATGAAACGACTCTTGAATTATTTTTGATAAGCCTAATATGCCTCAATTAATGTGGATTTCTGTATTTTTAATAGGCGTGCGCATTGTTGCCCATGGCCCGTTCATGGTTGTGAATACCTCTTTTTCTAAGTATCAGTAGCAAAATTGAGGATACGATAATGCCAAGCAGGACACAAATAAAATGGGCAATGTCGTGCATTTCTAGGGGAACTTGGTATATAACGGGTGTTAGTAGTGTATAGATTAATAAAAAAGAAAGTAACAAAAATATGATGTTCTGTACAGTATGGTGCTGGAAGAATTGTTTTCTTAGCTGACGATTTATCAATACTGCATTTACAAACATAAAATACATCATAAAAATAGTCGACGAGGATGCGAAACGAATTGCAAGTAAGTAAT
Source organism: Amylolactobacillus amylotrophicus DSM 20534 (assembly GCF_001434555.1). NCBI lineage: Bacteria > Bacillati > Bacillota > Bacilli > Lactobacillales > Lactobacillaceae > Amylolactobacillus > Amylolactobacillus amylotrophicus. Next base: position 157,900 of record NZ_AZCV01000001.1, read on the forward strand.
ACGAAGAGATAAGATCATTATTTAACGTTAGGTTGACGTCTTGGTTAACCAGAAATTGCCTTGCAAGTTCTGTGACTAGTTGAGTTAAGGTTCCTGTCAGAGGGAATAACATAGCGAGTTGAAAATGGCCAAGATACACTTGAATCAATGTTCGACTAAGAGTCAAGCTTTCATCATACGAAGACGAGTTTACACAAGATATTTTACACTCCCCGTTAATTTGTTTAATTAAATTTTATTATAATACCTTTTTCAGAAAAGGAAACAATTTATAATAAATGTAGTATTTTTCACGATGAACGTATGGTTATGGAGAATAGTTATTGAGCTCCTGCCGAAATTTTCCGGCTCTTTTATTAAACGTATTGCATTGGGGTCTAGATGATTCTGAATAAAGGAAACAAAAAAATTGGTTAGAATGACTCCGGTTGATTGCCGAATTCATTCTAGCCAATTAGCATTGAAATAACGCATACTATTAATTTTTTGGTTAATACCATGTCCAAATAATGCTTAACTGAAATCAGGATGGAATTGCTTAGAGTTGCTGTTTGAAGTCATCGATACCGAGGTGCGCCATGATTAGAGCGGCAGTTTCCTCGATGCTTCTGTTTGCAACATTGATGACGTAACATCCCAGCTTGTCGTAAAGTTCTTGGGCAAACTTCAGTTCAGCATTGATCTCGTTCATATTTGAATAACTCGTATCCGGGTTCAGACCGTAGGCCTTCATGCGCTCTCGTCGAATGCGATTGAGCACTGCTGGATCGTTAGTCAGGCCAATGATCTGAGTCGGATTAATCTTAAAAATTTCATCGGGTATATGGGCCTGCGGTACAAGTGGTAAGTTTGCGACCTTTAGATTCTTGTTGGCGAGAAACAACGATAGGGGGGTCTTTGAGGTTCGCAAAACACCCAGCAACACCACGTCGGCCTTGAGAAACCCCTTAGGATCTTTCCCATCATCATACATCACAGCAAATTCCATGGCGCTGATGCGGTCGAAATACTTCTGTGTCAGGTGATGGATTGCACCAGACTCACCGCTTGGCTTCTCGTTAGTTAGCTTGCCAATCACATTGATTGCATCGGTAATTAAATCAATGGTCTTGACTTTGTTGGCCCGACCAAAGCGAAACACCTCATCATTTAGTTCTTTCGAAAGTAACGTGTGTGCAATTAGTAAATTATCTTGATGTTGATTCTCAGTCAGGACAGCCTGTAACTTCTGCATGGTCGTAATGAAGGGGTAACGATTAAAGGTGAAATCTGTATTCGGAAACTGCGCTGATGCCGCTTGCATTAATTTAAATCCTGTCTCACCGACGGAATCTGATATAATGACAACGTTAACTTGTTCACTCATGCTTTATCCTCTTAATTTCTATAATCTATGTTGTTATCTTAAGTATATCAATTTACTTTAAAAAATATAGAAAAAAATAGACAAAAGCAGTTGACCGCTGTTTTGAACTCCGCTATAATTGTTGTCAGATGTTCTGGTCAGATGACCTAGAAAACGGAAGGAGGGATATCACATGGCTAAGACAGTCGTTCATGAAAACGAGTCTCTTGATGATGCTCTTCGTCGTTTCAAACGTTCCGTTTCTAAGAGTGGTACGTTGCAAGAATACCGTAAACGCGAATATTACGAAAAACCTAGTGTTAAGCGTAAGTTGAAATCAGAAGCAGCTCGTAAGCGTAAGAAATACTAATTTCATGAACTCTCATATTGACCTTTTGGTTCATTATGGGAGTTTTTTTTCTAGGAGAATAAAATGTTAAACGAACAAATTATGAATGACTTAAAGACGGCAATGAAGGCTCACGACAAAGTGGCGCTCGATACAATTCGCATGATCAAGTCAGCTTTAGCTAATAAAAAAATTGAGCTTGGCCATGACTTAACTGAGGAAGAGGAAGTTGCCGTATTATCGACCGAGATGAAACAACGAAGAGATTCACTCGCAGAATTTGAGAAGGGTAATCGGACCGACTTAGTTGAAAAGGTTCAAGAAGAGATGAAAATCGTTGAGCGTTATTTGCCTGCCCAAATGTCTGCTGAGGAAGTCGGTAAACTAATCGACTCAGTAATCGAGGAAACTGGCGCAACAGGTAAGGCTGACTTTGGTAAAGTGATGAAGACTTTGATGCCTAAGGTTAAAGGTAAAGCTGATGGTGGCCTAGTTAACCAGTTGGTCAACCAAAAACTAAGTTAAAATTTTTCCCGACGGAGGCTTTTTTTGACAGACAAACTGACTGAAAAGAACGTATACACACCCAAAGTACCTGCAACGATTGCGAGTCTAGTTGGGGTGAACGATAGTAACCTCAAGATTCTGGAGGAAGCATTAAATATCCAAGCAACCGATACGGGTAGTACGATTACCTTACATGGTGCTCCGCCTGACGTCGTAACTGGTATCGCTGTACTAAGCCAACTGGAAAATGTCGTGAATCATGGAATTACGATTGGCGCAACAGACGTGGTCAGCGCGCTCAAGATGGCAGAGAAGGGCACGCTTGAGTATTTCTTTGACCTTTATTCGGAAACGCTCATCCACGATGCCAAGGGACGCGCAATCCGGGTGAAGAACCTCGGCCAAAGACGGTATGTTAAGGCAATTAAGCAGAAAGATGTTGTCTTCGGTGTAGGACCTGCCGGAACTGGTAAGACATTTCTTGCCGTTGTCATGGCCATCTCCGCATTCAAGAAGGGTGAAGTTAGTCGGATTATTCTGACAAGACCTGCTGTTGAAGCCGGCGAAAGTCTCGGCTTTCTACCGGGCGATTTGAAAGACAAGGTTGATCCCTACCTGCGGCCAATCTATGACTCATTGTACGCAATTCTCGGAACCGAGACGACCAACCGTTTGATGGAACGGGGCACGATTGAAGTTGCGCCGCTTGCCTATATGAGGGGGCGAACACTCGATGAGGCTTTCGTGATTCTAGATGAAGCGCAGAATGCCACCAAAGCCCAGATGAAGATGTTTCTGACTAGACTTGGCTTCAACTCGAAGATGATTATCAATGGTGATGTAACACAAATTGACTTACCGGGAAATCACAGGAGTGGCTTGATTGAAGCACAAGATCGGTTGCATAACATCAAACAAATTGAATTCGTGAATTTTACCTTCAACGATGTGGTTCGCCATCCCGTTGTAGCTAAAATAATTGAAGCATACGAAAGAGACGATTTGAATGACAAACATTGATATCACATTTAATGACGAGATTGATTTTTTAACGGATGCCAACTGGCAGACTTGGATTGAGCAATTACTTGATCTGGCTTATACAAGAATCGCTAAGACCAACAAGTTAGAGATGAGCATCAACTTTGTCTCAAACGATGAAATTAGGAAAATTAATCGAGAGTATCGGGACAAAGATCGCGTAACCGATGTCATTAGCTTTGCAATTGAAGATGGTGGATTCGATATTGACATGAGTGATTTCTTAGATGACCCCGATTTTGTCGAGGACATCGGCGACCTCTTCATTGCACCAAAGGTCGTTGAAGAGCACGGTAAAGAATATGGCCATGGCTTTAAGCGGGAATTTGGCTACACACTGGTCCATGGATTTCTCCACTTGAATGGCTATGATCACATCGATCCAGGTGAGGAAAAAGAGATGATTGGTCTGCAAAACCAAATTCTTGATGAGTATGGATTGGAGCGCTAATGGACAAGTTAACCGAGCCAGAGTTAGAATTATACAACATTGCACAAGCTGAGATGAAGCACGCATACGTCCCATACTCGCACTTTCAGGTGGCGGCGGTGTTACGGACTAAATCTGGTCAAATTTTCAAGGGCGTCAACGTCGAAAATGCCTCGTTTGGCTTAACAAATTGTGCGGAGCGCTCCTGCATCTTTAATTACATTAGTGCCGGTTCCTTAGCAGATCCAATCAGTGAATTTTTGATTATTGGTGGTACGGATGATCCAATCTCACCGTGCGGCGCTTGCCGTCAGGTGCTTTCGGAATTTCTGCCAAGTGATGCTACCATTACTTTAACCAATTTGACCGGTGCGGTTAAACACATGACCATGGTAGAGTTACTACCATACTACTTTAAAAAAGAGGATTTAAATGATTAACAATAATAACTACCGCTCCGGTTTTGTCGGGCTAATTGGCAGACCAAATGTTGGTAAGTCGACTCTCATGAACCGCGTTGTCGGTCAGAAGATTGCTATTATGTCCGACAAGCCGCAGACGACTAGGAACAAGATTCAGGGTATCTATACCTCTGACACGCAACAAATAATTTTCGTTGATACGCCGGGTATCCATAAGCCCAAAAATGACCTTGATCAATACATGGATGAGTCCAGTTTCACCACATTTGGGCAAGTAGATTGTGTACTATTTCTAACCGAGCCCAAGAAAGTTGGTCCTGGGGACCGTTATATTGCGGATATGCTAGAGAAAATCAGCGTACCGGTTTTTCTTGTAATCAATAAGATTGATTTAGTTCACCCAGATGACCTGCTGGATATTATTAATTCTTACCAACAAATTGGTAAATTTGCAGAAATTATTCCAATCTCAGCTACCCAGGGGAATAATATTGAGGATCTACTGGCCACCATTCAGAAGTATCTGCCGGAAGGTCCAAAGATGTTCGATGAGGACCAGATTACTGACAGACCCGAGTATTTCGTTGTGGGTGAGTTGATTCGAGAGCAAATTCTCCACCTCACTCAAGACGAGATTCCCCACTCAACTGCTGTTATCGTGGAACAGATGAACCAGCGGGTTAACGGCAAGTTACAGATTGATGCCACTATCTATGTCGAGCGCGCCACCCAGAAGCCAATAGTGATTGGCCGTGGCGGGTCAATGCTCAAACAGATTGGCATCAATTCACGCCGAGAAATTGAGGAGCTGCTGGGCGAGAAGATTAATCTCAAGCTTTGGGTCAAAGTACAGAAGAACTGGCGAAAGGATCCTCTCTTCCTTTCCAGGGTAGGGTATAATCTGAAGGATTTGTAGTTCATGCAAGCCAAAAAAGAAAAAACAGTGACAGGAATTATCTATAAAAGACGCGCTGCGAACGAGGCGGACGTCTTCGCCCGGATTTTGACCGAAAAAGACGGGCTTTTTTCTATTGCAGTTAAGGGCGCGTTAAAGCCTAAATCAAAATTAAATGCTGCCACTCTGAATTTTTCTTTTGGTGATTACAAGATCATGACGAATGGAGCAGGAATCAGCACATTGCGCGCACCCGGGCATGTACAGACGTTTGACCAACTCTTTACTGACTTAAAATTAAATGCATACGCAAGTTACATGTTGGACCTGGTTGATCACGCATTCGTTGAATACGAGGATGTGGGGGAGAGCTTTACGCTTGTTCGGACCAGTCTACAATTGCTTAATCAAACGGTCAATCCAGAAGCGGTGCTCGCTCTCTTTGAGCTTCAAATGCTCCCCATTTTTGGTGTGGGGCCACAGCTACGTGAATGTATCATCTGTGGAAAGCAGCAGGGGAAATTCGATTACTCGATTGATTTAGGGGGCGTCATCTGCTCGGACCATTTTAACCAGGTACCAACAAGGTTACATCTAAGTCCTAAGGCGGTAGGTTTGATGCGGACACTGGGCCTGATTAAGATTGTCCAACTGGGCCAGATTTCAGTATCTGCGGCCTTACTGCGTGAGGTCTTGAATGCGCTAGATCGAATCTATCGTCAGACGCTCGATCTCAACTTGAAGACGAAGACGTTTATTGATTCAATGCATTTTTGGTGAAAAGCAGTAGGCAATTACCACAGCCGGTGCTATAATAGTAATTGTGATTTTGATGATCATAGGGAGAATAAATTCTGGTCAGCGAATGTCGGTCATGGTGAGAAGGACATCCAGAAGAGGCACCCTTAGTCAAACAGAATTAAGTGCAGGGAATATTTCCCTGAATTAGGGTGGAACCGCGATTAAATCGTCCCTATGCATATTTGTGCATAGGCTTTTTTTATTGCCAAAAGGAGAAAAAATGACTGAAAAATTGAACATTCAACAAATGATTTTTAAATTACAAGAGTTCTGGGCCTCTAAAGGCTGTATGATCATGAATGCCTACGACGTCGAGAAGGGTGCTGGGACCATGAGCCCCTATACTTTCCTGCGTGCCGTTGGGCCGGAACCCTGGAATGCAGCTTATGTGGAGCCTTCGCGTCGCCCCGCTGATGGTCGTTACGGTGAAAACCCGAACAGACTATTCCAACACCACCAATTCCAGGTGGTCATGAAGCCATCACCAAAAGACATCCAGGAATACTACCTTGATAGCTTGCGTGCGCTTGGTATCGACCCATTAGAGCATGATATCCGCTTCGTGGAGGATAACTGGGAGAACCCATCTATGGGTTGTGCCGGGGTTGGTTGGGAAGTCTGGCTTGACGGTATGGAAGTATCACAGTTTACCTACTTCCAAGTTGTTGGTGGGCTAGATGTTAAACCCGTCACTAGCGAGATTACCTACGGAGTTGAGCGTTTGGCATCCTACATCCAAGATGTAAGCACGGTATTCGAACTTGAATGGAGCGATGGTGTGCTCTACGGAGATATCTTCAAAGAACCTGAATACGAGCACTCTAAGTATGCTTTTGAGGAGAGCAACCAAGATATCCTCCTGGAATTATTTGATACCTACGAGAAGACGGCTAAACGGCTACTGGTTTTAAACTTGGTTCATCCCGCATATGACTATATCTTAAAGTGTAGCCATACGTTTAACTTACTAGATGCTCGTGGTGCAGTCTCTGTGACAGAGCGTGCAGGTTACTTGAGTCGTATCCGAAATATGGCACATGAAGTTGCCAAGGCATTCGTTGAAGAGCGTGAGAAGCGTGGCTTCCCGTTACTGAAGAATAATCAAACAGAGGTTGGTGCTTTAAATGACTAAAAACTACTTATTAGAAATTGGGCTGGAGGAAATGCCGGCACATGTGGTAACACCAAGCATTAAACAACTAGTGCAAAAGGTAACGAAATTTCTGAAAGAACAGGGTTTAACATTCAAGAACATTAAGCCATTCTCTACACCAAGAAGATTAGCTCTTCTTGTAGAAGGACTGAGTGAACAGCAAGACGACGTTGACTTAGTTCAAAAGGGTCCTGCGCAAAAGATTGCCCAAGACCAAGAAGGTAATTGGAGCAAAGCGGCAATCGGTTTCGCCAATTCACAACAGATGACGGTAGACGATATTTACTTTGAAGATCTGAAGGGAACTAGTTACGCATATATTCACGTTCAAAAGAAGGGGAAGACTGCACAAGAGATTCTGCCCGAGCTTGCGGGTGTGATCAAATCCCTGACCTTTAAAACGAGGATGCGCTGGGCAAGTAACGACTTCGAATATATTCGGCCGATTCACTGGTTGGTTTCTTTATTGGATGATGTTGTTGTGCCATTTTCGGTGGTTGATGTGCAGGCTGGCCGGCAAACTAAGGGTCACAGATTTCTCGGAGACCCCGTAGTGCTTGCGCGGGCTGATGATTATGAGGAAGCTTTGAAAAACGAATTTGTCATCGCTGACGCAGCCGACCGCAAGGCAATTATCACGAGTCAGATTAAGGAACTTGCCGCGGCGAATAGTTGGCAAGTTAACCTTGACCAAAGCTTGTTAGAAGAAGTGACCAATCTGGTCGAGTACCCAACGAGTTTTGCTGGCTCGTTTGATGCGCAGTATCTGGCAATTCCAGAGGAGGTACTGATTACCTCTATGAAGGACAATCAACGTTACTTCGATGTTCGTGACCAGGATGGGAAATTGAGCAATCACTTTATCGCGGTTCGTAACGGTAACCGCGATCACCTAGACAACGTCATCATGGGAAATGAGAAGGTACTTGTTGCGAGATTAGACGATGCCAAGTTCTTCTATGAAGAAGACCAGAAGTTTCCGATTAGTCACTATGTCGACAGATTAAATAATGTTTCGTTTCATGACAAGATCGGCTCGATGGCTGAGAAGATGCAACGTGTCCAAAAAATTGGCCAGATCATCGCACAACAGTTTGCGCTCTCTGAACAAAGCATGGTTGATTTCAACCGCGCAAGTGAGATTTACAAGTTTGATTTGGTTACAGGCATGGTCGGTGAGTTTGCTGAGTTACAGGGGATTATGGGGCAACATTATGCCAAATTAGCCGGTGAACGTGACGCCGTCAGTCTAGCAATCAAGGAGCACTATCAACCCATCACCGCAGAATCCAAGTTGCCAAGTTCTAAGGTAGGGGCGCTGCTTGCATTGAGTGACAAGCTAGACACGATAATTACGTTCTTTAGCGCAGGCATGATTCCAACCAGTTCAAACGATCCCTACGCTTTGCGTCGCTATGCATACGGTATCGTAAGAATTCTGTTGAAGCAAAAATGGGCACTTGACTTCCAGACTGCATTACCTGAATTAATTGCAGGGTTAGATGGTCTCACACCAGCGCCACTGCCAAAGAGCGGCGCGGAGACTGCCCAAATAGCCAGCTTCATCCGTGATCGTGTCAAACAATATCTACAAGTAGCGGACTACAGGTATGATGTGATAGATGCTGTATTAGCTTCAATTCAACAGGATCCATTGAAGATTAACCAGGCTGCTCAAGTGCTTGAACAGCATCATGACGATCAACAATTTAAGCCGGTAGTTGAGGCCCTCACTAGAATCAATAACATTTTGAAGAAGGTCAAACCGGCTGGTAATAAAGTTGTCGATGACACCTTGTTTGAGAATGATTCGGAAGTAGAATTGGCAAACGCCACGGCCGTATTGATGGAGCAAACAGACTTTGAACAACTCTATGAAGAATTCGTCGACGTAAGGCCAATCATTGAGAGTTACTTCAACGATAATATGATCATGGCTGACGATGATGCGGTTCGAATGAATAGGTTAACTCAACTAAGTATTTTGAATCGCCTTTCACATCAATTAGGTGATTTAAGTCAATTGGTAATTAAGTAATTACCATAGGATAAAATAAAAAGTAAGGGGGTTACTCAAAATGGCAGGATACTTTGACGATAGCGTGATAGAAAACGTGCGCCAACAAGTAAATATTGTTGATGTAATTGGTCAGTATGTGGAGCTAAGCCGTAAAGGCAAAAACTACATGGGTTTGTGTCCGTTTCATGAAGAGAAAACCCCTTCTTTTTCCGTAAGTGAAGATAAGCAACTGTATCATTGTTTTAGTTGTGGTCGTGCCGGGAACCTGTTCAAGTTCATCATGGATATTGAAGATATGAACTTTCAAGAGGCCGTTAGAAAGATTGCTCAAGATGCGAACATTGAGCTGCCGGATAACCAGCGCAGCGTGCAGGAAAAGAGTTCAGTTTCTTACAAGCTCAAGAAGATGTATCAAGAGGCAGAAGTATTTTACGCACACATTTTAAATGCCACAAAGACCGGTATTAAAGCACTCGATTACCTTAAGGGTCGCCAGATTACGGCTGCAGCGATTGAAAGCTTTGGACTGGGCTATGCACCGGATGTCCATAACATTCTACTGGAGTATCTACAACAACAGGATTTTACGGCGGACGAATTACGCGCATCTGGACTGTTTGTTGAAAATGACAATGGAGAACTCTTCGACCGTTTTCGCGATCGCGTAATGTTTCCCTTAAAAGACCAGTCGGGACAAATTATTGCATTCTCCGGACGAAAGCTCAATCAAGATTCAAACCAACCAAAGTATCTCAATAGTCCGGAAACCAAAATTTTTACCAAGAGTAAATTACTGTTCAACTTCGATCAGGCCAAAACCACCTTGAAGAATGACCAACATCTCATCCTGTTTGAAGGTTATATGGATGTGATTAGTGCCACGCAGGCAGGCGTGAAAAACGGCATTGCCTCGATGGGTACGAGTTTGACCGATGAACAAATTTACGCAATCAGGCGGGTCACAAACAAGCTTATTCTTGCGTACGATGGTGATCAACCCGGGCAAAAGGCTACAGAGCGCGCCCTAGTACTGTTCAATGAGAAAAATTTTGACCTGGAAGTTGGTGTGGTCACTTTACCAGAGCAGCTCGATCCTGACGAGTTTATCAAGAAATATGGTGCAGAGAAGTTTCGCCACGAATTACAGGGCGCGGTGACACCAACAGAGTTTCGGTTGAAGGTTTTGCAACAGAAATATAATCTGGCAAATGACCGGGAGAAAGTTGAGTATGGCGAAGAGGCGGTCAAGCTGATTGCAACCGTGAATTCGCCAGTGGCTGCCGAGATTTATCTTAATCAACTAGCGGATCAACTATCTGTTTCGACCGATGCCTTAAAAGGCCAGTTGGTGCGTGTTCGCCGGCTAAACCGGCAAGTACAACGGCGTAGTCAAAATACTCAGGCCCAAAATCAGCAAGGCCAAAGTAGTTATGGCCCTGAGCCCATGCAAAACCAAGCAACAGGTGTCGATACCGCAATCAGTCGGGCAGAACGAAGGTTGTTGTATTTGCAGCTCCATTATGACGAGGTAATGGAGTATCTCCATGAACAAAATTTTGAGTTCCAAGACCAAAACTTTGCAAAAATTGCTAATTTATGGGAAAATTTTAGAGATACGCATGATAATATAAAGGTTGATAGTTTTTTAGATTATGTCCCTGAGGAGTTAAAGAGTATAATTGTCAATGTTGAGATGTCTGAAATGCCGGAAGATTACAGCATGGATGAGGTTGATGATTATTTAGCAGCTTTCGCAAAAGAACGTGTTCGGCGGCAAATTGCGTCATTAACAGACGAACTAAATGAGGCCAAACGTAAACACGATGAAGATGCGGAAGTCGCTTTGACTCAGAAAATTATAACTCTGCAGAGAATGATGAGATTATAGGAGTATTCTTAATGGCTGAAAAAAAAGAGAGCACGAAGAAAACCGCTAAAGTAACGAAAACTACGAAGACCGCAAAGGCAAAGACAACTAAGGATCAAGTAAAAACCAACGACGAGGGAGAACTACAAGTCGACGGTCAAACTTTAGACCAAGCTGTGAAGGTGGTTGTTAAAGAAGCCAAGAAAGAAAAGGAAATCACTGAGACCAATTTTATTGAGCAGTTAGTCAAGCCATTCTATCTCGAGGATCAGGCAATTGATCAACTGGTCCAAGAGTTTGAAGATAATGGTATCAGTATCGTTGATGAGAAGGGTGAGCCAAGCCCACTAGCACTGAAGAAACAAAAAAATGTCGAAAAATCAGAGCTAAAGAACGTGAGCGCTCCTTCAAACATTCGAATGAATGATCCTGTCAGAATGTACCTGAAAGAAATTGGTAGAGTACCGCTCTTAAAGGCCGAGCAAGAGGTAGAGATTGCCCATAGAATCGAACAGGGTGACGCCAGCGCGAAACAAGAGCTTGCAGAAGCCAATCTCCGTCTGGTGGTGTCGATTGCGAAACGTTATGTAGGGCGTGGTATGCAATTCCTCGACTTAATTCAAGAGGGAAATATGGGTTTAATGAAGGCAGTCGATAAATTCGATTATCGTCTCGGATTTAAGTTCTCCACTTACGCTACTTGGTGGATTAGACAGGCGATTACCCGTGCCATTGCCGACCAAGCAAGGACGATTCGAATTCCGGTTCATATGGTTGAGACAATCAACAAATTGATTAGAATTCAACGTCAGCTGCTCCAAGACCTTGGGCGTGAACCTACACCGGAGGAAATCGGTGCCGAGATGGACATGACGACCGAGAAGGTTCGTGAAATTCTGAAGATTGCACAGGAGCCAGTCTCCTTAGAGACGCCAATTGGTGAAGAGGATGATTCACATTTGGGTGACTTCATCGAGGATCAAGATGCGACGAGCCCTGAGGATCACGCTTCGTATGAGTTGTTGAAAGAACAACTTGAGGATGTCTTAGATACGTTAACGGACCGCGAAGAAAACGTGTTGCGGTTACGTTTTGGCTTGGACGATGGACGGACGAGAACTCTAGAAGAGGTTGGTAAGGTCTTTGGCGTTACGCGTGAACGTATTCGTCAAATCGAGGCCAAGGCGCTGCGTAAGTTACGGCACCCTAGTCGTTCAAATCAACTTAAGGATTTTCTAGACTAACGAATAAATTTGCCCCGGAATGGGGCTTTTTTTGTTCCTTTTTATGCTAAAATGATAGTCATGTGGGAACGCAAAATAAAGCAGAAAGAAGCGCAAATATGCCTTTAACTCCCCGCCTACAAGCAGTATCAGACATGGTCGATCAGGGACAAAGGGTTGCCGATGTTGGCACCGATCATGCGTATGTACCAATCGCACTAGTAGAGGAGCAACAGATTGACTTTGCGATTGCCAGCGATATTGGTGCAGGACCTTTAGAGAACGCAAGGAATAATATTGAGAGTGCGGGCCTAGAGGGCCGAATTTTAGTTCGAATGGGGCCCGGACTTTCGACAATTGAACCTGATGACGAAATCAACACCGTCATCATCGCCGGCATGGGCGGTAAGCTCATCACGCAAATTCTGACTGATGCACTGGCATCTGGTCAGAGATTTGAAACGTTGATTCTGGAACCAAATATCAATGAACCACTGGTTCGACAGTGGTTGATGGAGCACCGCTATCATATTATTGCTGAAACTATCGTTGCGGACGAACGCCACACATACGAGATTATTAAGGCACAAGTTGCGAAGAAGATCAGGCAATTGTCGCCCAACCAATTGCTCTTTGGCCCTGTATTAATGACTGAAATGAGCCCAACATTCAGGGATAAATGGCGTAGTCGGGCAGCCTATCTGAAGGTTTTGGCGGCCAACCTAGGAATGGCCAAGGAATCGCCCAGTAATTTAGCAAAATTAACAGAGGTACAACAAGAAATGCAGCAAATCGAGGAGTTATTTTCAAATGACAGAGATTAAAGAAATTATTGCAAAAATCGAGGAATTTGCACCCAAGTCTCTTGCCCTGCCGGGAGATCCGGTCGGACTGCAGATTGGTTCTGCAGACGAGGGGATTACTAAGGCTTTGGTCACGCTCGATGTGCGTCCAGAAATCGTCCAGGAAGCAATCGACTCGAATATCCACTTTATCTTTAGTCATCATCCTGCCATGTTCAAACCAGCTAAAAACCTAGATTACAGGGATCCGCAAAACGCAATGTATGCTGAGATTATTAAGCACGACATCACAGTTTATTCGGCGCATACAAACATTGACTGTGCAAAACATGGCATGAATGATTGGCTCGCCGAAAAATTACAGCTAGAGCAAATTAAACCGTTCGCCTTCGAACTAAACGAAGACGGTTGTCCGATTGGTCTTGGACGTAAGGGAGTATTGAAACAACCAGTTGAACTAGCTAATTTTGCTGAGAAAATCAAACAGATTTTTAAATTAGAAGGATTACGCCTGATTGCCAATAATCCGCACCAATTAATCCAAAAAGTCGGTATAATCGGTGGTGACGGCGGAAAGTACTTCCAACAGGCAATTACCAATCAGTTAGACCTCTTCATTACGGGAGACGTATACTACCACACCGGACACGATATGCTGGCCGCAAATTTGGCCGTAATCGACCCAGGTCACCATATTGAGCAAATCTTCAAACGGGTGATGTCGGATAAATTAAATGAATGGTCTGCCGCTAATAAATGGGGCGTCGACTTTGTACCATCACAAATTTCCACTGATCCATACCAATTTATTTAAACAGCGATTCTCAGATAAGGAGCAAATAGATGAAATACGAAACTTTATTACCACGTTTTCTGGGCTACGTGAAGGAGAACACCCGCTCAGATGAATACTCAAATAGCGTCCCTTCAACACAAAATCAAGTTGTTTTCCTGCAAAAGTTAGTCGCAGAATTAGAACAATTGGGCTTGGCTGAGGTTAAATATAATAAAGTTAATGGTTATGTGACAGCGACAATTCCCGCAACGACAACTAAGGACGTGCCAGTCATCGGCTTTATCAGTCACGTCGATACGGCCGATTTCAATTCGGAGAATATTAATCCCCAAATCGTCGAAAATTACGACGGCCAAAGTGTCATCAATCTTGGCGAGAGTGAATTCAAACTTGATCCAAGTTCTTTCCCTAGCCTAAAGAAATATGCAGGACAGACGCTAATCACGACTGACGGAACCACGCTCTTAGGCGCAGATGATAAAGCTGGTGTGGCGGAAATCATGACTTTGGCCGAATACCTCATCGTACGGCCAGAGATTGAACACGGCAAAATTCGTGTGGCCTTTGGTCCCGACGAGGAAATCGGTACGGGTGCAGATAAATTTGATGTTGCTGACTTTGGCGCTGATTTCGCCTACACGGTTGATGGCGGCCCTGTGGGCCAGCTTGAATTCGAAACATTCAGTGCGATCGGCCTGAAAGTCGATATTCAAGGAACAAATGTCCATCCTAGTGAAGCAAAGGGGAAAATGGTTAGTGCAATTCAGCTGGCAATTGATTTCCATAACAGCTTGCCAGCTGCTGAACGTGCCGAAACTACTGAAGGGCGAGAGGGATTCTTCCACCTACTTAATCTAAACGGCACAGCCGAGGATGCCCACATGGACTACATCATCCGGGACTTTGAGCGCGCGGGGCTCAATCGTCGCCGCCAACTCGTACTTGATATTGCAAAGGAAATTAATCAAAAATTTGCTGAGCCACGTATCAAGACAACGATGGTCGAACAATACTTCAACATGGTTGAGGTGATGAAGGATCATATGGATGTAGTTGAACTGGCAGAGAATGCCATGTGTGCGCTCGGTATTGAGCCAGATGAGGAACCAGTTCGTGGTGGAACTGATGGCTCTAAGATTTCATTTATGGGACTACCAACACCAAACCTGTTTGCCGGTGGCGAGAATATGCACGGTCGGTATGAATATGTGGCCCTGCAGTCTATGGAAAAGGCAGTAGATGTACTGCTGAAAATTAGCGAGTTGAACACGAACAAGTAGTATATACAAAAAAGGCCACATGGCCTTTTTTTATGGCAAACTTAAGCTGAAATTCACCAAATATTTACATAAATATGTTAAATTGAACAAGTTGAAAAGGAGTTGGAACTTTTTGGAAAAAAGAAGTAGTCAAAATCAGAAGCAAGCACAGATAGATAGTGCAATCGGTGAAAAATCTGTCCACGTCTTCAACGATTTTCGAGATTTCCTCGCTACCGGGAATATCGTCAACTTTGCCGTTGGTTTCCTAGTTGGTAATGCACTGTCGAAGGTGATTCAGGCATTCATCACGGATTTATTCGATCCAATCATTTCGAAAATAACAGGTAAATCTGTGCTGTTGGTTAACCAGAAGCTCGTTTTGGGGCAAGGCCAGATAGTAATCAGCTGGGGGCATTTTATTAGCCAATTAATCAATTTCTTGATTACCGCAATCGCCGTTTACATTGTTATTCGTGCCATGCAAAAGACCATCATGAAGCAGGATGCTGCTGGTGCGCTGACCGGCGACGAGATACAGGCACAGATTTTGCGTGAATTACAGCTAAATAACCGAATGATGAGACGTAACCTCGAACTGAATCGGCGTGAAGAGGAGTTGCGTACTTTAAAAGCAGATATAAAAAAACGAGAAGATATTCTCGCCGTGAAAGAGCGTTTCGACGCAGCGAAACGTTAGCTTGATAAACCCCAGCTGTTTTTTGGCAAAAGCTGCCTAAAATGCTAGAATAGGACAATAAATAATAATAAAGGAGTAGGGATCATGCCTCTAGTACACATTGATTTAATTGAAGGACGTTCGGCTGAACAACTAAGTAAGATGGTTGAGGAGGTTACTGCAGCAATCGTGAAGAATACTGGTGCACCCGCAGAACACGTCCATATTGTTCTAAACGAGATGAAAAAAGAACACTACAGTGTGGGTGGAGTGCTCAAAAGCGCTGAATAAACCAAAAAGGTTCAAACTTGATTAATAGTAATCAAATTTGAACCTTTTCTAATTACGTTGAATGAAGTCAAGTAGCTGACTAATCTCAGCTTCCGACGCGTCGGCCTCACCAGTCTTCATGCCGTGAATTTTCTCAACTGCTAGGTGGCTGGCAAAGGCCAATCCTGCATCGTTCATTGAATGTTTTCTTTGGTACTCAACAATTAAGTCTGACAAATTATCTGGATTCATCTTTATCACCTCATCTAATATAAATTAATTTTAGCAATTTTCACTGCAAAATAAAATTAATAGAACTGCATTCTAGTGAAGGGGAAATACCTGAACTTGACCTTACCCTCAATCGCCGATTTTTTGATGAAGCCAATCATCCGGCTGTCCCGACTGACATTTCTGTTATCACCCATTACAAAGTAGGAATCTGCCGGAACTTTCTCTACGCCAAAGATAGATTGCAAACTGAAATCTGCTGTAAATTGCTGCCCCTCGGGCAAATCTTTCTTGTATTCATCAAGGTAAGGCTCCTTGACTGCTTTACCGTTGATGTATGTTACATCGTTCTTAGAACTAATCGTATCTCCTGGAAGGCCAATCACGCGCTTGATGTATAATGTACCAGGACTGTCTGGTGCATCGAGTACTACAACGTCGTAGCGATTAATGGTTGGGTGTCTGTTAGCAATCAAGCGATCGCCGTCTTTAAAAGTTGGCTCCATCGAGGGCCCAGAGACAATTTCGTTTGAAAGGACGAACTTAAATACAAGAAAATATGCGCCGAGAAATATTAGAGCTAATACTATGACTTGTAGGAACCATTTAAAGAGTGAGTCATTCTCGGTGTTTTCTTTTGCATATTTATTAGTTGTCATCAGCTAGCTCCTCATTTGTATTACAATATATTATAACTGATTTTGACGGTTCTGCATGTTAAAATCTCTCAAAGGTGAAGATTGATGAAATATTTAGCTAAATTAAACTGGTTAGCACAAGAAATCGGATTACAAGATGTAACGAAGCAGGTGCATCAAATTAACGAGTTAACTACCATTCTAGGCGACCAGCGAATTCCCAAAAAGCATCTAGCAGATATCGGCTTTTTGCCGGACAAGCTGGAGAGACTGTGTGAACAGGCGCCAACGAAAGAACTTGAAATTAAGGTGATCAATCAGCTATTGAATAATCTTCGCAATTACCTCGCGCAAGAATTTGGTCTCTGGTCGATTCCAAACTTGACCACGGCGGAATTAATTGCGATGAAATATCATCTGCATGATGGCCTTGAAATAATGGCCGGAAATGCCCAGTGGACGAAAGCCTTTCAAGATGTAGGAGTTAACATGGTTGCAACAGATGACCTGTCGTGGAGCGTAACTAGTGCGACAGGCGCCAGGAACTTTGCGCCGGTAACCAGGCTAACAGCTATCGAGGCGCTCATTCGCTATGCCACAGTCGCGGATTTCGTGATTCTGGCCTGGGCGCCTAATTTCGGCGATGCCGATATTGCTTTGCTCGAAGCTTATAGAAACTTACCGCGAAAACCTTTATTATTGATGGTGGGAGAACGCGGTGGTGCGACTAATTCAACTGCATTTTGGCGTACAGCAAAGGTTTCAACTATTAGTGCTGCCATTAACCGCAGCTTCAAAAGCTTTGATTTCATCAACGAGAAAATTCTGAAAGTTGAGTAATTATGTCTAATCTGAAGAAAAACATTTTGTACTTTACGCTATTCCTAAGCTTCTTGCTGCTAGGCCTATTGGTTTCGCGTGTGCAAGCGAATAACGCTGAATTGACACTTGCGACAAACGGACTTTCAACCTCGGCAAAAGAAATTACAACACTGAACAAAGTCCCAATTAAGCAATTATTGGCTTACGTTGATCAGAATTATGCTAAGGAAAAGGTCCAAATTCAGCTGACCAATAAAACAGAGAACAGTCAGATTTTGGTCTGGTCTAATTTTGATTTGACAAAATTACCCATTGAGAAGGGCCGTTTCCTTACAAAAAGCGATTTTGACGGAATCATTCCGTTTGCTTTGTACACGAAATACTCTTCCGCCGATGTGGAGGAGATTCAGGGTAACCCGTATATTTTGTATGATAATCGCTATATCTCTGTAGTTGGCAGTTTGCGTGAAGGTTATCAAAAGGATAATTACTACATCACCACCGGTCTGCACCAAACCACGAATAAGAATTTTTTAAATGATTACACACTGGTAATTGATGGCCTTTCTCAGAAACAATATTCGAGCATCGCTCATCATATCGGTGGTAAAGTAAAGCAACCCCGCTTCATCCAAAAGATTATGCAGGATAGACAACAGCCCGTTTATCTTTTCGCACTGGCCGTGTTCTCTATTCTTGTGGGTTTGGTGGTTGCGACTTTACTTGGGATTGGCACAAGAAGGGCTAACAAGAATACAGAACTTCGAGATAGTCTATTCCAAAGCCTACAGACCAACATCGTAATTCGCTTTGGTGGCTTTACCCTGGTTTTGGCAGGTCTGGCACTAATTATTTCCCACTACTTCTTTTACTTCAGTCAAATCAGCCAATATGTATGGCTATTAGTAATTTTGCTTGTAATCTTGAATATTAACTTCTCGATGATTGTGCTACCGAAAAGTACTACCAAAAAAGTCAATAAAGGATTAGATATAAAATGATTGATTTACCCATTGAGTTTACTGAAAAATTTACTGGTCTCTTAGGGAGCGATGAGGCCAACAAGTTGTTTAATGCACTACAAGAGCCCACCAAAAAGGCATTTCGCTTAAACCCACTCAAGTCAGGCTATAAAGATGTTAAACAAGACCTGACCGAAAAGTTGGCACTGATTAAAGATGCCTATGTCGGGCAAATAGATGGTCATAGCATAGAGCAGCTTGCTGGCTATGTTTATTCCCAGGACCCAGCCGCCATGTTTGTTGCAGAGGCTGCCGCTGTTCACCCTGGAGAACGAGTGCTCGATCTCTGTGCGGCACCAGGTGGTAAGACGACCCAACTGGCGAGTGGGTTGCACCAGCAAGGGGTACTTGTTGCAAATGAGATTAACCAGTCGCGGGCAAAAACACTATTAGAAAATGTTGAGCGTTGGGGAATTCAAAATTCTTTGGTATTGAACGAAAGTCCGGCGCGACTAGTCCCGTATTTCACCGGCTTTTTCGATAAAATCGTGGTGGATGCGCCCTGTTCTGGTGAAGGTATGTTTAGAAAGGACCCGGTAGCCGTCAAGTATTGGAGTCCAGATTATGTCGCAACATGTCAAATTAGACAGCAGGAAATAGTTTCCGCCGCTTATGCGATGTTACGGCCAGGTGGTCGACTAATATATTCAACGTGCACATTTTCTCCCGAAGAAAATGAACAAATTGTTGAATATTTACTTGGTCAATTTTCAGATATGAAACTGGTTCCGATTCAAACAAGGGCAGAGTTTGATCCGGGCCACCCAGAGTGGGGGACAACTGGTAATGCTGAGTTAAGATATACCGCCCGTTTCTGGCCCCAGAGAAATTTCGGCGAGGGACAATTTGTCGCAATACTAGAGAAAAGTTCAGCTGTGGCAGCGAATGAATCGCATGTAGCAGCACAGCTAATGGCCTTTGACTCAAGAAAAAATGTATTCGATCAAGATGCCATTCGAGAATTTTTTGCCAAGATTAAACAAACTGATCTGCTCAGTGGCAAGAGACAGCCAACCATATCCAATAATCATGTATTCCTGCCTATCATTAACCCAGCAGCAATTAAGGGACTCAGAATACTCAGAAATGGCTTAGAACTTGGTGAACTGAAGAAGAAGCGCTTCTTACCACACCATCAACTAGTGCAGATACTGGATCCCGATTCAGTACCGTTTATTAAATTGAATTCTGATGAGGAATTCAGGAAATTTGTTCATGGTGAAACCATCAAGGTAGAGTCGCCACTCCGTGGTTTCTTACCGGTTGCATACCAACATAAAATCTTCAGTTGGGGTAAGCTCGGCAACGATGGTATCCTAAAGAACTTTTATCCAAAGGGCCTGAGGAGATAAATAAGACCAGCTAACTTTTTGTTGACAATGTTAAATGAAGTTTTATAATAATTAAAAAAGGAGAATATTAAAATTATTTAAAAAGGAAAACGGCAAATATTAGTATACTTGACATAATCATGATGGAGGATGACGATGAAATTTAATTTTGACAGAGATAATAAGACCCTAATTATCGGCGACAAGCTGGAAAGAGCTAACAAACGTTTAACTGTTTCAGAATCAGAAGGACAAGTCAGGTTTATCATGATTTATAAATCCGGAATTGTGTTTAATGGAGCATCCAAAAAGACAAAGCCAGATATTACTACTGGTATCTAATCATAATGTTTCCTAATTTTTTAATATTAAGTACTCAATTAACGAATTGGCTAGAAACAAATCTAGCCTTTTTTGATATTGCGAAAAGCCAATTTCACTACCAGATGACCGGGGTGACTGATGAAGCCGATTTCCAGTTGAAGATTAAATCAGAGTTACTTTTCTCTTCAATATTTTGGTTGAATACAGATTCCGCCGAGGTTGCTCGAATGAATCAGCGCTTTACAGTTGCTATTTTGAGCGACAAGAAGCAGGATATCAAGCTGATACCTATCAAATATCTTGCCTTAATTTATCAGAGAGGGATGTCGAGTACTAATAGTACCAAGTTGAATGAATATGCTTTCAGGTTAGATGCTGTGTTAGACAAAGTGCAATTAACAGCAATGCAGAAATTTGAAGTCAAGTGCTATGAAGCGGTCTTCCGTGATGATTCTAATCAGAATATCGAGCATCAATTTGAGCGGTCCAATCTGGTACTACACCTCACGGATCCCTCACAAACCATTGCCAACATCTACGAAGCCACCCACATGGTACTTTATTTGTCTTTACTTGGTAAAGCAAAAATTAAAACTAGGCTAAGGATTGTTTTCAGCAAATACTTGAGAATAGTATTATTCTATGCACTACAAGAATCCATGCTGGATATACTCGCGGAAATTCTACTTTGCTGTGCAATTCTTGAGGAGTATCCACCACTCTTTGCAAAGGGCCTGACCAAGGTTACTGAGTTCTTCGAACAAGTACTTGCAGAGAATCAAGATCTGCATAACTGCGTACACTACTACCACACAATCTTGGTGCTACGAATGCTTGTTAAGAAACTTAATGAATCAGAGGGATCATAGATGAACGAATCTAATTCTCAATACATAGTCTTACTACAACAAGACAATTATGATGCTCTCAATCAACGATTATTAAGTGCTGTACACTGTGAAAACTTTGGTTTCACGGAAATTCTTGTAAGCTTGGAACTACGACAGAGACGACAGGTACTACCGCAATTGGCTCAAATACTAACTGAAAGTTTTATTGCCGATCGACCGATTGATGATTCATGGTTAACATTAGACGAACCAGAACTAAACGAGTTATTGGCAAACCTCAGCTTGGAACTATTCTTTTCCAACAGGAGACTAGCTCAAGATGACTTTGTTACTTTGGAGGGCTGCTTTGTCTCGGCCACCAATCACTACAAATTACTAGAATTTGCTTTTTTGGTCTGTATTCTTAATCGATATCATGAACAAACATTTTTTCATTTCACTTTAAGTTATATCACTCCAATCATTGAGTCAATGAAAGGTGAGCTGAAAGACCATAATATTGACTCAACTATCCTTGATTTAGTTGAAAACTTACTTAGATCCATAGATAAACCGGTGCGCCACAAATAATTCACAACAGGGGGAATTAAAATGTTAATCTTTAAATTTGGTCAAAAGGCTAAGTTGGTGAACTATTTGTTTTGGACAATTATAGATAGCTTTCAAGCAGTCTTTGTTGCCTATATTCTTGGTCAATTCATCAGCGCAGCCACGAAGGGGAGTATGCAGATTTTCCTCGAAAATACGGTTCTTGCAGGTGGCGGGTTTCTTATCTTTCTCGGTGTGAGTTTATTACAAGCTAACGCTGAAACTAGTTTTGTAGCTTCAGCAAACCTGGAAATTAAACAGGTAATGTTTCAGCATATTCTACGGGAGCCGGCGGCCAACACTTCTATCTCCGATAATATCTCATTTATGACCAATGACCTCAAGTTACTCGAAACAAACGGAATTAAGACCGAAATGAACATGATTACGAATCTCTTTACGTTTATTTTCGCCCTTGTTGCATCCGTCACTTACGATATCTGGACCACCATTGCCTTTTTTATTGGTTCACTCGTGCCCATCGTTATCTCCCAGTTCACACAGGGAACAATCAATAAGAAGGGCGCGGAATGGTCAGCTACCAACAGTAAATTTACCGCACACTTAAAAGATGTTTTGACCGGGAAACAATCAATCAGAGTTTACCACGCTGAAAAAGTGATGAATTCACAACTAATAAAGTTTGCTACCAAGCTTGAAGATGCACTGCGGAAGATGAATCTAACCATCGGGGTCGTCAATTCTTTTGCCTATACTGTAGCCATGGTCACGGCTATGACCATCCCATTTGGTGTTGGTGTCTATCGCATCATCGGCGGAGCTTTAACAATTGCGAGTTTCATTGCTGTGATGCAGTTATCTAACAGTGTTACAAATCCGTTAATGTCAATTGTGACGGCCAACAACGAGCGACAGACCGTCACTGAAATTCAAACCAAAGTTTTGGCAGCCAAGGAAGAGTTCGTTAATGAAGAAGGAGCCTTTACTGATGGTGAACCAGTCAAATTTGATAGTCTTCGTCTAGCAGATGTTTCAATAAAGATGAATGATCATCCGCTATTTGAACACCTCGACCTGAACGTTCAAGCTGGAGATAAAATTTTAATCATGGCTCCGTCCGGCTTTGGCAAGTCCACGTTACTTCATATTTTGGAGGAAGACCTCAAGCCCTCATCTGGAACCTACTACTATAACGATCAACCAAGTTCTGCATATAGCACTGGTACTCTGCGCCAGCAATTTGCATGGATTGACCAGACACCTTTTGCTTTTGATTCAACGGTCAAGTTTAACATGACCTTGGGGCTAGAATTCGGCAATGATAAGATTAAAGCTGCCTTGACTGATGCGGGTTTATCTCAATTTGCCACAGATGAAGGGTTAAACTACAAAGTTGGTGAAAACGGTCATAATCTTTCAGGCGGTGAGCTCCAGCGCTTAGAGATTGCCCGTGCCCGGCTTTTTAATCGACCTATTTTGTTAGCGGACGAGGCCACCTCATCCTTAGATGAAAAGACGGCGAAGCAAATCCACGAATTATTTATGAATGATGACCAAACATTAATTGAGGTTGCACACCATGTACCTGAAGACGAGTTTAGGGATTACACTCAAGTAATTCGCCTGGATGAAGCAACTGCGTGGAGCTTAGCCTAATATTAATGCAAAATTAAAAAATACAAACCTTTTAACAGGTTTGTATTTTTTTGCTAAATTTCAATGTTTACTTTTGTTTTGTCTATTAACGTAGACGGTAATCAAATTGCATCTTCTTTAAATCAGCTAAATCATTTCCCCCAAATAATGCCACCAATCCAGCTAGTTGATCTTGCCAGTTGGTAACCAGTTTGAGCAAACCAGCTTCTCCGTTTTGGTTGTATTCTTGGAGAAATCTGTTGCTAATACCAACTGCACTGGCACCAAGAACCATTGACTTGAGCACATCTAGGGGATTCCTAATGCCACCTGAGGCAAAGTAGGTGAGATTAGTTTGTCTGGCGGTCAAAAGGGCTTCAACAGTTGGAATGCCGATTCCCTCCAGATAATCCATGTCGCGTCCGGGACGTCTGAAGTTCTCAATCCAAGCAAAATCGGTGCCACCACTACCTGCTACATCCACATAATTAAAGCCATTTTGTTCGAGCAAACGTAAGCTCTTAACGTCGAACCCAAAACCAACTTCCTTAACGATCACTGGCAGGTCAACTGCGTCACGAATCTGCATCATTTTATTCAGCCACTGAAAATCTCGGTCACCCTCAGGCATGATTAACTCTTGTACAGCATTGACATGAATCTGCAGTGCGGCAGGCCGTAACTCATTAATCAATAGCTTAATCGTTGCAAGCGGTGTACCCGGATTTACGTTTATCAATAACATGCCATCGGGATTAGCGGCACGAGCAATTGTGAAGGTCTTGAGGGTTGCGGGTTCGTGTGCAACGATGTTCGCCGAACCAAGTGCTAGCGCGATGTTCGCTTTCTTAGCTACGCGTGCCAAGGCGGCATTAATTTCTTGTCCCTTATTCGAACCGCCGGTGATTGCGTTGATAAAAAAAGGCGCACTGAGAGTGTGCCCGAACATAGTTGTTCTAATAGAATCAGGTGTGACTACGGTTTCTGGTAGAGTAGGGCGCGTAAGCCTTAAATCGTCGAAGCTGTTTGCCTGATTTGCCTGATAACTGGCCTTAGCCAGAGCGAGGTGCTCGTCCTTACGATGCGCACTTTTGGATATTTTCTCTGATTTCATTTGTTAACTCAAAGAATGGACTTTGAAATCAAGCGGAAGAATTCCGTGATCACGCCATTCTTTCCTCATCTTAGTGATATCTGTCTCTCCGTTGGAAATTACAATCCCACAATCGCCGTTTCCTGCTCCAGAAGTCTTGGCTGCACCACCGTTTTTTTCTGCGATGTCAATCAAAGTTGTGAGCCGTGGAATCTCAATTTGAACGCTACTCATCTTAGCCAATGATTGGAGAAGTAATCTGTTGTAGCGAATTTTGTCTTGGATTAGCTTGATGTCCTGAGCCCCAAAGCCACGGACAATATCGAGAACGCAGGCGCGACTTTCCTCAACAAACTTCTCATATTGAATCGGATTGATGTGTTTTTCCTGATCGGTTTGGTCAACCAGCTGTGCCGTCAACGAAGGCTTTTGACTCCAGCCGATTACGAGGCTCATCTCTTTCGGCGGGGTCAAAAGCTGAATCTTCAACCCGGGCCAAGCCATGTTCACAATCTCAACCAGCGAATAGCGGTCAAGCTGGTCAAGTAACCACTGCTTGTCAAATGACTGGTAGGCGAGCCAACCGCCAAAGACGCTGGCAGCGATGTCGCCTAGCGAACCATTACCTTGCACTTGGAAGTGGGCAATGGCTGCCAATTTAAAAATAAGGTCTTTATCGAGTTCAAAGCCATAGAAGCGCAACACAGCCTTGACTGTTGCGACGGTAACTGCAGCACTTGAGCCCAAACCAAATTTCTTGCCATCGTCAGAGTCCAGCTCAGAGTTGACCGTTAAATCGTATACTTCTAAGCTAACGTTGTTTTCTAATACATATTGTTCTGTGTAATGGATTGCGGACAGGATGTAGTGGAATGGATTATCCCGGTTGTCGATAATCATCTTCGATCCTTGTCTAGTCCAGTGAATTGAGTCTTGGGAATATTGCTTTGAGTGAATGGTCCCGGTTGTTTGACTTGCCTTAATCGTCACACGAACAAATTCGTTGACTGCCACGATAATTGCTGGATTGTTAGTTTCTAAAACTGCATATTCACCAGCTATATAAAGCTTTCCTGGTGCTTTTTCAGTAATCAAGATTATACTTCCTCTTGTCTAATTAGTCTAAGTTTATTACACCGGGTCCAAAAGACGCCTTTATAATATTAACATTACCAAGTTCTTCTTTAAACCTTTCAGTAATTTCTTTTACATTTCTTAATTGACAAAGAATTTTAACGTTTGGGCCAGCGTCAATGGTGAAGTAGCACTCGATACCCTGTATTCTTAGCTGCTCAACAAGTTTTATGGCGTGAATGGTCTCCGGTTCGAGGTAAGTGAAGGGGGGATTGGCGGTGAAATTTAATGCGTGCATCGCAAGAGCGCTCCGCTCAGCTAGCGTACCAATTGCCGTGAAATCATTGGCCTTAATCGCCTGTTTCATCTGAATCACGCCTCGTTCTGCCTCCGTGCGCCAAACACCATAATATGGTGAGGTGTTGACTACTTGCTGCATCCCAGCAGTTGAGGAGATACCCTTACTCGCAAAATTAATCTCGACGGCTAGCAGACACAGATCAATTGTCGGCTGCTCATCAATTGGCATGGCAATTGAGTCTTGATCGTCTGTACCTTTTTGCCATTCGACAAAACCACCATAGATGGACCTAGTGGCTGAGCCAGAGCCTAATCGCGCCAGCCTAGAGAGCTCTTGCTTATCAACATCCAGTTGGTATGCAGCTACAAAAGCCTGTGCCAACGCGGCAAAAGCCGAACTAGAGCTGGCTAGACCGGCACTTGTCGGCACATGATTTGTTGTCTGAATTTTAAATTTGTCATGGGGTAGCCGATATCTGTCTTGTAGTGTCTCGATATAATCGAAAACCCGCCTGCTAGAGGCTGGCTCCTGCACCACGTTGTTCAACGAGAAACTACTTTCAGTGGTTGTTGATTGCTCCAATAATTGAAAATTCGTGTCGGTGTAGAATGCGTCCAGTGTCATCGAGAGGCTGGAGTTTTGGGGTAATTTCAGCTGATTATTAGCCTTGCCCCAGTATTTGATTAGTGCAATATTCGTGTGCGCGCGTGCCTTACCAATTCTCATTTTAAATCTCCTCAATCCAGATGTTAGCTGACAGCTCCGCCTGTGCATGTTGAATTGCCTGTGCACTAGCACGTGTTTCTGCAAGACTGATGACAATGCCACCGAGGCCACCGCCACTAATCTTGCTGCCCAATGCGCCATTATTTATGGCCCGATTGATCAATTCATCAAGTCTATTCGTCGTCAATCCAAAACTAGCAAGAATCTCGTTGGCCTCCGTCATCTTTTTACCAAATGAATGAGCATCATGCTCCTCAAATGACGTTAGTGCTTGTGTGGCCAGTGTATCTAATCTAGCCATTAAGTTATTCTTGCTCGGATTCTGACGGAGTTCTGAGCTAACTAACTGCACTGCTTCTTTCGTGTTACCGAGCTCGCCAGAATCAGCAATGACCAAAAAGCCGCCGAGCTTCGCACGAATTTCGGTTGGACCAGACTGTTTGCTGAAGCTAACTAGATGATTGCTATTAACCGTGGCGACATCCAATCCACTAGCTGAGCCGTGGTTGATTGTCTCTGCAGCATTCGCGAGTTCAATAATTTCCGCTTTAGTCAGGTGCAGATTGAAGTGTTCTTGCATCACCTTAATGGTCCCTAGGGCGACGGCAGCAGAGGAACCGAGTCCACGTTCTTCCGGAATCTCACCCTCAAACCGGAGTTCAAACGCGCTCTTAATTGAGTAACGCTGCCGAATTGCCTGCACCGTCCAAATAATTCCAGCAAAATTTTTAGGGGCACGTGAAAGCTCACCAGTATAGTCATTCGTAACCAGCGTACAGGTCACAGCCTTTATATCTGTGAGGACAGTTTTGATTTGAATTGAAGGCGTAGGCAGAGCCAATGCATGGTAACCAAATACCACCGAGTGTTCACCAATTAAAATGACCTTACCATGTGTAATTTGCGTTGATTTCAAAATAATCATCCTCCAGAATCGTTAATTAAACTTTAAGCTATTGTCGGAAAATTTGCTAGTCATTGAGGTAGGAGAAATTATTTCTTTAGTAAAAATCATCCTGCGTCTTTATGCTAAAATAGATGAAGCTACTAAATTTGAGGGAGCGGCCAATGATCAACTTTCTAGTGGGGCGGCAGTCCGCCAATATTCAACAAGAAATTATTAATGAGATGGTGGAACATTACAGGGCAAATACACACCAGATGCATTTTCTCATTGTACCCAATCACATTAAGTTTGGCACCGAAGTTGCAGCCCTGAAGACCTTGAGTGCGCGCAGTAATCGAGAAGAGGTCAGTGTAAAAAACTTTCAAGTATTATCCTTCTCACGATTAGCCTGGTATTTCTTAAAGGAAGCAGGGCAGAATATATTACCTGGATTGACCGATGCCGCAGCACAGATGCTCATCAGACAAATAATGAGCGAACACCAATCTGAGCTTCTGCTGTATGACAAGGTCAAACTGAATCAAGGCACCATCAGCCAAGTTTACCAATCAATTTCCGAATTAAAAACCAATAATCTAACAACACCCAATCTGGTAGCTGTCGTTAACGATGTCAAGAACCAAGAAACAAGCGCCAAGCTTCACGACTTAAGCCTAATCATGGAGTTGTTCAACCAGGAAATAGAGTCTAAGTTCAGCACGAAGAACGACACGCTGAATTTATTAAATGAGGTACTGGCCACCAGCGACCTGTTGCGCGATAGTCAGTTTTATTTCAGTGACTTCTCTAGTTTTTCTAGCCAAGAGACCACCACAGTCAAAATTTTGCTGCAACAAGCAGGAAATGTGTCACTCGGCTTCAAAACTCAAACCGGTAGGATTAAAGAATCCGCACCCAAGATGACGGACTACGATTGGAACGTTCAACGCGTGATTCATGAATTAATGCACTTTACGCGCAATAAAAAACTTTCCTACCGAATCGAATCAGCTGAACTAACGGCGACTAGTCAATCGATTAAACTGCTCAATAAGTTCTGGACCGGCGAACAACAACATTTGGATGCTACTGAGCGTGCTTTAGTCAAGCAATCCCTACAACTCGTCAAAGCAGACTCTCGCTACTCTGAAGCCTATTTTGTTGCGCATACAATTTACCAGCAGGTTGCTTTGAATAATGCACGATACGCCGATTTTCTCGTCCTCGCACCCAATCTTTCGAGTTATGAAACCTATCTCGGCCCGATTCTGGAACAACTAGACATTCCATACTTCAATGACCTGCAGAAGGAGATGAAGTATCATCCACTCGTAATCATGATTGAGGCGCTAGCAGACTTGAATCGGCATCATTTGAACACAGATAGTCTGATTTCTATTTTCAAAACCGGGCTAATTCTACCAGCCAACCTTGATGCCGAGCACGCTTTATATTTAACGGATCAACTGGAGAACTTTGTCTTAAAATACGGAATTAATCATCAGCGGTGGCATACTGATTTCAAGACATTGTTAGATCTCAAGGTAGCTGAATCGGAGTCAGTTGAACTTGTGAAAGAGCTAAACGACTTCAAGAACTACGTCTTGAGGGCGGTTGAATCCTTGCTCGAGTGTCTATCAACAACTACTGATACGCGTGAGGTTCTGACCGAATTCTACCAGTTCCTAGATGATAACGATGTACCAAAACGCCTGGAAGAATGGCGTGACCAGGCGAACGCTGCCGATAATCTACAATTAGCACAGCAGCCAGAACAGGTCTGGCAGACACTCAATCAGCTTCTGAACGATTACTTGACCATCAACCCAGTCAATTTCGACCGAGATAGTTTCTTTGAAACACTGATTACAGGCTTTTCCACCGCTACATTTGCGCAGATTCCATCAACACTCGATGCTGTGACCATCTCAGAAATGGGGATGGCGCAGACCAACGAATATCAGCAGTGTTTCATTATTGGCGCAACTAGTGGCGATCTACCAGCCACCAAAAGTACGCCAAAGTTTCTCAATTCGGAAAATATTACAGACCTGAACCGGCTATTGCCTGATGAGAAGCAAATCACCGACTCAACAGTAGATAATAACTGTATTCAGGCATATCAATTCGGCCAAAACCTCTTACTGGGGCGGATGCGGGTTTATCTTTCGTATCCATTGATTAATGCAGAGAACAAAGCTTTGAAACCGTCAATGTATTTCACTAAGTTGATGAACGCATTGGGGGTAACAGAAGCCAACCTCTACCACCAAACGGATCTGCCTGCAACTACGGGTGGTAATATCATTGGCTTTTTGACGAAACCACTCAATTCAGCGGGTTATTTAGCCTATTTATTAAAGCACACATCAAATAACATGGCTCAGAGCTTACTGCAGGTTGCCCAGAATTCTGATGATGCTTTGGTCACGGGGAAAATCAACCGTTTACTAAGGGCCCAAAACTTCATCAACCGTTCCGTTGATTTAACTACGGCCGAGGCCAACGCCTTATTCGGCAATAAAATTTATACATCGGTTTCTCAGTTGGAGACTTATTACGAGAACCCGTATGAATATTTCCTGAAGTACGGCTTAAGACTACGCGAGCGTGACGAAAATGAGTTTGATCAAATTCAAACCGGTAATTATTTTCATGAGATATTCGACCTCCTAGTCAAAAACTTGACCGCTAACCACCTTGATTTAGGGGCGATTAAGCACACTCAGTTGATGCAAGCACTACAACAAATTACTAGCCGGTTAAAAGAAGAACAACAGTTTAAGTTCTTCCTAGCTGAGCCCACCAACCGTTATCTGGCAAGTCAATTGGATCAAACGGCGACTGAGGTCGTGAATAATTGGGTGGCGAAACTGCAAAGGACACCGTTACGGCCGGCTTTCTCCGAACTTACTTTTGGCCAAGGCAGCCATCTTAAAGGGCTCAACTACGACTTTGACGGTCACCAAATTATGCTCCGGGGCAAGATTGACAGAATCGATTTGGCAACGGTCAATAACACGACCTACGCCCAGATTGTGGACTATAAGTCGAGTACAAAGGAATTTGACCTGAATAGTTTCTACAATGGCTTAGCATTGCAGATGGTCTCTTATCTAAAAGTATTAATGCAAAACAAGGCTTACTTTACTACGGGAACAAGCATTATTCCGGTTGGTGCATTCTATCAAACAATCTCCCGTAAACCGGACAAATTTGGCACAAAGAAAATAAATCCAGACTTCACGCTTCATGACTTTGAACACGACTTTATTTTAAACTCTCGCCTGGACGGACTCATCCTAAATGACCCTGGCATGTTGAGCATCGTAGAACCTGATTTGAACGGTCAGTCTACAATTTATAAGAGTGTGCAGGGGACCAGCAAGGGGATTAAACTGCCCAAGAATAAAAATTATACTAGCGAGCAACTGAAGCTCATCTTCGACTACACTGATTACTTGATTAAGCTAGCGGGAAGAAATATTCTGGCGGGAAAATTCCCAATTGCACCTTTCAAATATGGTGCCCTGACGGGGATGCAGTATTCAAATTACAAAGAGATTATGATGTTCGACGCGATGTTGCAGGAAAACCAGTATAAAAAGATTCAAAAGAAAGACTCTAGTGAGTTATTCAATCAGATGAAAGGGGAATTAGGCGATGAGTGAGGTAACTTACACACCAGAACAAAGTCAAGCAATTAATGACCAAGACCTAGACATCCTGGTCTCAGCTTCAGCCGGCTCTGGTAAGACCAAGGTACTGGTCGAGCGAGTATTACAGAAGATTCTTAATCAAAGTAACCCTACTCCCGTCAGCAAACTGCTCATTGTCACGTTCACTGAGGCTGCAGCAAGCGAGATGAAGGAGAAGATCCAGACTGCGATTGAGAAGGCTATTGCTGCGCCAGAGAATCAGAATAACGATTTCCTCAACCAACAGTTGGTTGACGTGCAGACGGCCAATATTTCTACCCTGCATGCATTTTGTTTAGACGTGATTCGCCGTTTTTACTATGTCATAGACCTTGATCCAACCTTCTCGCTCCTAACCGACGAGACTCAGGCACAATTGCTGAGGGAACAATCATTGGCTAACGTCTTTAACAGGCACTTCGAGGAAGGAGATCAAGAGTTTATTAGCTTTATCGAGAATTTCACCGGTGATCGCGATTTTGAAACTGCTAAAGCCATTATCTTAGATCTGTACTACACGGCTATTGCGATGCCCGACTATGAATCATTATTCGAGCAGGCTAGACGCCTCCATTCTGTGCCGGATACTGGCCTAATCCATGCGCCAATTTTTGTTGACCATATTACGCCCGACCTAATCCACCAATTCAGGGAATTAATAACGACGATTGCTGACACGCTTAGACCGGAACTGACAGAAATTCCCCAACTTGAAAAAATCAGCAATTCGATCACTGCTTTACAAGAGAATATTCAGCGTTTTGTTACTGGCCTAGAAAATGACGCTTCCTTTGATGAATTACGTGAAATTCTGGGTAATAGCACCTTCAACAGAACAGCTAAGAGCGGCAAATGGGACGAGGAAGTTAAGGAAGGTTATGACCAACTTGCCGCTGTCAGAACCGCAGCTAAAGACCTCATCAAAGAAACGTGGACCAAATACTTTGCCTTTACGGAAGCAGAACAGGCTGCCGAAATAGAAACTAGCCGGAAATATCTGGCTGAGTTAATCCAGCTCGAACGTGAATTTATTGCCGAATACGCCACCCAAAAACGGGCCAAGAATTTTCTAGACTTCAACGATTTGGAGCAGTTTGCTTACCAAATTCTAAACCCGAGAAACACAGCCACCAACAACCAGATGGCGCAAGAATTTTACCAGAACAAATTTGCAGAGATATTGGTGGATGAGTATCAGGATACGAATCCCATTCAGGAGCAAATCGTCCTCTCAATCAAGAAGAGCCATAAAAATAACATGTTCATGGTCGGTGACGTCAAGCAATCAATCTACGCCTTTCGGCAGGCGGAACCCCAGCTTTTTATGAAGAAATACGTTGCCTTCAACGATGATAATCCAGCAAATGAGCGAATCACGCTTGCCGAAAATTTCCGCTCTAGCAAGAAGGTCACTAACTTCGTTAATAAGCTATTTGTTCCCCTAATGACCACGGATTTTGGTGAACTAAACTATGAGTCTGAAGGTCAACTAAAGCCGGCAGCAAACTATCCTAAAGACCTGGCGGATGCTGTTGAAGTCTCCTTGTTCGACAAGAATAACCAGGAAGTGCCAACAACAGAAGAGCATGCAGGTGAGCAGGTTGATAGTGCGCCAGAACTGGACTTCAATGAGATTCAGATGGTCATTAAGCGAATTCAAATGATGCAGCATGATCATTACCAGATTTTCGACCCAGAAATTGGCCGCAAGCGCGAGTTTAAGCTTAGTGATATTGCCATCCTCACCCCCACTAGAACAAATAACCTCAATATCATGGAACAATTTGCGCACGCAGGCATCTCTTTGTTTATTTCCGATGCCCAGAATTACTTTCAGACACTTGAACTGACGATGATTATGTCCTATCTCAAAATAATTGATAACCCAGATCAGGATATACCATTAGTCAGTGTGATGCGGTCACCGATGTACGGCTTCACCGAGCCTGAGCTAGCGCGAATTCGCATTAGTAATCAGCACACAAGTTTTTATAAAGTGCTAATTGCGTTCGGTGATCAAACACCGCTTTCTCAAAAAGTTGCAGCTTTTTTGAAGGATCTCAATGAGTTTCGGACATTTGAAAAGCTTCATCGAATATCCGAACTCATCTGGCAAATATACGAACAAACGAGACTTGTTGATCTGGTCACTGGATTGCCAAACGGGCGGCAACGCCGGGTTAACCTTCAGGCACTTTACGAACGAGCTAGCAGTTACGAGAGTGCTGGCTTCAAGGGCCTCTATCAGTTCATTACCTTTATTGGCCGCATGCAAAAGAGTAAGAAGGATCTGGCACAGCCTTTACTAGCCGATGCAGCCGATAATTCCGTGCGGCTCATGACAATCCACGGGAGCAAGGGGTTAGAGTTTCCAATTGTCTTTCTAGTAGGATTAAGCGGCAAGTTTAACACATCAGACTTTAATGCCGACTACATTATTGACAGTCGTGCGGGTATCGGACTCACGAATAAGCATGAGTACATCAAAATCAACACGGTAATCAAGAACGCACTCGCACAGGAATCAAAGAAGAGACTACTCGAGGAAAAGGCCCGCGTGCTCTACGTTGCATTGACCCGCGCCGGTCAGAAGCTGATTCTGATTTGTGCACCAAATAAATTAGAGCAGCTAATTAGTAAATTTGAACAATCAAAGCTCACGTTAACTGATAAGTTAAACGCCCAGAATTTTCTCGATCTGATGGGACCCCAACTAGACATTTTCCATCAGCTTATCAAATCGACGCCAGACTTAACGAACGAGTTACAGGAAAAGGAGAACGTCGTCTTCATTAGGTACAACCCGGTCGATCTGATCGGTTTATCATCTGATGAGTCTGACCAATTGACACACGACGTTAGTCAGAGTGATCAAGAGCCAACCGATCTTTTACTGGCTCAGGCCAAGCAACTATTCGACTTTCATTATGGCTTCTTGGCAGCGACTAAGACAACTGCCTACCAAGCGGTATCGGAGATTAAGCAGTTGTTTAATGATCCGGATATCGTCCAGTTACAAAACTCCCAGATTGTGCGTGCAACAAACAGATATCTTCAGCCCATAGAAGCAAAACCTGCATTTTTGACTAGCAACAACTATGGCGCGGCGGATATTGGTACTGCAACGCACTTAATCCTGCAAAAGCACGACTTTAGGCAGCAGGCAAACCTGGACATTCTAAGAACTGAAATCAGCAAATTAGTTAACACCAATCAACTCGATCAAGCTTTGGCGGATAAAGTTGATCTCACTTCAATCATTAACTTTTTGAAGTCGAGCCTTGCAAAGGACATTAGTCAGCATACGACCACGCTCTTACGTGAGGTCTCTTTCTCAACTCTGATTAAAGCCTCAAATCTTTTTAAATATTACAACGATGAGGCTGGCAAAATTCTTGTTCATGGTACAATTGATGGGTATTACGAGACGGAGCGAGGAATCGTGCTCTTCGATTACAAGACAGATCATCTAGACCCAGGGGATGCAGGACTAACAAAGTTAGCAGCTAAGTATACCGGACAACTACGTCTGTACCAAAAGGCGATTGAGGAGTTTACGGGTCAACCAGTGCTACACAAGTACCTAATCGCGCTCAGTACAAACGAGCTAATAGAAATTGATTAAGTTATTTACGATAAAGAAACGGGTTCAGTGGGGGAGAGTTATATGTTTTTGAATCAGGTCTTTGCGGTAGTCGACTTAGAGACAACTGGCACACAGAGAAATGAACACGATCGAATAATTCAATTTGGTTGTGCTCTTATTAAAAACGGTCATATTTTCAAGACATTTTCCTTCTTAATCAACCCGCAGAAACGGATCCCACCAGTGATTGAGAACCTGACTGGTATCACCAACAAAAGCGTTAAAAACCAGCCTCCATTCGCGTATTTTGCTGCCCAAATCAGCAAAATACTCAAAAATACAATTTTTGTGGCACATAACGTCAACTTTGACTTACCGTTCTTAAACTATGAGCTAGTAAACGCTGGTCTCGAACCACTGACCAATCGTTCGCTTGATACCGTTGAATTAGCCCAGATTGCCTTTCCCACTTTCGCAAGCTTCAAACTACAGGACCTCACGAAGCGCCTTAAAATTCGTCATACTAATCCACACCAAGCAGACTCGGATGCGGTGGTAACAGCCAAGCTGCTCTTGAAGATTCTAGCTGTGATTGAAGAAATGCCTCAGGCAACACTAAATCAACTGATGGGGCTTTCAAAGGGACTCACTCGTGACAACGATTACGTTTTCGAAGAAATTGCGAATACGAGTAGACTCTCTAAACGTCCTTTACCAAAGAACATGATTCAGATCAAGGGGTTGGTGCTCCAGAAACAAAGTCACGCCTTACCTGATCAAAACGCCCCGAGATTAACTTTTCCGTTGGCAGATAGTGACAAGAAGAAGATGTTCAAAGGAAATATCAACTATCGTCGGGGCCAGGTGAACTTGATCAATCGAATTCATAACTTCGTCAGTGCGAAGAATGACAAGTCATTGCTGGTTGAGGCACCAAATGGAACAGGGAAGACATTCAGCTATTTGTTTAGCTACGCCTACAATCTTTCAAACCTCCAGAAACTTGTTGTGGCTACGCCAACAATGGTCTTACAGCAGCAGATTGTGGAGCAGGAGATACCCCAGCTCAACCAAGTGACTGGATTACCCATTAAGGCAGAGTTAATTAAGAGTCCCAGCCATTACCTTGACCTAGACGGTTTCTTCCAAACGTTATATGACTTTAACCAGAACAAACCAACGACCATTCTTCAGATGAGAATTATCAGCTGGCTTACACAAACAACAACTGGCGACTTGGATGAACTACAATTAACCACTTATAACGCACCCATCTTTTCACTGATTAAACATCCAGGAGATGCAAGAGTTGGAACAGATTTCAGTGACGTGGACTTCTGGAATTACGCCCGCTATCGCCAGGAACAGGCCGACATTCTCGTAACCAATCACGCCTTCTTAGCTAACCACGGACACGACAGTATCTGGGGGCAGAATCCCTTTCTGGTGATTGATGAGGCTCACAGGTTTGAAGATAACGTGGTAAGTGCCCGCTCTAACTCGCTTCAATTCGAGAGCTTCTGGGGGCTGCTTAGTCACTTGCACCACGTGCTCTATAATAGTCACCAAAGTCTGGCGGACTCGTTTAACAATAGTCAGGATCTGCTGTTTCTCTTAAGTGGTTTGGAGCCTAAGATCACGGAGCTAATCCACACAATCAATGAAGTTCAGCGCCTGTATTATAGCGTCGGAAATCCACGTGAACACCCATATCAGAGGCGGAGAAATCAGATAGAAATCGTACTCAGCGGTGATGAAATAGTACCAATTCAAAAGGAGCTACGACGTGTTTTAGAGCGAATGCAGGCAAGGATTGATGAGGTCAGACAGGGTACGAATAAGATTGTCGATTGGCTTTTAGCACAAAAAGATAGTCTCTTAATGTCCGATATCGCCACAATCGACGATTTAACCAGTCAGCTGGATTATCTAGACAGTTACTCTGAATCGGCGTACATCCTATCAGATCAGCTGCTGGATGCCCAGACCTTGGGTGAGAAGGGTTTTCTACTCCAGATAACCGACCCAAACGATCCTTTGAGCACAAACGTCACTTGGTTGACGCTCGATACTAGTGATGATTTACACGATATCTATCAACGTTTTACCCATAAATTATTTGTTAGTGCAACTTTAACTAAAAATGATCAAGACTTTACCTTCATGGTCAAACAATTGGGACTAGATCCGACACAAGTTGAGACATATCAAGCAAAGTTAACCCTCGATTACAAAAAACATCTGAAAATTGCGTCCTTAAAAGATGGTTCAGTTGCGGGAAATCCCAATGAGCCCAATTTCGAACGCTATTTAGAACAGCAATTGCCACACTTGGCGTCCGTTAAAGCTCACACGCTAATTCTTTTCACCAATCTGGAAGTGATTAAAAATACTTATGAACGGATTGCTAACAACCCACTGCTGAAGGATTATGAAGTTTTGGCACAGGGTATTACGGGATCAAACGAGAAGATTGCGAAACGTTTTGCCTTGAGTAAAAAAGCTATTTTGCTTGGCGCAAATACGTTCTGGGAGGGAATTGACTTTCGGGATACGGTGGTCGATGTCGTGATTATTACTAGACTGCCGTTCGAATCCCCCGACCAACCAGCAGTCCAACTGCGCCAACAAAAGTTGGTGAAGCAGGGCTTTGATGTTTTCACGGAAGATGTGCTACCACGCGCCATCATCCGCTTTAGACAGGCAGAAGGACGTTTAATTCGCCATGAGCGCGATTATGGCGTCTTCATCGTGCTCGATCAACGCTTCAATCAAAGTGGCTACAGTACTGCATTCAAGCAAAGTTTGCCCGTTAAACAAATCGAATACCTACAGAAAGACGACTTGGTACAATTCCTGAAACATGAAAAATAAAAGAACGAACTGGAAAAAAATTTTTGCTATTGTAGCTACAACCTTACTATTAGTTTTTTGCGCGATCCTGATTGTCTTGAAACTTGCCATAGATCCCCGCTCAAATAGCGAGGAGCAGGTGCGGACAATTGCGCTACGGAAAACTCCCATTAAAACCGTCGCTGAATACTATCATCTGAATCGTAGCGTGCGCTCCGTTTCTTTGGCGGGCCAGGACAGCAAGAAGAAAAATTACTATTTCATCTATCTACCAAAGAGTAAAAAGGCCTATTTGTATGATACAAAGAATGGTCAAAGCAAGAAGAAAATTCTCAAAATATTTAGGGAGAATCATCCCAATCGGATAGTGAAAGATATCAATTTAGGTTGGTACCAGAAGCATGCCGTCTGGGAAGTACACTATACAAAAAACAACGGCAAAGTCGGTTTCGTACTCTATAATTTCAAGAACGGCGAGGAGCTATCCTACATTGATAACCTCTAGTTCTTTAATTGGAGTGTTAAGTTGCATATTTTTTTGTATAATAGAGAAGTAATTTTATAAAGGTTGGGTAAAAAATTGACAAAACAAATACATATCAACGAAGCAAGTCAGTACGTAGACCAAGAGGTGGTTATCGGTGTCTGGCTTGCAGACAAGCGTTCTAGCGGTAAAATCAGCTTCCTCCAACTACGTGATGGAACGGCGTTTTTCCAGGGCGTAGTCGTGAAGAATAGCGTTTCCGACCAGATCTGGGAAATTGCCAAATCAGTCCATCAGGAATCGAGCATGTACGTCACCGGTGTGATTCACGAAGATTCTCGCTCACACTTTGGCTACGAGATAGAAATCTCTGACATTGAGCTAATTTCACAGAGTGAGGGCTATCCAATTACACCTAAAGAACACGGAATTGAGTTCTTACTGGATAATCGCCACCTGTGGCTCAGATCGCGTCGACCATTTGCCATCATGAAGATTAGGAACGAAATGATTCGTGCTACCTATGAATTCTTCAACAAAGAGGGCTTCATCAAGATGGATTCACCAATCCTTACTGGTAGCGCACCGGAGGGCACGACCGAGTTATTCCACATTGACTATTTCGATTCAGATGCATATCTCTCTCAAAGTGGCCAATTATATCAGGAGGCCGGGGCAGAGGCATTTGGCAAAGTTTTCTCTTTCGGGCCAGCTTTTAGAGCTGAGAAATCAAAATCCAGAAGACACTTAACAGAATTCTGGATGATTGAGCCCGAAATGGCCTTCATGCATCAGGACGAAAGTTTGGCGATTCAGGAGCATTACATTGCATTCCTAGTCCAAAGTGTGCTAGACAATTGTGCGTATGAATTAAAAATCCTGGAGCGTGACACTGACCAATTGAAGAAATACACTAAGTTGCCTTTCCCAAGAATTAGCTATGATGAAGCAGTTGAGCTGCTCCAAAAGGGTGGTCATGACTTCAAGTGGGGCGAGGACTTTGGCTCACCCGATGAAACATTCATCTCGGAGCAATTTGATCAGCCGGTCTTCATCATGAACTACCCTAAGACCATCAAGCCATTCTACATGAAGGAAGATCCTAAGAGAGACGATGTTTACCTTTGTGCAGATTTACTGGCTCCTGAGGGTTACGGTGAAATTATTGGTGGGTCAGAGCGTGAGACCGATTATGAGATCTTAAAGCAACGAATTGTCGATGCTGGCCTGAGCTTAGACGAGTATCAATGGTATCTCGACCTACGCAAATACGGCAGTGTACCTCACTCTGGCTTTGGACTTGGGTTAGAACGTGCAATTACCTGGATTTGCAAACTAGATCATCTAAGAGAGGCTATCCCGTTCCCAAGAATGATCACAAGAATTAAGCCTTAATTTAAGCAAATTACTTAAAGTTGGACCGAAGGTTCAACTTTTTTCTGAATGGATGTAAGTAACATGACGCAAAAAAATGATAGCTTTCTTCAGTACCGCGAGCAAGGGTTTACAACAGTCAGCAACGCTTTACTGGCCAATTACAACAATCTTAAACTAAGTAATCAACAGTTAATTTTAATTCTTCAACTCGAACGCTACGCCCAGCGAAACGAATTTTTCCCTGCCAACGAACTCTTGGCTAGTCAAACTAATTTCTCTGTGAGCGAAGTTGGTTTAATTTTGCAATCATTGATCGACCAAGGCTTCCTCGTAATTGAGCAGGGAAATGATGCTAGTGGGCGGATTAACGATGCCTACACCTTGGCGCCGTTGTACGTCAAGTTGACTGAGTTTCTCGATCAAAATGTCGATGTTCATTCTCAGACTAGAGAAGCTGCTAGTCCAGTCGCTCAACCGCAGGAATCAAAACTCGACCAAACAATTCGTCAATTTGAAATTGAATTCGGTCGCATGATTTCACCAATCGAGCGCCAAATGATCCAGTCATGGTTCACTGTTGACCATTACGATGCAGGCGTAATTCAGCTGGCACTTCGTGAGGCAGTCTTAGCACAAGTTTACAATTTCAAATACGTCGATCGGATACTGCTGAACTGGCAGAGAATGAACTTGAAGACGACATTACAAGTGGAACGCTACTTGCAGCAGTAGGAGGTTTTAGATGGCATTACTAAGCAAAAAGGCTGCACGCACGGTTTTGTACCGCATCCTTGCAATGTATCCTGATGCAACGACGGAACTAAACTACGATACGCCATTTCACTTATTGTGTGCAGTAATCATGAGTGCGCAGACGACCGATAAGCAGGTTAACAAGCTTACCCCAGAATTCTTTGAACACTATCCTGATGCCCTGGCGCTCAGTCAGGCCTCGATTGAGGAGATCGAGCTCTATATCAGTTCCATTGGACTATACCATGCGAAGGCGCGAAACTTGAAAAAAACGGCCACAATTTTAGTCGAGCAATTTAATGGACAAGTACCCGATAGGAAAGCGGACTTACTGCAGCTAGCTGGTGTTGGTATTAAAACTGCTAATGTGGTACTCGCAGAAATCTACCATATCCCAGCCATCGCTGTTGACACTCACGTAGCACGGATTGCCAAGAAATTCAAAATCGTGGCGGCAAATGCAACGCCTGAACAGGTTGAGCAGCGGCTTGAGAGTATTCTCCCGCAGGAAGACTGGGTACGGGCACATCACGCAATGATTATGTTTGGTCGTTATACGATGACCGCTCGTGCGCAAAATCAAGATCCTTACTCATATTTGCCACCATTAAAAAAAGAAGATTTATCGTAGGATAAATCTTCTTTTTTGGCTATTTAACTAGTAAATACTAGTTTGCCGGTGGGGTATCCGGCTCATTTTCATCAGGATCGGTTTCGCCGGGCTTCTCACCATCATCACCGCCATCACCACCGGCACCAGCTCCACCGTTTTCACTTGGTGACGAACTAGAAGATGACGATGCTGCACTGCTAGAAGAACTACTCTCGAAGCTGCTATTAGTAATCACGGAAGAGCTAGATTTGGGCTCATAATCACTCTCGGAGTATGGACTATCTGGTTCACTGCCCTTAACAAATAATTCATTTACGTAACTAACCCCCGGTGCTGCTACGCGCGCAGGATCTGAATTGGGGATAATTCTCATCTTTACAACTGAGCTTGGTATCTTCCAATCCGTACTCTTCTCATTACTCATGAGATAGCTCATCATCTGTTTATAGAGTATTTGAGCCGAATACTCACCTTGACCTGTAATTGTACCATCCTTAAGTTGGTCAAATCCGGTCCAGACACTCATCGAGTATTGCTTGGTATAACCGTTGAACCACGAATCCTTCGGTGTTCCTCGATATGCTGGATACTTTACCAAGTCAGAATCTGAATACTTAACTGAACCGGTCTTACCTGCTTGGTAGATACCAGGAATTGCAGCAGTAGTACCTGAACCATCAGTAATGACACCCTTTAACATGTCGGTAATCATGTAAGCAGTGGACTTCTTCATCACACGTTTAGCCGAGCTTGAAAAAGTTCTGACAGTTCCGTCAGCAGTTTCAACCTGCTTGATGTAGCTTGGCTTGTGGTAAACACCGTCATTGGCAAAGGCCGCGAATGCACCTGCCATATGGAGGGAGGAGGCATCAGCGCCAATTGCAACAGAGAGACCCGCATCATTTGGAATACTTATACCCATTTTTTTAGCAAATTGAGCTGCACGGCTGATACCAACCTCACCCAAAGTTTTTACTGCGGGCACATTTCTAGATTGCTCTAAGGCGTAGCGCATACTCATTTGGCCCATATAGAGGTTGTCCCAATTGTACAGCTGAATGTTTGTGCCTGGGTAGGTGTACTTGGAATCATCAAGCTGTTTGTGGGTTGACCAATTGAGGTATTCAATGGCAGGGGCATAGTCCAATACCGGCTTAATCGAAGAGCCCGTACTTCTGGCCGTCTGAACTGCTCGGTTCAATCCAAGCTGAACATTTGGTAAATTTCGGCCACCAATCATCGCCACCACGCCACCGGTGCTCGGGTCAACGATTGTCGCGCCAACCTGTTGCGCGGAGCTTGAGAAGTAGACTGAACCGTTATTTACAAGATTGTAAAGGTGCTTTTGTGCCTCTACGTTCATGTTAACAGTGATCTTCAGATTATCATTATAGGGATCGTAGCCCTTGTCCTTCAAATCCGTGATAACTTCTTTGATGTATGGATCAAAAACCGCTCTCTCGGAGTCAGTCGTAGAAGTGGATTTTTTAGCCACTAGTCCCTCGGTAATCTTTGTGGCCTTGGCATCATCGTATTCCTGCTTTGTAATCTTCTTGTTTTTATACATCGCATCAAGTACGAGGTTACGTCTTTTAGCTGTGTTATCCGGGTAGACGTAAGGATCGAAATTCACCGGTGCATTTGGCATACCAGCAATGACTGCTGCCTGAGCCAAGGTAAGCTCCTTCAAACTCTTACCATAATAGTATTGTGATGCGGTCTCCATCCCGTAAACACCATAGTTCATGTAGACCTTATTAACATAGAACTCTAAAATCTGATCCTTCGTATACTGCTGTTCAAGTTTCATTGCAAGCCACGCTTCTTGTGCCTTACGTCTGAGTGTCCTTTGAGCCGCTGTCGTATCAAATACAGTTAGTTTAACTAGCTGTTGGGTTAAAGTACTGGCACCACCCGAGATGCTACCGCTAGAAACATTACCAAGGGCAGAAGTAACGATACGAATGGGGTCGATTCCGAGGGGATTACTGTAAAAGCGCCGGTCTTCTACACTAACAACCGCATCTTTAATTGTCTGTGGAATATCCTGATTTGCCACATAGTCTCTCTTGGCAGAGCCTAACGACACGATGAACTTGCCGTCGGTATCGTATAAACCAGAACTACCACCACTGGTTAGTTGTTTTTCAGAAATACTTGGTGCATCTTTAGCATAGTAGGCGAACAGGCCAACACCGGATACTAATGCGACCAGAATAAACAAACCTGTCCATTTCAAAATTTTCCGCCATAGTTTCTGGGGCTTTTGCTTACGGCCACGCTTTGGATGATTCAAGGCTGCACGAGTATTCTCGCTGCTTTTCGAGCGTCTTTTATTATCTGTCATTATTAGTTTTAATTCCTTTGTTTTTAATTAATTGATCAACTGCATCAAGGTAGGGGATGGTCGGGCGGTAGCCAATACTCAACTCAATTGACGCCTCCTCGATAGTAGTTAATTTAATCGATTTTTGGTCATCATCATGTTCAAAATTGGCTATAATTAGACTTGCTGGTGTCACGAAATAGCGGTTCATCGTACTGAATTTGATGATGACAAAGCAGATACCATCTTGGAGGAGACACCGCTTGAAGTGCTCAATTTGATGCTGGTGAAAGTTCTTCAAGGGGAAAGAAAGCTTGTTCTTGGTTTCTTTGGCCTCAAAGTCGACGTAATAACCGCGGTAGACGCCATTATAGTCTGTCGTCGATGCCTGTCTGAAGTATGCTTCTTTAATCACGGCTCTGCTTCGTTTTGGGTAATCAACACTCACGATTTGAATCGGGGTAGGTTTCTTATAGATTACGGCCTGATTATTCACCAGATAGTATTCGTTACTCTCGTTAATCTCTTCCTCAAGAGTCATCCCACGTCGTGAAAAGGTGGGTTGATTACTTTTTTTTAGA
This sequence comes from Amylolactobacillus amylotrophicus DSM 20534, assembly GCF_001434555.1. Taxonomy (NCBI): domain Bacteria; kingdom Bacillati; phylum Bacillota; class Bacilli; order Lactobacillales; family Lactobacillaceae; genus Amylolactobacillus; species Amylolactobacillus amylotrophicus. The sequence continues at coordinate 201,514 of NZ_AZCV01000001.1, forward strand.
GTATCCGGATCTGTATGAAATTCTTTTCTGTTACCATTTGGATATTTGACCATTGAATTATCTCCTGCTAGCATTATAACAATAATGATGTAATTTAGAAAATAAGAGGTAGCGTTGTGGAGCGACTTTGGCTCACTGGTTATCGTAGTTATGAACTCAGTGTTTTCTCTGATACAGAACCCAAAGTTGAGGTCATCAAGTACGTGCTAACCAAAAGATTGCAAGATGAGATTGAGAACAACGGCCTAAAGTGGCTGATTACGGGTGGTAATCTCGGTGTGGAACAATGGGCGATTGAAGTCGCATTGAAACTACGCGAGGACTACCCATTAAAAGTTGCGCTAATCACACCATATGATCAGTTTGAACATAACTGGAAAGAAGACAAACAAATCAAGTTTAGTCAATTAAGGGCTAAGGTGGACTTCTTTGCAACAGTTTCGAAGCAACCTTATCAAAATTTTATGCAACTAAAGAATTACCAAACCTTCATGTTAGGCCATACTGACTATGCAATGCTGGTCTACGATTTGGAGCATGAGGGCAAGCCCAAATACGATTACAGTGCGATGACTAGAGAAGATGCAACGAGAGATTATCCCGTTAGCCTCATCGACTTCTATGAGCTAGAGGAGGGCGGGAACGACTTAGCGGAACAAAAACGTGACTGGATTGATTAATTTTTGCAAAAATTGATAATAAAGAGTTAATGTTGTTTGCGCAGTCAGTCATCTTTGATAAGATAAAGTCAGTAAATTAAGGAGCATTAAACATGAGTGAGCAGTATGAAATCAAATTAACAACAGACGAAATTTTAAAGCATCAGTTCAAGCAAGCGAGAAAAGGCTATGATACAAGTGAGGTAGATAACTACCTCGATAGTGTGATTGACGATTATGAGTCTTTCCAAGATATTATCACTAATTTACAAAGACAGAACAGTGAATTGAAGCGCCAGCTTGCCGATCAGGCTCACCGCTCGGATGTTCAAAATGAATCTGTGCAACCATTAGAGGACGAGAACCAGCCGTCAACTAATTTCGACATTATCCAAAGACTCAGTATCCTTGAACGGAAAGTATTCACTATCGAGCAAGCGCTTAATAAGAATGATTAATTATACTGGGCTTATTAAGTAGCTTGTGCTATAATCAATTGTTGTTGTATATGCAAATTTCGGGCAATCGCGGTCATTTAGTTGGCTGAGGAAAGTCCACGCTCGCACGAACTGTGATGTTCGTAGTGTTTGTACTTAGCCCAATAAGCTAAGGTATCGTAAGATAACGGCGGAAAAAGCACTAAGGTTTCGGCTATGTGTGAATATCCTGAAAAGTGCCACAGTGACGGAGCAATCTGGGAAACCAGGTTGGTGGAACGAGGTAAACCCTGCAAGCGGGCAACCCAAACTTTTGGTAGGGGCGCTTATGTCTAAGGAAACGAACTAAAGACATAGACATTTTTGTAGATAGATGATTGCTGAAGGTAAATCTCCCAAATTTACCGGAACAAAACGTGGCTTATAGAAGTTTGCATGGGATGAGTTGAGCTTATTGCTCAACTTTTTTTATAAAATTAAAGAGGATAATATGGAAAAATTTCAGCTGTATGCAACTATGGGCGCAGGTTTTGAGTCTGTCGTTGCAAAAGAATTACAGGCCTTAGGTTATGAAACCCGGACAGAGAACGGTAGGGTATTCTTTGAAGGAACACAAGAAGACATAGTCAAAACAAACCTTTGGCTGCGCACCGCCGATCGCATTAAAATCCTGTTAGAGGAATTCACCGCAACCAGTTTCGAGGAACTATATGACCAGGTCTATGACTATGATTGGGCGGGCCTGATTCCCGTTGATGGCCAGTTTCCTGTCAAGGGTCGTAGTGTGAAATCGAAGCTGCACAGTGAGCCTAATATCCAGTCCATTACGAAGAAAGCTGTTGTAGATAAACTAACTAAACAATACCGCCGACGCGGATTTCTCCCTGAAGTGGGCGCATTCTACCAGCTTGACGTCCAAATTGTGAAGGATTTGGTACGGATTTCGCTAGACACCACGGGCTCAAGCCTCTTCAAGCGTGGTTATCGGATCGAACACGGTGGGGCCCCTCTAAAAGAAAACTTTGCTGCTGCGATGCTGAAACTGACTCCATTCGATGGTACGCACCCGCTAATTGATCCCATGACCGGTTCAGGGACGATTGCGATCGAGGCGGCGATGATTGCAAGAAACATTGCACCTGGAAAACTGCGTGACTTTGCGTTTAGTGACTTTGACTGGTTCAACCATCAGCTACTGAAAAATGCTAAAGAAGAAGCCTTGACAAAAGAGACGACGGAACACGCCGAAATATGGGCCAGTGATATAGATGAATCCGTGCTGGCTGTTGCTAAACTGAACGCGAACAACATTGGTGTACTCCAAGACATCAAGTTCAAACAAGTTGCCGTCAAGGACTTCAAGACCGAACTGGAGAATGGTATTATCATTGCTAATCCGCCATATGGTAAAAGGCTAAAAGACGAAGAATCTGCACGTGCTCTCTACCACGAAATGGGGGAGGTATTCAGACCATTAACTAGTTTTAGTAAATACTATCTCACGAGCGACCTTGAATTTGAACGGTATTACGGTGAACGAGCCACTAAGCGGCGTAAGCTATACAATGGGTCAATCAGAACCGATTTTTACCAGTATTGGGCTAAACGAAAATAAATTTTCTCCAAATAAAAAATTATATGATTAACGAATCTTTTGTGCTACTCTTACCTTATTGAATAGGGGTGCTCAATGATGCAGAAGAAACATTGGTGGGGCCTAATCGGCCTCTTTTTTATTGGAATTGCTGTCATACTAGGCATTGGTTTCTATCATTATACCAACACCAATAGTCACTCGAAGACGTTACCCACAACCAATCAAACACCCAAAATTTGGGTCCTCAGCGACACACACTTCATCGCTGACTCACTTCATGATAATGGTCATAAGTTCAAGTATATGGAGGCCACAGCTGCTAGTAAGGATTTAAAGTACGGTACAGTATTACTCAAAAGTCTGGTTCAAAAGGCACTAAAAGAGAGGCCAGCGGCCGTAATCATTACGGGTGATGTGACATTTAATGGTGCGAAGAAGAGTGCGACACAACTAGCTAAAATATTCAAGCCACTAACAGATAATCAGATTAATTTCCTCGTCATCCCTGGTAATCATGATATTTATGATGGTTGGGCGCGGAGCTTCAAAGGCAAGCATGAATATAAAACAGAACAAATTAGCCCAGAAGACTGGCACCACATTTTCAAATCTAGTTATGAAAATGCAACTAGCGTTGATCCAGCCTCACTCAGTTACACGGTGCAACTAAACGATCAATATCAATTGTTGCTACTAGACACAAATAAATACAGTGTGGGGCCAGCGACGACTGCGCCGTATACAAGTGGTACAATCAGACCTGCCACGATTAAGTGGCTGGAGCAGCAATTAAAAGAGGGGCAGAAAAAAGGGTTACGGACGATTAGCTTCACCCACCACAACCTTTACCAACATAGTAGCCGCGGTAAGTTCGGCTATGTCATCGAAAATACTGCCACTGTGCAACGACTCTTTAGTAAATATGACGTCAAACTCAACTTTGCCGGGCATATTCATGCGCAAGATATTACTAAGGATTCAACAGGAAGATGTCCAACAATCGAGGTACTAAACGGTAGCTACGCCGTAGCACCAAATAGTTATGGCGAGCTGAAGTTGACACCAGGAAAGTTAGATTATCAGAAGAAAATGATGGATATTAGTCCATTTTTAAGATCGCAGGAACAAATAAATACCGATTTAAGTCACCATAAAGCATACGCCAAGAAACTTTTCTTTGACGACACAAAGGCAATCATCTATGAACGATTATACGCGCAGGCGAAGAACCAGCCCAAATTACTAGATGCCGCTGCCCAAAGTTTTGCTCAGCTGAACTGGTATTTCTTCACTGGTACCGATAATTTATCAGCACAACAAGTCGAAGAGTTCGAGCAGACGACTGGATTCAAAGCCCTCGTCAAATACGGTGCTGTGAGTGCTAACTACGCACAAACTGCGCTACAGGACAACAACATGGATGACAATTCATTAACTATTGAATATTAAAAAAATCCCAAATTGCAAGAACAAATTAGCCAAGCAATAAATCCCGGCAAGACAGTATTTTCATTGATATTCATATTTTAAAGATTCAATCTTTAGCCAGCGGCAGCGGAGAAAAGCTCTTTTGGGGTTTGGTAACCTGACTGCCGGCGTGGTAAGTTGTTTAGCTTGGCTTCCACTGCTTGGATATCACTAGGGCCTAAAGTATCCATGGACAGGCCCTTAGGCACATCACGACGGATCATTCGATTATGCGCCTCATTTGTGCCTCGTTCTGAAGAGCGGTAAGGGTGGGGACAGCAAAAGGTGGTTGTGCTGTGCCATCAAGTACAATCGTAACTTTCACGTTTGGGACCTCCTGTGAGACGCTTTTCTATATGCTAATATACATAAGTGTAACTAGATTAAAGCGCTTTTAACTAGGTGGTTGTTTATTGCTGATAAATGGTAAAATCAACGGCTTAAACGATAGGTATATTACTTTAGTTAAGTACGCAGCTTTGCTACACTATAAGAATAAGACATATTTTCAAGTAATATGATGGCTACTGTCACTTGTTTTTAACAACGCTATTAGCAAGTATCGGATGTTAGTTAAGCAGAACTTATTTCCCGATGTCGATTGGAACTAATATCGAAGTTAAGCAAGTCCAAGTCGTATCGTTCGGAACAGCGGAAACTTTCGGTACCAAAATTATTCACTGCTGTAGAGTAGAGGAGGAATGCAATATGGATATACCGACACTAGCAAAATATTTAGCTAAACGCAAACTGACATTGACCAGCGCCGAGAGCTTAACTAGCGGGACCTTTCAAAGCCAATTAGCCGCCACACCACAGGCTAGTCAAATTTATCCAGGCGGTTTCATCACCTACGCCACCACGGCTAAAACCAAGCTACTCGGCGTGCCGGCCGCTTTGATCGCAAAATATGGCGTCGTCAGTCCTGAAGTTGCTAAAAGCATGGCCCAACAAGCGCGCAAAATTGCCGGTACTGATTTTGCGTTAGCATTTACCGGCGTGGCCGGTCCTGATAAATTGGAGGGCGTAATGGTGGGGACTGTTTGTATCGGCTTAGCTAATCCGGAAACGACGTTAGCCAAAACGTATTATTTTCCTGGTGAACCTGAGTCAGTAATGACGCAGAGCTGCCAAGCAGGGATTGATTTATTGGTGCAATACTTGCAGAAATATTAAAACGATATTGCCAGCTAGCGTGAGGCAGCGTAAAGTTAAGTTATTAATTAGCTGGATCTAATTGGCTAACTTGATTATAAAACGCGCGATATTAAAAAATCTCCGCGATTGACTTTACATCAATCGCGGAGATTTTATTATTTAGTGCAAGTTACATCAGATTATTCTTCTTCAATATTTGCCAGACAAGAAGTGAGAAAAAGATGGTGATTAGAATAGTGATTATCCAGGCGAACGGGGAATCGGCAAACGGTAGTTTCACATTCATGCCATAGAAACCCGTAATTATCGTTGGAACAGTGAGCACAATCGAATAGATGGTCAGAAACTTCATCACATTATTCAGGTTATTATTGATCAGGTTATTGTAATTGTTCGTGAGTTTGTCGGTGATACTGGAGTAGAGCTGGACCATTTCCTGACTCTGCTTAGCTTCGACCAACACATCATTGAGGTGTTCTGATTCGTCCGGCGTGAATTTGAGGTTAGTGGACAAGCGGTGCTCATAGAGTTTAAGCGAGTCAAGCGCCATCACATTTGCGTTGATGTGCGTTAAGATTACCACGAAATTCTTGGAAATCTTGGCCAACTTGATAATACTGTCGTTACTCGTTCTATTCTGCATCTTTTCTTCTAGCTGATTACGCTCATTATTAGCCTCGTTAATTAAATCAAAGAAGCGTGTCGTGATGAGGTAGAGGACGTCAAAGATGAGAACCCAGAAGCTATTTGTCTCCTGCAGGTTATCCATCGTTTCATCATTTGGATCGTTATTCAACACCGAGACAAAGTCCTCCCGAACGAAGCCGGTTTTTGTGGTTAAAAAAACGAAGATCGCATACTGTTGCAAAATAATACCGATTGGCGGCACAAATTGGTCAGCTGAACGAACTGGCACATTATAAATGAGCAGCCATGTATCATGCTGCTCATCATACTCTGCTCGGGCGCGCTCACGCTCATCGCTAACATAGCCTAACATCTCGTAGCTCAGGCGGTTCTTTCTGTGGAGTTCCTTAATATCACTTGCTGTGATATCTTCGTAGAAATATATTTTTTTGTCGTTTAACTCTTGTGTATCTACTAGCATTTTAACTTCCAACTCTGGTTCGGGCTAAAAAGCCGTTTAACCAAGATATTATTTAACAAGCAAATCGATGAACTCTTCTTTGTCAATGCCGTTGAAATACTGACCAAGGTTGACATCAGCCAATGCTGCGGTGATCCCAGCACGATCGAAATTAACTCCCGTCAGAATATCCGCGAGTGACTGGACTGGTTCCGTACCAAAGAAGTCACCGTAAAACTTAATCTCGGTAATCTTACCGGCATTACTGTTAATTCTGGCATCAATTGTTCCCATGGAGAAGTGTTGCCGCTTCTGGATACTAAATTCAGGATTCTTACCATAGACCCAATCCCAGTTGTGGTAGTATTCCTTGACAATCTTGTCAATTTCAACCTGATCCTCAGGCGTCACAACGTATTCGTGACTCCTAATCTCAGCAACGTCTGCTGCATCGAACATGGTTAGAAGTAGCACATCCCTAAATTCTTCCGTAGTGAGGTTCTGGTACTGTGGATCAACGTAGGGTTTGATGTTTGTTACACGTTGTCTAATTGATTTAATTCCCTTTGAGGCAATCTTATCGGCCGGAACATTCAAAGCCTTTGTCAGCACATCTAAGTCCACGTCCCAGGATAGGGTGCCGTGTGAGAACGTCTTACCGTTTTTCGAGTACATCGCATTCCCAGAGAATTTCTTACCATCAACGAGCAAATCATTACGACCACCGCCCTCGGCGCTTGCTGCACCAAGTTTATGCAGGGCATCAATCACGGGTTGGGTATACTTCTTAAAGTTGCCAAAAGCATCGGTTGAGTTGTTGACCACGAAGCTGAAGCACAAGTTACCTAAATCATGGTAAACAGCGCCACCACCACTCAAACGGCGTGTTACTGTAATATTATTCTGCTCGACGTAGTCCGCATTGACTTCTTCGTAGGTGTTCTGGTTCCGGCCTACAATAATCGAAGGTTTCTCAATGTAGAAAAGCAAGAGCGGCTCATCAAAAGATTTTTCATTCATGAGATATTGTTCAGTTGCCAAATTCATACCAATATCGTCGGATTTCATTATTACATAATACATAGATGTATCTCCTTACAATATATAATTTGTACAACTTACATATTTACATGAAAGCGTTTCATTATCAAGCAAAACCTTGAATATCTTTACTCCAAATTAAAGCGATACATCCTTGACCCACATGTACACCAACGACCGGACCGATAATACTCGAGAGAATCCGGACATTTGGAAAACTCTGCTTGAAATCAGCCATCCATTCGGCCTTAAGTTCCGGTGCAGCTGCGTCGAAGAACGTTACCTGGACAGGGTAGTCAACATCTGCAATGGCTGCAGCGAAGTCACGTTTAATATGCTCAAACGCTTTTTTAGCTTGGCGTTCCTTCCCAATCGCGGAGATCTTTCCCTCTTCTTGGACATCCATGCCAAGAATTGGTTTTATTTTGAGCATACCGGCGACGAAGCTAGCAGCATTTGATAGTCGGCCCGTCCGCTTCAGGTGGCTCAGATCATCAACCATAAAGCGGACATGTGTTGTAGCACGTAAATCACTTAAGCTACTGATGATTTCTGGCACTGACTTGCCCGCTGCAACTAGCTTAGCCGCAAGCATTGCCATATTGGCAGAGCCGGCACATGTTACTTTCGAATCAAATGCATGGATATTAATTCTTTTTTCGGTTTCTGCATAGGCAACCAGACTAGGATAAAAACTTGAAAGACCACTTGAGATAGTCACAAAGATTACATCTGTGTATTCTTCTTGAACTAGTTGGTCCATCAGCTTTTGGACCTCGCCCATCGATGGGGTGGAGGTTGTTGGTAATTCTTGTTCACTGTAAAGGCGCCGATAGAACTCCTCACTGGTGATATCAATCATGTCACGGTATGTTTTATTATTCCAGATTATCGGAATAGGAATTACTGAAATCCCATATTGTTTCTCTTGTTCTTTAGTAAGATATGATGCACTGTCAGCAACAACGGCAATTTTCATTTCGATAAATCCTCCATTCATGTAGTTCATTTTAAACCAATCAAACAAATTTTGGTAATTTTGAATAATATTTCTTTACTTACGAAAAGTAAGATGATAACATTTATTTATCAACTTAATATAAGCGAGGTAAGAAATGGTTAATCAAAAATCAATTGATATTGCAAAAGAAAGAAGAACAATCTACCAACTTGGTAAGGATATCACACTTTCTCATGAAGAAATTAGCGAGCTAGTTCAGAATGCCATGATTGCATCACCAACTGCTTTTCACAGTCAAACTGTCAGAGCTGTTGTACTATTCGGCGAACACCACGTTAAGCTTTGGGACCTAACACTTGAAAGGCTTCGTCCGGAAGTCCCAACTGAGGAAGCAATGAAGGCTACGTCTGCGAAGATTGCTGGCTTCAAGGCCGCAGCAGGAACAGTGCTCTTATTCCGTGACCAAGCTGTTGTAAAACAACTAGAGGAGCAGTTCACACTATATAAGGATAACTTCCATGACTGGGCTGAACAGGGCTTGGGTGGTTTCCAACAACTACTCTGGACTGCGCTACGCGAGAATAATATTGGAGCAAACTTGCAACATTACAACCCGTTGATTGATGAGCAAGTTGCTAAGGAATTTGCTATCCCAGAAAACTGGGATTTAAGAGGGCAAATGGTCTTTGGCTCTATTGAAGGTCCAGACTCAGGTAAGAAAGAATTCCTGCCTTTTGAGGACACATTCAAGATTTTCGAATAATACCCAATGTTGAGAAAATAAGAAAGGAGGACCGTTACTGGTCCTCTTTTTTCTTGTGCAAAGCAGTAATTGCTAAACGGTGTGCATGTTTATTTTCCTTGTCACTAATTAATTTGGTATAATACAGATTAAATTGGCTTAATAGGTCGGTGATCAGCTGACTCTCTGCCGGATAACTCTTCGAATAACTTTTCTCAATACTCAAAAATAGACCTTTACTGTCGGTCAGAATCTCAATGATTGATTCAGTGAGGTCATGATCAATGAGGTACTTTAGTGCATCGATTAACGCTTCGAATTCAGCTTGATGATTATCTTGCACATTAATCCGTTTTGCATTCGATGCAATTATTCTCTTGCTGGTGAAATCCTGGATCACGTAAGCAATACTTGCATTCTTAGTCACGGGATCAAAGGCAGCATCGGTTTTTATAATTAACATAATCTATCTTTCCTAAGGAAGTATTTGATGAAACAAAAAAAACGTTTTTTTCTTTTTGGTGGCTACAGCGGAATTATCTACTATTCCTGGCTCCTCGTACTCTTATTTTTAACCATTATACTATCTTTTGAGAGTGTAAACGGCTTTAATTGGTGGCCGGTGGCTACTGGCGCGCTATTCATAATTTGGCTAATTTACTCAATTTTTGGCACATATTATGTGGTAACTAGCGGTGACTATGCTCAGGTCAAACTGCCGTTTATCAAGCAGTTTTCCGCCACAATCACCAACAAGAAGCAGAATGGGCGCTTCTATGCTACTGGTGTATTCATTAGGGCAAATCACACACCAATCAATTTTTTCCAATTCACAAAAACTAAGTAAAAATAAGGAGTATTATGATAATATTTTATTTTATCATCAGTATATTGGCAATTGTTGCCGATCAAGCCCTCAAGTTTTTCATCGTCCAGAACTACAGTGTAGGAGAGGTGCAGGAGATCATCCCCCGAGTGCTATCCTTTAACTACATCCAAAATGACGGTGCGGCTAGCAACATCTTCAGCGGCCAAATGTGGCTATTCTACATCATCAGTGCGGTTGTCATCCCGACGGTCATCTATCTGCTGATCAAGCACCGCCAGGGACACTGGTCATTTAAATTGGGATTGGCTCTTGTGCTAGGGGGCATCATCGGTAATTTAATCGATCGTATCAGACTGCACTATGTGGTCGATATGTTCCAACTTGATTTCATCCAGTTCAATATTTTCAACGTTGCAGACGCAGCAATCTCCGTTGGGGTAGTATTTATTTTCATCTACTTGATTTTCTTAGATAAAGAGGAAAAATGACAGAATTCAATCTAACAATTACGAATGAAACTGGTCGCTTAGATCAGGTATTGGCCCAGCAGGATTTCCAATTGAGTCGGACACAAATCAAGTCTTTAGTAAAAGACGGCCTGATTACTGTCAACGGCGGCCTGAAGAAAATAAGTTATGCTGTTAACCCCGGTGATCAGATTCAAATTCAGGTACCAGATACGAAGCCGCTGACATTGGCAGCAGAAAATATACCACTCGACATTATCTACGAAGACGACGATGTCATCGTTTTGAACAAGCCGCAGGGGATGGTGGTCCATCCAAGTGCCGGCCACCGCGATCATACATTGGTGAACGCGTTGTTGTACCATGCAAAGCTTGCGCCTGCAGCGGAGCCATTCAGACCCGGTATCGTCCACCGTATTGATAAGGATACGTCTGGCTTACTGATGGTAGCGAAGACCGCTCTGGCCCGTGAGAGCCTCGAGCGCCAGCTGCGGGACAAGGTTAATAAACGCGAATATCTCGCAATTGTGCACGGTAATTTTACGGAGGCGAAGGGGAAGATCACTGCTCCAATTGCGCGAAGCAAAGTCGACCGCAAAAAACAAGCCGTCGATCCGAATGGTCGTGCGGCAATTACGCATTTCTTCGTCGAAAAACAATTCGCCGGTTTTTCACTTGTGAAGTGTGTCCTCGAGACGGGGCGCACACACCAGATTAGAGTGCACATGCAGTATATTAAGCACCCAGTTGCGGGCGATCCAATCTATGCTCCGAAAAAAACTTTAGCTGGCAATGGCCAATTTCTGCACGCTCAAACACTGGGATTCTATCACCCAAGAACCAATAAGTGGCTAGAATTTTCTGTTGAGCCACCCAAAATTTTTCAGGAGATGCTCAAAAAATTGGCTAACGGTGATGTATAGATTTAGTTTGACATTAGCTAAGAAGACCATTACAATTCATCTAGGTTCAAAAGTTAACGCTACCTTTAATCCAGTCCAGAGAGGCTGACAAGGAGTCGTTTAGTTGTTCGTGCATAGTCCAATGGGATTACTGCGCGGACCAATTAATTACGCCTTCGTCAGTGGACGAAGGCTTTTTGTTTGCCAAGGATTGAGGTAACTGCAATTATGTAACCAGAGGAAGAAAACATGAATAGGGGAGATTTAGATGACAGACTATAAGAAAGATCCATCAATTTTACTTGATATTGAGGACAAGCCGGGACTTGGCCGCGGTATATTCCTCTCCATCCAACACTTATTTGCCATGTTTGGTTCAACTGTACTGGTACCAATTCTTGTGGGTTTAAATCCTGGCATAGCACTGTTTGCTTCAGGGGTCGGTACGCTACTCCATATTTTAATTACTCACCGCAAAATTCCACTCTACATGGGCTCAAGTTTTGCCTTCATTACAATCATGATTAGCCTAATGAAAACAGCGGGTTATCCAGCAGTAGCACAAGGAATTATTGCCGTCGGTGTCGTTTATCTGCTAATCGCATTAATTGTTAGCTTCGTCGGTCACGATTGGATTGACAAGGCCTTGCCACCAATCGTCGTCGGACCGATTGTCATGGACATTGGACTCTCACTTGCTGGAACAGCAGCGAGCGATGCAACAATGACGGCAGCAGGGAAGTATGAAATCAAATTCTTCTTAGTCGCACTCTTCACACTTTTTGCCACAATCTTCTTCACTATGTTCTTTAAGGGTTTCATTTCGCAAGTAGCAATCTTACTAGGAATCATCGTCGGCTACTTATTTGCTGCAGCACTCGGCTTGGTCGACTTCGCACCTGTTATGGCAGCAAAATGGTTCCAAGTACCAGATTTTGATATCATTTTTGTTAGCTATCGACCTCAAATGTATTGGGGTGCTATAATTGGGATGGTTCCGATTGCATTCGTTACGATGACTGAGCACCTAGGCCACATCATGGTCCTAAACGAAATGACAGGTAGAAACTTCTTCAAAGATCCAGGACTCGCTAAAACACTGACAGGTGACGGTACAGCTTCAATCTTCTCCGGCCTGGTCGGTGGTCCTGCACTAACAAGTTATGGCGAAAACATTGGTGTCATGGCAATCACAAAGATTCACTCCATTTATATCCTGATTGGCGCAGCAATGTTTGCTATAGTCTTTAGTTTCGTTGGTAAACTGTCAGCGCTAATTCAGAGTATTCCACGGCCAGTACTCGGCGGCGTAAGCTTCCTGTTATTTGGTGTTATCGCTGCCAGTGGCCTTAAAATCCTCGTAGAAAATAAAGTAGACTTCAATAAAAAAAGAAATCTGATGATTGCATCTGTTGTACTAGTAATTGGAATTGGTAATGCAGTGTTGCAACTAGCGCCAACACTTCAATTCTCCGGTTTAACAGTGGCATCAATCGTCGGTATTATCTTAAATCTTATACTGCCTAAGCACGCAGCAAGTGAAAGTGTAGAAAATGAATAACCGTTACTTAATATTAGAAGATGGGAGCTCCTATCAAGGAATTGGCTTTGGCGCACCGATCATTGCAACAGGAGAATTAGCCGTGGAAACGGCTAATTTTGGTTATCAAGAATCTTTGACAGACCAAACAAACGCCGGTCGGATACTTGTCTTCACCACACCAATCATCGGTGCAACCGGGATTAGTGCCATTGATTATGAGTCGATCAACCCGTCAGTCAAGGGCATCGTCGTCAATGATCTGGCTATTAAGATTGCTGGTAGTAACTCTTTCCAAGACCTGGACCAATTCCTCCGCGAAAAGAATATCCCCGGTATTTATCAGATTGATACCCGTAATATTGTCAAAAAGTTTAGTACATTGGACGTCCAAAAGGCTAGTATCATGGATACCAATGATCAACATGCGATTGACCAGATTAAGGCCCTAGTACTGCCAAAAAACAAAGTCCAGAATACGTCGACGGTTGATGCCTACGCAGCGCCAAATATTGGTAAAACAATTGCAATCATCGATCTGGGATTAAAGCATTCGCTACTGCGTGAGCTTTCCTTGCGCAAAATCAACTCTGTCGTCTTGCCATATAATGTCTCACTAGAGGAAATTCTTAATCTCCGGCCTGATGGCATCATCATTTCAAATGGGCCCGGCAAGCTAGAGTCCATTAATGTTGACCTGGAAGAGATTATCAAAGCACTCCAGTCGACAATTCCGATTATGGGAATTGGGTTAGGATACCTCGTACTTAGCAAATTCTTGAACTTGCAAATTAACGATTTAAGGCCGAACTATATCGGCTCGAACTATCCCGTACTGAATACTAGCAATTCTGAAATCTGGCAAACGGCCATGAACATCCAACAGATTGCGTCAGTACCCGAAATAACTGATAATGTGAGTTTCTCTGAGCAATTCATTGATCTCCACCAGAATTACCTGGCGGGATATATTTGGTCGGACAAAAGAATGATTGGTGTGGCCTTCAACCCTGAGGGTTCACCAGGTAACTTCGACGCACGTTTAATTTTCGATATTTTTCTCAAAATGATGGAGTAAGTTATGCCTCTAAAAAACGAACTAAATAAGCTTCTCATAATTGGCTCCGGCCCGAATATCGTAGGTGAGGTGGCAGAGTTCGACTTGATTACTAAGCAGGCCATTGAATCATTTCTTGAGGATTCAATCAAGTTAGTAATTGTGAACCCAAACCCAGCTACGGTGGCCACAGACCCGAGCGCGGACGTTACTGTTTATCTTGAACCCATGACGATTGATTTCCTGAAACGAATTCTGCGCATGGAGCAACCAGATGCTATTGTTACGGCACTAGGTAGTAGTATTTCCATCCAGATGGCACTTGAACTGAAACAGTCTGGGATACTCGATGAACTCGAAATCAAACTACTAACCATCAATAATCAGACACTAGAGGTTGTCCAGGATAAGAGAAAACTAATTGAGGTGCTTTCCGCAAACAATTTACCTTGCAGCAAGAATTTTGAACTTAATGAGAGTGTGAGCGAACTCCAGAAGCATCTTTCGAGCATCCAATTTCCACTCATCATAGCGAAAGCCGACCGGTTTCGTGAGCGCAGACACATTAAAGTGACTGACGAGCAAGAGCTACTCGGTTACTTGGAAAAAGAGGCTAGGACGAGCGACTATAATACAGAAAACTACCAATTCTACGAAGACCTCTCCGATTGGGAGGAAATTTTAGTGGACGTACTAAGAGACAACGAGGGTAACCTAAACTTCGTTAACTTTGCCGGGTCCATCGAGCCAGTCTCCATCAATAGAGGTGATTCAGTCCTCGTATCGCCCATTCTCACACTTAATAATCAGTCAATTCAGAAAATTCGCGCCATCACGAAGAAAATTGGTCAAATTTTCAATCATCATGGTATTTTAAGTGTCCATTTCGCTGTTAAGCAGCAGAGTGACCGTGTCTCCATCAAGGTTTTAAGTATTAGGCCGCGAATTACCCGCAGCACACTGCTCGCTTATCGAGCAGGGACTTATAATATTGGCTATGTCCTTGCCAAAATTGCGCTGGGCTACAACCTGAACGAGATTACAAATCCAAACTCTGGTTTAAATGCCGCAATCGAGCCAATTCTCGACATGGTAGCAACCAAGTTTCCCAACTGGTCCTTCACCGAATCTGGTGAAAATCATTATTTGTTGAACGATAAGATGCAGGCGAGTGGGGAGGCGATTGGAATTGGCCATAACTTCGAGACCGCGATGATGAAGGGGATTGAGTCTACAAATTCGTTCGAACAGAACATGACGTTGTACCACAAGTATCTCACAGAAGATATTGACGACTTACTAACCGAACTCGCACATCCAGGTGAGCGTCATCTAATTCAACTTGTAATTGCGTTAGTTCGGGGAGTTAGTTTGACGAAACTCCGGCAATTAATCAAAATTCACCCAGTCTACCTCCAAAAGTTTAACAACATCGCGCAGGTAATCAGCCAATTACGCACAACATACTTTTCGACAGATAATAATGAGGCAACAGCAGCATTGTTGTATCGAGCCAAACTACTGGGCTTTTCAAACACACTGATTGCCCAGATAACACACCAACACCCAGATGTAATCATCAAAAATGTCCGAGAGGCAGGAATTGAACCGAGTTTTATTCAGCTAGATGGAACTGCCGGCATGTATACGCCACAAGTTTCCGCCGTTTACTCAGCCTACGGTGTTCATAATGAAGTAGAACCAATCAAGTCAGACAAGCCCAAGTTATTAATTATTGGATTAGGGCCATTCCAAATTTCATTAAACTCAGAATTTGATTTCATGCTTTTCCACGCCATTAAAACACTGAAAGAGCTCGGCTATGAGACGATTATTATCAGTAATAACTCGGAAGCAATTAGTTCCAGTTACCGTTTGGTTGACCGTGTTTATTTCGAACCCATCACCATCGAGAACATTCTCCGGATTGCCAAATATGAGGGCGTCACATCAATCATGACGCAGTTCAGTGGCAAGCAGACCAACCATTTCGTCGGTGCATTACAAGAACATGGGTTACATATCGTAGGGCAAGAACACTTTGACTTGTACCACCTGGACCAAAAAGAGGTCCTGAATAAACTCTTAACGAACCTGGATTTCAACGGCGTTCCTGGTACGTCAACCACTACGCTCACGGACGCACTGGCATACTCAAATGAGATTGGCTTTCCGGTTCTGGTAGGTGGCAAGACGCAGAATAGACCGCAGAAATCCGCCGTTGTCTTCGATGAACCGGCCCTAAGGGAGTACATCCTGCAGAATCAACTCGATAAAATCAATATCAGTAAGTTTATTGACGGCCAGAAGTACGAAGTGACGGCGATTAGTGATGGTGAGAATGTGACTATTCCCGGGATTATTGAACACCTGGAGCAGTCCGGTTCCCACGCTAGCGATTCCATTGCGGTCTTTAATCCGCAGAATTTAACATCCGATCAGCGGCGGCAAATTCGCGATATGACGGTAAGCCTTAGCCATCTAATTAAAATGCGTGGCTTCTTAAATATTCATTTTCTAATTTTTCAGGGAACAATCTATGTGCTTCAAATTAAGACCTATGCAGGTCATAATGTGCCATTTCTCTCGAAGGCACTCAGGCAGGATATCACTAAAGTAGCGACAAAAGTAATTCTGGGCAGTAGCCTCCAAGAACTAGGTCTGCCAGCGGATATCTGGCCATCGAATAACCTGATTTACGTCAAGATGCCTGTATTTTCGTACATTAATTATCACGGCGAGAACACCTTCGATTCGAAGATGAAGGCTAGTGGTTCCGTGGTTGGTCGGGATACAAAACTCAGCAAGGCGCTCTATAAGGGTTATGCTGGTGCCGGGTTGACTATTCCCACATATGGGTCAATCTTTATTTCCGTTAAGGACGAGGATAAGAAGGAAGCAACAAATCTCGCACACAGATTCCATTTGTTAGGCTTCAAAATTTTTGCGACCGAGGGTACGGCAAGTATACTGGCCGAGACTGGAATTACGGTTAACATCGTGCCGAAGGTTGAAGGGAGCAACCACAACGTAATTGATAAGCTAACCGCGCACAAAATCAACTTGGTCATTAATGTCACCAACTATTCTGATTTGGCTAACCAGGACGCAACACAAATCAAGGACGCAGCATTACATGCCCACATTCCCGTCTTCTCAAGTCTAAAGACGGCAAGCTACGTACTTGAGGTATTAGAGTCACTTGCATTGACTACCCAGCCAATCTAGGAGCTTTGCGCATCTAAGACAACGTATTTTGAATACAAAAAAGTAACTATTCCAATTTTTGAAAGGAATAGTTACTCTTTAGTTCCTAGACTTCAGTTACTTGACCTGCTTAGCCAGTATTTCAGCTTCGTTTGGCGTGACCTCGATTGAGTTCTGACCGGTATAGATAACGAAGCCAGGCTTAGCGCCATTTGGTTTTTTAACTCGTTTGACTGGGACATAATCTACCTGCACATGGGAAGACAGCCGGGCCTTTGAATAATACGCTGCAATCTCAGCCGCTTCTTGAATATCTTGTTCAGATGGTGAATCAGCGCTCTGAATCAACACGTGGGAACCTGGGATATTCTTGACGTGCAACCACAGATCCGTTTTCTGTGATTTCTTGAACGTTAGCCAGTCATTTTGATAATTATTCTTACCAACCAACACTATTTTGCCACTCGACAATCTAAAGGTACTCAACTGTTTCTCTGTAATCTTCTGCTTACGCTCCTTGCGCGCCGTTTTCTTCAAGTATCCTTGATTTTGAAGTTCAGCGACAATCGCTGCGATATCTGCTGGTTCGGCGTTTGCAACCGCAGTCTGCACGGACTCAAAGTAGGCAATATTTTGCTTGGTGAACTCAATCTGCTCGTTCACATATTTAATGGAGTTTCTCAGCTTCTGATATTTGGTAAAATACTTCTGCGCGTTTCGTTGTGGTGATAATTCCGCCGCAAGTGAGATTTCTAGTTCGTGGTTCTCATCATAATAATTTGGTAGTGCAATTTGGGTCATGCCAGGTTTCACCTGATTGAGATACGTATTTAACAACTCACCCTTGATTCTATACGACTCGGAGTTTTCCGCATGTGTGAGTTGATCCTCTAGTTTTACCAGTTTCTTAGTCAACTTCTTTAGTTCGTTGTTGACCAATGTATTGACTTTCTGCGCGCGCTCTTTCACCCAGGCATTAGTAGCTTCCGTTCGATAGAAATTATCGACAAGTTCGTTCAAGGTATCGTACTTAACCCTGCCGTTTGCTGAGAGGGTAGTGGGGGTATAGCTGAAGAAGACGGGCCTTTTGCGGTTATTCAAGCCTAGCGTTGGTGTAGTTTCCAGTATCGTCGCCACAAAATTCTGAATTGTTTCGTATGAAAAACTTTCCTCTAGCCTAGTTTGCAGTTCGAACTTATTATCGCGGTCGAGTCCGCCCAATGAGTGGATGAATGAGTTGATATCGCTAAAGTTGGCGAATTGTGTCTTAGTAACAGTGCAAATATCCAATTGCTCATTCAATGGTGGCAATTCGTAACGAGCCTTAGGTAAAAGCATCCGTACTCGATTTTCATCGGGGTTGATTCGCTTCTGTAAGTCAACTATCTTGCCGTCGTTTCTATTAATCAGAATCAGGTTGCTGTGTCTGCCCATTAGTTCGAGAGACAACGTGAGTGTCTGCTCGTCGCCTAATTCATCGTGATTCGTGAAATCGAAGTTTACAATACGATCATTTCCAACCTGCGAAATTTCCTTTAGAATAGCACCTTCAAGATACTTTCTCAGTACCATTGCAAAAGTAGGGGCAACGGGAGGATTATCGATATCGGTATCTGTCAGATAAAATCGTGGAGAATTAGCGTTGGTGGATAGTAACAGCTGTTTTCTCTTTCGACTCTGGCGGAAAATTAATATGACGTCTTGATCAAAGGGTTGATAAACTTTCATTAGCTTACCAGTCTCCAATTGTGGCTTCAATTCCTCGAGATATTTCTTAATAAAAAGTCCGTCAAATGACATATGCTCACCTCAGTTATTAATTACTCTATTGTACTATTTTCATGACTAAAAAGGTAATTTGTTCTTCTAAGCAAAAATCAGTCAAAAATACGTCTCAGTTGTACAATCAAAGCAGATTCGTTGTATAATACAATATATTGTTAAATCAGGAATAGAAGGGGATTAATATGAATATTCTACTTTTCAACGAGATTGGCGAAAAAATCATGAAACTTTTGATGAATTCAACAAAGTTAAATCAGAGTCAAATCAGGTTACTACAATATTTTAGTGAAACCGGCAACGAATTGCTCGCCATGAACGACTTAGCACATGAATTATCTATTTCAATTTCCACACTCAGTAGACAACTAAATCAAGAACAGACAAGATCTTACCTTGAGTTTGACTTGACTTCAAAAGACTCAACTAAACATGTTCATTTATCAGCTAATGGTCTAATCAAGGCTGAGGAATTAAAAAAAGCAATTACAGGATTAACAGACAAGATCTTCGCATATTCCGCTCAGGAAGAAATTAGTTTCTTACGGTCGGAACTTAGTATGATAATTAAGAAGCTAAGTTAGTGACGCATCATTTGTAAAGCGCTTTACATTAGGGTTGTAAGCCGGCCAATATTTTTTTTTAGCTGTTGATGTGATATACTTTTAGAAGCAAATATATTCAATTATTGCGCATTGCATTTAAGCAAGAAAAAATTATTTTAATTATTTTATTGATAGTAAGTGAGTCTTAATTTGAAAATTGCACTTGTGACAGATAGTACTAGCTATCTAACTAGAGACGAAATTGAACAGTATAATATCAACGTGCTACCCATTCCTGTCATCATTGACGATAAGGAATACCTGGAACACGTTGATTTTAATTCTCAGCAGCTTTATGAACTTGAGCAGGCTGGTGCGGGGTTTCCTCAAACCTCCCAGCCCAGTATTGGCGAACTTCTTAGCTTGTTTGAACAGATCAAAGCTGATGGTTACGACGCAATCATTGCCATCACACTTGCCGGTACAATTAGCGGCTTCAATCAAACGCTGGTCAACCTTGCCAATGCTAATCCAGAATTGCACCTGTACCCGTTTGATTCGCAAATTACTGTTCGTCTAATGGGTTATCAGGTAATCGCCGCTGCCAAAATGATTGCCGCAGGCCTCAATCCCGCCCAAATTATCAGTAACCTGAGTGAACTGAGACAGCAAACCGATGAAATTTTCGTAGTTGATGATCTTAATAATTTGGTGCGTGGTGGTCGCTTGAGTAATGCATCGGCATTGGTTGGCTCGATGTTACAGATTAAACCTTTACTCACATTTGACGCAGAATCACACAGAATAGTTTCTTTCGACAAAGTTCGCTCTATGAAGAAAGCCATTGCCAAATCAGAGAAGTTGATGGCCAAGAAGATAGAAACAAACGTGTCTGACTTAGAGAAGCTCCGGATTATCATTTATCATGCTAATGAGCGAGAAACTGCAATCAAGATTCAAGCTGAATTAACAGCAAAATATCCGCAAACACCAAATGAAATTGATGAGTTTGGTCCAGTGATTGCAACACATTTAGGTGAAAAAGCAATCGGTATTACATGGATGCCAGATGTTTTGCAAATTACTTACTAGGTTACAGTCCTTAATTACGAATTTGAAGATAGCTGCACAGCAGCTTTGTTTTTCGGATGTGAGTTTACATAATATATATTATCGGAAGTTATCTCGCTAAATAAATCCTGTCCCCTTATCCTAGTATGTCTCACTAAGAATTTGCTGGCTTTTATGTGTCATCTTATACTTTTGCTGGAAAACAAAAACCCAAACATAAAAAATGTTTGGGTTTGCTTATTTACAATGCAACTGATTAACTGATTAGTTAAGTAGAATTGCTCAGAATTTAGAATGCTGCAGTAAGTTGTGGGACAATTTGTTTCTTTCGCGAAACAACGCCAGGCATTGCTGCCACATCATCAGTGATAGTTTGGTTAAACGTGTGCTCGAATGCAGCCTTAGCCTCATCAGAACCCAACACGATTGCCTTTGAGTTGCTATTTAAGATATCCGTAATTACGAATACAAACAGATCATATCTGTCCTGTGCAATCTCAGCGTTAATTACAGTCGTGAACTGAGCCTGCCGTTTTAAGACATCTGCAACATCAACTGTATTTACCTGTGCAATTCGCACATTCTTACCATTCATCTCGAAGCTCTTGGCGTCCATATCAACCAGTTCTTGTTCCGACTTAGCAGACAAATCTGTACCAGCCTTCAACATTTCTAGTCCATACGCTTCGTAGTCAACGCCAGCAAGTGATGCCAAATCCTTCACAGCAATCTCGTCAGTTGGCGTAGTTGTCGGTGATTTAAACAAAAGTGTATCTGAAATAATCGATGACATCATGATTCCCGCAATTTCCTTTGGAATCGCCGTCTTATACTCGTGGTACAACTTCCAGATAACAGTGCTTGTGCAACCCAGAGGTTCTGCACGATAGAATAACGGGTTTGCTGTGTTGAAGTTTGCAATTCTGTGGTGATCAACGACGTGCGAAACTTGCACGTCTGCGATGTCACTGACGCTTTGTTGAAATTCATTATGATCAACGAGCATTACTGCATCTACTTCATTTGATACTGTCTGAACAACTCTTGGAGCATTAAAGCCAAATTTGTCCAATGTAAATTTCGTCTCTTCATTTGGTTCACCCAAAGCTACAGCTTCGGTGTCATAACCAAGTTGATTTACCAAATACGAAAACGCGATGGCAGCGCCAATCGCGTCAGTATCTGGATTTTGATGACCAAAAACTAATTCTTTTGCCATTTTAATCCATTCCCTCTTTTTCCGATTAGATAGTTTCTACATGTTCTAATCTACTAGAATAACTCTCTTTTGCCAAGAACTTATCCCAATGTTCGAAGAAATTATTTATCCGCGGAATGTTTTCCTTTTCGCGTCTGTAGATAAACGACATATCAAATCTGACACGTGGATCGAAATGAAGTGCCGTCAAATCAATTTGATCTTTATGTGCTCGGTAGAAGCTCTCAGTAATTGCAGTATCCGAGTTCGTCTTTTCAGCGAAACGAATTAATTGATATGGCGATGTGAAAAGTGCGTTCGACTCAGGGAGATCGACCCTGTTATCCTTAAATACCTGAGTTAGTATTTGGGGAACGTAGAATTCCACTGGATATGAAACCCAGGGATTCTTATTAGCATCTTCCAGGCTAATAGATTTCTTGTTCTTAGGTACATCGTCATGCGTGAGGTAAAGCACCTCATCCATGTAGATTTGCTTTACCTTATATGGCTTCCAGTTCTTAATGCTCTCATCTGGTAAATGCATAATTGCGAGGTCAATATGGTTATTTTCTAACCGCTCCAAGATTTCGTTTCTGGTTAACATATTCAACGAGATGGTGATCTCAGGAAAAAGATCATTAAACTCGATGATGAAGTCCTCAATCACTTGATATTCGATGGAAGATAAAACTCCAATTGAGATATTCCCCGTCTCTGAGTTCGTATCCTTCTGGATTTGATCAACTGCATTATTCACCGTGTTAAATAATTCCTTTGCGGTTTCTTGCATCTTGATACCAGCATCAGTCAGATATAACTTCTTACCAATCTGGCCGAATAACGGTGCACCGACAGCACGCTCAATCTTCTTAATCTGTTGAGTAAGTGCAGGTTGAGTGATGCCAAGTATTTGCGAAGCTTGGGTGTAACTCATATTATCAATCAGTTGCAGAAAGTATCTGAGTGACTTTGCTGAAAGAACAGCATCTGATTTGAACTTCATTACTTGTACTCCTTTTATATTTATCTGTTTTGTTTGATAATGACATTTCAAAAGCACCAATGTTCAAAAATGTTAGTTTCTTGGTGTGTTTGATTTGATTGATTAACAATATCTATGATAACGCATTACTTACGTATCATAAAATATTATGTCCCTAAAACTAGAACTTCTTTAATAAAAATTATAAAACTTAATTTTTAAAATAGATTTGTGATATTTTCTTCCTCAATCTGGCCTAATTTAGTTATTTTAACCGGTACGCCATCCTTTTCTGCATCGATAATAAATGAACCATTAGAATAACGATCGCCGATTGGAAATTCTGTTGTTTTAAATTTCGTCACCTGATTTTGCTCCGTAGTGACCTGCAGCTCCTGGTCCGTGACATACGATACAACGCCCGCAACTCTGTGTGGCTTATTCTTCAATTCACGCAGTGTTAATACACCACGTTTTGCACGGGAAACTAAGTTGACCTCACTCAACTTAAATTGCTTAAATGCACCCCTGGTGGTAATCATCGCTACCTTCGTGTCGCTAGCATCAACAGGATCAAGCAGGAGATAGTCGACCACGGCGTCACCGTCTTTCAGATTAACAGACTTAACACCCGCAGCACGAGCACCGATGACGGGAACTTCGGCCAGCTTGAAGCGCACAGCGTACGAGAATTTGGTGAAGAGGACTAATTCGCTTGCTGCACTCTCTTCCACCTCAGACACATGGACAAGCTTATTCCCCTCACCTTTCAGTTTCATAGCAACTGCCGCCTTAGAGCGGTAAGTTCGACTCGGCTGTAAATCAGCCAGGCTGACTTGTTTAATATAACCATCGTCCGTTGCCAACAAGAAATTTTTCTTGGCAGCCAAATCAAGAATCACAAACACTTGAATAATCTGTTCATCTAACAGAAGGCCAACTTCTTGGGAGAGATGTGAGCCCGTATCCTTCCACTTCACATCCAACAATTCATGGACGGGGCGATAGATCAAATTGCCTTTATTGGTGAATATGTAAAGACTTGCGAGCGTGGAAACTGTATCGTCGAACACAATTTGGTCGTCATCGCGCAAGCCATTGTCGGCTGCGTCCGTCGAATTATACGATCGCAGCGAACTGCGCTTCAGGTAACCATTTGCACTAACAAGTACCCGAACATCCTCTTTGGCAATCAGAGCAGAAGTGTCAATTTCAATCTGTGATACTTCCCTCTGAATAGCGGAGCGGCGAGGGTTACCATACTCTTTTTTCACCGCCACAAGTTCGTCCGTGATCACGCGATTGAGCGTTGCCTGATCATTAATAATTTGCTGCAGACCCAAAATCTTATCTGCAAGCTCCTTGTGTTCTGCACGAAGGGCGTTAACGTCGGTGTTCGTTAGTCGATAAAGCTGCAATGAAACGATGGCCTCGGCCTGTGCCTCGGTGAAATCGTAGGCCGTAACCAAGTTATCCTTCGCGTTCTTCTTGTCGCTACTTGCCCGAATGGTCCTGATGACCTCATCAAGAATCGAGAGTGCTTTAATCAGACCCTCAACGATATGTTGCCGCTTCTGGGCCTTATTTAGGTCAAAAGCAGTTCGCTTTAACACAACGTCTTTTTTATGTTCTAAGTACGCACTAAGAATAGTCTTCAGACCAACTTGTTCTGGGGTCATATGGTTGATGGCCACCATATTAAAGTTGTAACTGATTTGGAGATCAGTATTCTTAAAGAGGTAGTTCAGAATACTTGAGGCATCAGCGCCTTTCTTCAGTTCAATCACAATCGAGAGTCCGTTTCTGTCACTCTCATCGCGCACTTCACTTATTCCATCAATCTTCTTCAGAGCCCGAATTTCATCTATTTTTTTGACCAAAAGAGCTTTATTAACTTCATACGGAATTTCTGTCACGACAATCTGCTCACGGTGACCACGGAGTTCCACAATTGAGGTCTTTGACCGCACAACAATCTTACCCCGACCTGTCTCGTATGCATCCCTAATTCCCTTCTCACCTTGGATAATTGCACCGGTTGGAAAGTCTGGTCCCTTCACATACTGCATCAAATCATCTAAAGTCGCGCCCGGGTGTTCTAGAAGGTAGACTGTGGCATCGATTACTTCACTCAGATTATGCGGTGGAATCTCCGTGGCATAGCCGGCGGAAATACCCGTCGCACCATTAACTAATAGGTTAGGAAAATGGGCTGGTAGTACCACGGGCTCATTCTCTGTGTCATCGAAGTTAAGCACCATCTCGACAGTTTCTTTGTCGATATCCGACAATAATAAATTCGAAATTTTGCTAACACGCGCTTCGGTATACCGCATTGCTGCGGGTGGATCGCCATCTAGCGACCCATTGTTACCGTGCATCTGAATCAGTGGCTCACGTACCTTCCAATCCTGGGAAAGACGAACCATAGCTTCGTAGATGGAGCTATCGCCGTGAGGATGGAAATTACCCATGACGTTACCGACAGACTTCGCCGACTTCCGAAAGGGCTTATCGTAAGTATTACCATCGATGTACATTGCATAAAGAATTCGCCGTTGAACGGGTTTCAAGCCGTCCCGAATGTCCGGGAGCGCACGTTCTTGAATGATGTACTTCGAGTAACGACCAAAGCGTTCGCCCATCACATCTTCAAGGGACATTTCTTTTATACGGTCTGTTTGTTCAACCATCTAACATACCTATCCTTCTAAATCTTTGTTTCTAAAATTGATGAATCTTCTTCAAGCGTGAACTTCACGTTTTTCTCAATCCAATCTCGCCTTGCCTCAACCTTGTCACCCATTAGGGTCGTCACACGCCGCTCAGCGAGCGCCGCATCATCGATTTTGACTCGGATTAGCGTTCTACTACTTGGATCCATCGTCGTCTCCCATAACTGGTCGGCGTTCATTTCACCGAGACCCTTGAATCGCTGAAGACTGTAGCCCTTACCCATTTTTTTGGATGCTGTTTCTAACTCATCGTCCGTCCAGGCATAGACAACCTGTGACTTGGCACCTGTACCCTTTTGTAACTTATACAGTGGCGGCAATGCAATATAAACCTTTCCGGCCTCAATCATTGGGCGCATATACCGGTAGAAAAATGTGAGTAACAGGATCTGAATGTGCGCACCGTCGGTATCAGCATCGGTCATAATGATGACTTTATCATAGTTTGCATCGGAAATTTTGAATTCGGCACCAACACCCGCACCAATTGTATAAATCATCGTGTTGATTTCCTCATTCTTAAAAATATCCGGGAGCTTTGCTTTCTGGGTATTCAGTACCTTCCCACGCAACGGTAAAATTGCCTGAAATTTTCTCTCACGTCCCTGCTTAGCAGAACCACCAGCAGAATCACCTTCGACCAAGAATAATTCGTTCTTCTTCGCATCCCGCGATTGAGCAGGCGTTAGCTTGCCGGATAAGAGTGTATCTGTCTTCTTTCTTTTCTTACCAGAACGCGTATCATCCCGCGCTTTTCTGGCGGCTTCACGTGCATCCCGGGCACGAATGGCCTTCTTAACAAGATCTTGTGCTAGTTCGCCATTCTCGAGCAGAAAATAAGACATTTGTTCATAGACAACCGCTTCAACAGTATTTCTGGCCTGCGGCGTACCGAGCTTTCCTTTGGTTTGTCCTTCAAACTGTAGCAGCTCCTCGGGAATTCGGACAGCAATGACCGCACTCAGCCCTTCACGAAAGTCCGAGCCCTCCAGATTTTTCTCCTTATCTTTCAGTAACCCGACCTTACGAGCATATTCATTAAAGGCCTTAGTAAATCCGGAACGTGCACCCATCTCATGGGTACCGCCATCACCTGTTCGCACATTGTTTACGAATGAAATGAGGTTCTCCGAGTAACCATCGTTATACTGACCGGCAAACTCAACCTCAATCGCCTCTTTGGTACCCTCAAAGTAGAAGACGTCACCAATTACGTCCTTACCCTCATTTAAGTAAGTCACAAACGACTGAATACCGTCTTCATAGTAAAAGACCTCGGAGTTCCCCTCACCACGTTCATCCGTGAGCGTAAACTTGACCCCCTTTAGCAAGAAGGACGATTCTCGAATGCGCTCCTCAATCACATCAAACTTAAAGACCGTAGTCTGGAAAATTGTGGGATCCGGCAGAAACGAAATGGTGGTGCCATTTTTTTCGTGCCTGGTGCCTGTCTTTTTGAGAGTACCCACAGGATGACCGCCATCTTCGAAGCGTTCCTCATAAACAGCACCATCACGCACAACCCGGACAGTCATCCAAGACGATAAGGCATTAACGACGGATGAACCAACACCGTGGAGGCCACCTGAAGTCTTATAACTGCCCTCGTTAAACTTACCACCGGCATGGAGCACGGTCAGGATTACTTCGATAGTTGGTTTACCACTACTATGCATCCCGGTCGGCATCCCCCGTCCAAAATCCTGTACCGTGATGCTATTATCCTGTCCAATTGTAATGTTGATTTCTTTACCAAAACCGGCTAAGGCCTCATCGACGGCATTATCAACAATTTCATAGACCAAGTGGTGCAGTCCACGACCGTCCGTTGAGCCTATGTACATCCCGGGCCTTTTTCTTACCGCTTCCAGACCTTCCAGTATTTGAATCGACGAATCGTCATATGCGTTTTTCTTTGTTGGCAATTTAATCCCCTACATTCCTACAAGTAAAATTTAATTTTGTCCAGTGAGAATCTCTGCTAGAATATACACTAGTAAAGAGAGGTAATCATGTGGACATTGTAAAAAACATTATGTTAATTATTTTAGCATATTTAGCTGGCTCATTTCCTACCGGAGTTTTAATCAGTAAAAAATTCTTCCAGAAGGATTTACGTGACTTTGGTAGTGGCAACACAGGCACCACCAACACATTTCGTGTCTTAGGCTTTTGGCCGGGGGTGGTTGTCCTTACCGTCGACATCTTAAAGGGAACACTTGGAGCGGCACTTCCACTAATTTTCGGCATTGGCCCGAAGTATCTTGTTTTAGTATATGGCCTTGCTAGTATTTTTGGCCACTCATTCTCAATCTTCCTCAACATGAAGGGTGGCAAGGCGGTAGCAACCAGTGCTGGTGTCCTGCTGGCCTACAACTGGAGCTTCTTTTTGATCGCTATCACGGTATTTGGCATCATCCTTTTATTGACCAGCATGGTGAGCCTGACCAGCATGGTGGCGATGGTGATTGTCACCGGCATCTCCTTCTTCTACCACGATGCAATATTGACAACTGTCGCGGCTATTGTCCTGATTTTCATTATCTGGCGGCATCAACCAAATATTCGCCGAATTAAGAACGGAACCGAGAGCGTCGTTCCATTCGGGCTTTACCATCATTATTTGAACAAAAAGAAAGACTAGGTGTTCGCCTAGTCAATTTTTTTGTCATGAAACGCTACCCGAAACTGGGAATTAAATTCTTGGCCAGCTGTGAGCTTATTCATCCCAACTTTCTCCTCAAATGTACCAGAGCTGTCAAGTTCATCGGCAATGCCCCACCAGGGTTCGATGCAGACGAAATCGCTGGTGGTTGGGTACGGCGACCACAGACCCACGAAAGGCGTCTGATCGAGCATCACGTTAATGTGATAGTCATTTTTGTCATTACGCAACGAAATCTTTGTCTGTGAGTTTAATGCATAAATTAATGCGTCATCCTTGAATAATGTGTCGGATACCTCGATCAACGTGTCTGTAGGTGCGAGTGTCCGTTTATCGATATCAATATATGGTCCGACCAAAGGAATTCGGACACGCGACTTAGATGGCTCGAAACTGAAGAAATAGTTATTCTTCTGCACGTCTTCATCAAGTTGCAAGTTGAAACCAGGATGTCCGCCAATTCCGAAGATCATCTCACCATCTGTCATGTTCTTGACGTTAAAACTCACCGTAAGCAAGTTATTAACCAACTGATAGCTGACTCTTAACTGGAATTTGAACGGATACATTTTAAGGGTTGCAGCATTCGAAAATAGCAGCAGTGTAACCGAATTATCTGTTGAATGCTCAATCTGAAACTCGCTGTCACGGGCAAAGCCGTGTTGGGTCATGTGGTAACTTTTTCCTTGATACGTATAAGTATCGTTATTCAGTCGACCCACAATCGGAAACAAAATTGGTGCATGTCGTGCCCAGACCGTAGGATCTGCCTGCCACAGGTACTCTGTCCCGGTATTTTGGTCTTTTACGCTTGAAAGTTCAGCGCCGTGTGTATTGATAATTGCTTTTAGAAACTGGTTTTCAAGTGTATATTCCATTATATTCCTCTATCAAATAAATCTATTGCTCATTACAGGATAAACCTAGTGAGATCCTTATCTGTGATAATATCACGTAATTTATCGTTTACATAGTCTTCTGTGATGGAAATTTCACCCATCTGCATGTCTGGTCCTTCGTACAAGACATCCTCCAAGAGCTTTTCCAGAATTGTAGATAGGCGTCTGGCACCAATATTCTCCGTCCCCTGGTTGACGTCAAAGGCGATTTGGGCGATGCGAGAGATTGCTTCCTGCGTGAAGACCAATTTAATACCGTCGGCATTCATTAAGGCGATGTACTGCTTAATCAAAGAGTTGGTGGGGTCCTTCAGAATTCGTTCGAAGTCCTCTTTAGTCAACGCATTTAATTCTACACGAATCGGGAAGCGTCCTTGAAGTTCCGGAATTAAATCACTTGGCTTCAACTCCGCAAAGGCCCCGGCAGCGATGAAGAGGATGTGGTCAGTTTTCACAGGTCCATACTTTGTGCTAACCGTTGATCCCTCAACGATTGGCAGGATATCTCTTTGCACCCCTTCACGCGAGACCTCGCCAGATTGCTTCTTCTCACCACTTGTAATCTTATCAATCTCATCGATGAAAATAATTCCATCCTGCATGCTGCGTTCAATGGCGTTTTGATAAATCTGATCGTAATCAATCAACTTCTTGGACTCTTCTTGAACCAATAACTCACGTGCCTTTGAGACTGGTAGGGTGCGCTTGATTTTCTTCTTCGGCATGAGACCACTCATCATCGAGTTCATATCAATGCCCATCTGGCCCATCATATCGTTCATCGGATTAACTTTGCCAGCCTCTTCAACCTCAATTGTCACATCCGTATTTTCAAGTAAGCCGCGATCCAGCTGCTCCTTTACCGAAAGTCTTTGGTTCAAGACATTGTCGTCAACCTCTTCCTCAGGCTCACCTTCAGCGGGATTTTGGCCACTCATCAACAAGCTCATCATCTCTTGCATGTTATTCTGGCGTTTTTCCTTTTTGATACCAGGAACGAGTAATCTAACCAGTTTTTTGTCCGCTTCCGCTGTGGCACTTGCACGAACCCGACTCATTTGGTCTTTCTCTTCCATGGCTACCGCAACATCAACAAGGTCACGCACCATGGATTCGACATCCCGACCAACATAGCCAACCTCTGTAAACTTTGTCGCTTCAACCTTGACAAAGGGCGCTTCGACAATCTTTGCTAGTCTGCGCGCAATTTCGGTTTTACCAACACCCGTTGGTCCTGCCATCAGGAGATTCTTCGGTGTAATTTCCTGTTGTAACTCTTTAGAAAGCTGCATTCTTCTGTACCGATTATAGAGAGCGACACTGACAGCCTTCTTGGCCTCATTTTGACCAATAATATATTCATCTAATACTGCAACAATTTCCTTTGGTGTTTGAACTGCCATCCTAATTCTCCTTCAGCATATCGGTTTTGATATCGTCATTCGTGTAAACGTCGATACCACTAGCAATGCGGACCGATTCCTCTGCAATCTCAGTTGCACTCATGTCACTTGCATGTCTAATCATTGCTACGGCAGCAGCTTGTGCAAAGTTACCGCCAGAACCAATCGCCACAACGTTCTCATCGGGCTCTAGCACCTCACCACCACCTGATATGAGTAGCAAATCTTCCGCATTAAAAGCAATCAAGAGAGCCTCCAGCTTCTGCAAGGTGGGATCTTTACGCCAATCCCGAGCAAGTTCAACAGCAGCACGTTTCAGATTGCCAGAATAAGCCTCTAGTTTGTTCTCCAACCTTTCCTGAAGGGTGACGGCGTCGGCCACACCGCCGGCAAAGCCAATCACGACCTGATCGTTATAAATCCGGCGAATCTTTCTGGCAGTTTGCTTACTAATCACTTTTTCGCCCATTGTGACCTGACCGTCACCGGCAATTGCGGTTACACCGTTAAATTTCACTGCACTAATTGTTGTCATTAATTAATCCTCTTTCTTTAATTCGTTGCTGTTACGTGGAAAATACTTTTGGTAATCATGTTGTAAATGTTCCATCGTGACATGAGTATACGCCTGTGTGGTCGATAATGAACTATGTCCCAGCAATTCTTGAACAGTTCTTAAATCTGCTCCGTTATTTAACATTTGGGTGGCGAAAGTATGCCGCAACATATGCGGGTGAATCTTCGCTGATAGTGCGGACTTCTCAATTATTCTGTCCAACACATACGTAATCCCCCTACTAGTAATCTTACCACCACGATTGTTCAAGAAGACATAGTCGTTAGTTTGACCAGATTTAGCTAGAAGCTCGGGGCGCACATTATCGAGATAGTCGGTCAAAGCCTTTTTGGCGTGTTCACCAAATGGCACGTAGCGATCTTTATTACCCTTACCATGGACCAAGATAATCTTTAGCGTCAAATCGAGCTGAGCAATGGTCAAGTCTGCTACCTCACTCACACGCATTCCTGTTGCATAAAATAATTCCAGTAACGCGGCATTTCGTCTGTCTAGAGGTGCCTCTCCCGTAGTTGCAGCAAATAAAGCCACCATCTCTTGCTCATAGAAGAAACGGGGTAACTTCTTCTCATTCGTACGCAAGTAGACCGACTCAGTTGGGTTTTTACGTAGTATTTCACGCTTAATTAAGAAGTGGTAAAAGGAGCGTAACGCTGATATCCTTCGCGCAATGCTATCACGTTTATTGCCCTTATCATCTAAGAATGCCATAAATAATTCAACATCTCGATTAGAAACGTTTGAGAAACCGGTAAAGCCCCCATTTTCTGTCAAGAATTGCACGAAACTGGCCAAATCCTTCTTGTATGCTAAAACCGTATTTACTGAGTAACGCCGTTCATTTGTCAAATAGTGTAGAAATTGCTGTATTTGGTCTTCAGAATCTTCGATCAATTAATTACCTCTTGTCTAGAAATTTCTTGTTGAAAATTTGCTAAATCAGCTAATGCTTTCTGAGAGAGCGCTAGATTGCGTTCTTTCTTTTGGCGAATCCGCGTAGATAACGTTGGCACGAGTGCGAAGTTAGCATTCATCGGTTGGAAATGTTTTGCATTTGCGTGGGTGATGTAGTGGGCCATCCCACCAAGCTCTGTCGTTTCCGGGAAGATGATGGGTGCGAGCCCCATTGCTGCTTGATAGGCATTTAACCCGGCCACTAGTCCGCTTCCAGCACTTTCTACGTATCCCTCAACTCCCGTCATCTGTCCAGCAAAAAATAAGCCGGATTGCATCTTCGATTCGTAATTTTGCTTTAATAAAAGTGGTGAGTTGAGGTAGGTATTTCTGTGCATCACACCGTAACGAATAAATTCGGCCTGCTCCAGTCCCGGAATTAACCTAAACACCCGCTTTTGCTCGGGCCATTTCAGATGGGTCTGGAAACCAACGATGTTATACATCGTCGCCTGCGCATCATCCTGACGTAACTGGATCACCGCAAACGGTTCCTCACCTGTCGCTGGGTTCTCCAGTCCAACAGGTTTCAACGGACCAAAGAGCATTGTCTTAAATCCACGGGCTGCCATCACCTCGATTGGCATGCAACCCTCAAAGACCCCTTCATCCTCAAATCCGTGCAGTTCAGCAGTCTCCGCCTTGACCAATTCATTATAAAAGAGCTCAAACTCGCCCTTAGTCAGCGGGCAATTCAAGTAAGCTGCCTCGCCACGATCGTAGCGGGACTTTTTGTAGACTTTCGTCATATCGATGGAGTCTGAGGAAACAATCGGTGCGGCCGCGTCAAAGAAATGGAGGCTATCCTGCCCGTTTAGCTGCTTGATTTGCTCAGCCAGCGCGGGACTGGTCAACGGACCCGTTGCCACAACCGTTACACCAGCGCGGGGCAGTTCTGTTACCTCATCCTGGATAACCTCGATGTTTGGCATACTCAATAGCTTATTGGTTACGAATGCCGAAAAGTGATCACGATCAACGGCTAACGCCCCACCGGCTGGGACGCGATTGGCATCTGCTGCCGCCATGATAAGCGAGTTGAACTGACGCATCTCTTCTTTCAAAAGTCCAACAGCGTTCGTCAATTCATTTGACCGCATTGAGTTGGTACAAACTAACTCAGCAAAATTCTGCGATTGGTGCGCGGGCGTCATCTTCTTCGGGCGCATCTCATATAACTTTACTGTCACATCTGGGTGTTGTGCAATTTGCCATGCTGCCTCGGCTCCGGCTAGTCCTCCGCCAATCACATTGATTACTGGTTTCATCTGCTATCCTCATATTTTCAATATTTAATTGCATAAAAAAATAATATCATTTAGTAGCGAATTAAGTAACCGGTTTCGCACCAATGATATTAAAATTTAACAAATATTATTTTTGAATCTCTTCTTCGTAATCACCGTTCGGACACACAACCCGGCGACCGCCCTTAACCTTCTTCTCAACCAAGAAATGGCCATCCTTAGGACAGTCTCGGCCAATTGGCCGGTCCCATGAAACGAAATCACATTCTGGATAGCGAGAACAACCATAAAATAATCTGTTACGCTTAGATTTCTTCTCAACCACTTGGCCAATATGACATTTCGAACATGTCACGCCAATTTCCTTGACTATCGGCTTGGTGTTACGACAATCTGGGAAACGTGAACAAGCATAAAACTTACCGAAACGGCCTAGTTTAATGACCATCGGTGCACCACAGATATCACAATTGAAGCCGGCTGGTTCATCCTTTATCTGAACTTTCTCGATTTCAGAGTCTGCCTTAGTCAGCTCTTTCTCAAATGGCTTGTAGTACTCGTCGACCACAGTCACCCAATTCTTCTGACCTTCTTCGACGGAGTCTAGATCATTTTCAAGTTGCGCTGTGAAGTCAATATTTACAATATCTGGGAAGAACTCTTCAATCAACGCATCGACAATTTCACCCAAGTCAGTCGGCACAAACGACTTCCCTTCGAGCTTCACGTAATATCGTTTTTGAATCGTATCTATCGTCGGTGCGTAAGTTGATGGCCGACCGACGCCATTCTCCTCAAGCGCTTTGACTAAGCTTGCTTCTGTGTAACGAGCTGGCGGCTGCGTGAAGTGCTGTGCAGGATCGGTCTTAGAAAGTTTGACCTGCTCACCCTCCAAAAGCTCTGGTAATTCGTCCTTCTTACTTGTTTTCGCATCACTCAGATCATATACTTTCGTGAAACCCGCAAATTTAATCTTGGAGCCGTTGGTCCTAAAAGTAACACCATTTTGCTCGATATCCGCCCGTACGGTATCATAAACCGCTGCGGTCATCTGACTGGCAACGAAGCGAGACCAAATCAGCTGGTATAGTCGCATTTGATCCCGCGAGAGGATGTCTTTCAAGCTCTCTGGCGTCCGAAAAACACTTGATGGCCGGATTGCCTCATGGGCATCTTGGGCTCCTTCTTGGTTCTTTACCGTTTGTGGCTTATGGGCTGCGAACTGTTCCCCGTATTCCTCATGAATAAACTTAGCAGCATCGTGCTTAGCAACGCTTGAGATCCGCTTAGAGTCCGTTCTCATGTACGTAATCAAACCGACCGTGCCCTCTTTACCGAGGTTAATTCCCTCGTAAAGCTGTTGCGCAATCATCATGGTCT
Organism: Amylolactobacillus amylotrophicus DSM 20534; assembly: GCF_001434555.1. NCBI lineage: Bacteria > Bacillati > Bacillota > Bacilli > Lactobacillales > Lactobacillaceae > Amylolactobacillus > Amylolactobacillus amylotrophicus. Next base: position 236,106 of record NZ_AZCV01000001.1, read on the forward strand.
TTCTAGTCTTGTAGTTCAACCGTTTATTAGCTTCTTGTTGGAGTGAGCTGGTGGTAAAGGGAGCAGCTGGCTGGCGCCGCCGTTCCTTTTTGACGACCGCAGTAATGTCAAATGGTTTATTCTTATCTATTTGACCCAGTAACTCTTTTACTTCATCGTTGTTTTTTAACTCTTTTTTCTTGCCATTCACACCATAAAAGGAGCTGACAAATTTGGTTCTACCTTTAGCAAACTCTGCGTCAATCGTCCAGTACTCTTCAGGATTGAACGCCTTTATTTCCTTTTCACGCGTGATAACCAGATTGAGTGCGATAGATTGAACACGACCAGCACTCAGACCCTTCTTCACTTTCGCCCACAGAATAGGTGAGATAGAGTATCCAACGATCCGGTCTAAGACACGACGAGCCTGCTGTGCGTCGACTAGATCCATATCAATCGAACGTGGCGTCTTAAACGAATTTTTCACGGCATCTTTTGTTATTTCATTGAAAACCACGCGGTTCTTTGAGCCATCGGGTAATCCCAGAATATGCGACACATGCCACGCGATGGCCTCACCCTCACGGTCCGGATCGGCCGCGAGATAAACGTTATCAACCTTTGCCGCCTCTTTTTTAAGATTCTTGATGGTTTCGCCCTTACCACGAATGGATATGTACTTTGGTTCATAATTATGTTCGAAATCGATTCCCATCTGCGACTTTGGCAAATCACGAATATGTCCGAGGCTAGCCACAACATGATAATTGCGCCCCAGATATTTTTCAATAGTTTTGGCTTTAGCAGGTGATTCTACAATCACGAGATTCTTCTTAGGCATTAAAAAGCCCCTTCCTGTTTACTGACAAAAATTAGACTAAGTCTAAAATATAAAAAAATTTCTGTCAATAAATTAAATCCAATATGTCAGCAGACTCTATCATTCCATAATTAGGAGAAATTGTCTAATGAAAAATCAATGATTGGTGTCGCACCCGCGGCAATTAGTTCATTTGTTCCCGCTGAAAGCGGGCTCGTGATTGGGCCTGGAATAGCGAAAACATTGCGATTTTCTTGTAGCGCAACATTGGCAGTGATTAGGGAGCCACTTCTTTGTCTTGCCTCGGTCACAACTACGTCCTCAGCAACCCCAGCGATTAATCTGTTGCGCTCGGGAAATCTAAAACGGGCGGGTGGCGTGTCTGGCAGGTACTCGCTCAACAATAATCCTTTTTTCGCCACCTGCTTTTGCAATGCGTGATTCCGTTCAGGATAGAAGTGATTCACCCCACTGCCAATAATACCAATCGTTGCCCCACCAGCAGCCAACGCGTACTCATGGGCCAGGCAGTCAACACCCTCTGCAAGACCCGAAATAATTATTTTCTGTTTCGCCACCAGCGCAGGCACTAACTCCTGTAGAATTTGACGGCTATAGGCAGAATTCTTTCTGGCGCCCACAATCGCTACACCATGTCCATTTAGTAACCGAATATCGCCCTGATAAAACAACAATAGCGGTGGGCGGTAGATTTCCCGGAGTTTCTCCGGGTAGGCAGCATCGAAAAATGATATTACACCGCAAATCTTCTTAATCCGCTGAACATTCCTGCGCAGTTCTAAGTCAAATATAATTTGCTGAAGCTGATACAGTAGTTCCAGATCCGGCACAACCGCTTTAAGTGTCGTCAGATTGACATCGTCTACCTCTGACAGTTTGCTGGTTAGTTCGAGCATTTCACGGTACTTGTATTTTTGACTCATCTTCGTTAATAGTAAGAATTCTGTTTTGTTCATAAAAAAATCTCCTTTGCTATATATACGCAAAAAAAGGAGATAAACATTTATTTAGTTTTTAATTTTTATCCTGAGCAACAAGATACTGTGAGACAGGCGCAAAAGACCGGCGGTGAATGAAACAAGCACCCAAGCGCTCTAGCCCCAAAAGATGCTCATTTGTGCCATAGCCTGCATTACTAGAGAAACCGTAGCCAGGGAAAACAGCATCGTAAGAGTCCATCAAACGGTCACGCAGCACCTTGGCCACGATGCTTGCCGCCGCAATCGAGTTGCTTTTGGCATCACCTTTAACCAGCCGTACCTGTTCAATCTCCACGGGTACCTGCATCGCATCTACTAGCAGTAATGTCGGTTGAATATCTAGCTGTGAGACAGCCGCCGCCATCGCCAGTCTGGTTGCTTCATAAATATTCACTTGGTCAATTACTTGCGCGCTCTCTATGCCAATGCCTACTGCGACTGCCTGTTCAATAATTTTCAGAAATAATTCGTCACGCTTATGTTTAGTGAGCTGCTTCGAGTCGTTAACATCTAACACACTGAAGTCTTTTGGCAAGATCACTGCGGCTGACACAACAGGACCCGCTAACGGGCCACGTCCTACTTCGTCAACACCTGCAATATACTTGTGTGTGGTCCAATATTCACGTTCAAGAGCAAATCTTGCCTCGAAGGCTGCACTTCTTTTTGCTTCCTGTAAAAGTCCTTTCTCGTATCTTTGACGTAATTTCTGTGCCCCACTGCGCGTGTCTTTTGCGAGCGCTGCTAAAAACTCTGCGCTAGGTGGGAGCGAATTAGTAAATAGAATATCTTTTAGTGCCAAAAGACTCGGCTGTTTAGTTTCTGTTAGTGGTCGATCCTGCCTAGTCATTATGCGCCACCCAATCTAATGATATTCGGCCGAGCTTCAGCTTTCTGAATCGTTGTAACAGTATTAATGCGAAACGGTCATAGTCGTCTCGATAACCGAACTGCTTGGTTAACTGCAACAACAATTCTGGCGTACTCTGTGCGTCTAAATCTGTTACTCTAGTAAATTCTCGTAACTGGCGCGTATAGTTGGTCTTTAAGAAATCCAAGAGATAAATTGCAACGTCATCCGCATGGAAGATACTATCCTTAATCGCACCACAGGCGGCGAGCTTGTAGCCTACCTCCTGATCATCAAACTTGGGCCACAAAATTCCAGGCGTGTCGAGTACTTGAATGTTGCCCTTTGCTTTCAGCCAATTCTGGTTCTTGGTCACGCCGGGACGATCGCCTACGACTGCGACATTCTTCCCAACTAAACGGTTCAAGATAGTCGATTTACCACAGTTCGGGATGCCGACACAAACAGCCCTGATGGTTGGACTGAGTGCACCCTTTGCCATAATCTTCTTTGTTTTAGCAGCAGTAGCCTGCTTGATCAACGTCACAAGTTGCTCAATCTGTGAGTTATGCTTAGCATCCAGTGCGATGACAAATTCATGACCTAAATTGCTGAAATAAGTAACCCAACGTTTCGTCTCGACTGGATCAGCCAAGTCAGCTTTATTTAGGACAATTAAATGCTGCTTTTTCTGGGCCAACTTTTCAATTAACGGGTTACGTGAGGATAATGGAATACGCGCATCAACCACCTCGATGACGACATCAACCAGTTCAAGAATATCAATAATTTGGTTCTTGGCCTTGTTCATGTGTCCTGGATACCATTGAATATTTGCCATCTAGCGGCCCCTCCTCTATATTCTTTAGACTAAATATCTTTTTTCTAAAAGCACGTCTCAAAAAAAGAACGTGACTAGCACGTTCTATTTTAGCATTATTACGTTTAATTTAGAATGTTAGTGTTTCTTCGCAACACGTTCTTGTAAATCTAATAGTCGCTGCTCTATTTCGTCCCTGGCGCTACGAAAAGCCGCCATTATCTCCGACTCCGTTCCTGTTGCTTGGGCTGGGTCTGCCACTGGCCAATGTTCTTTCACAATATTAGCCGGTGTCGCTGGACAACGATCACGCGCGTCACCACAAAGCGTAACCACTAAATCACTGCTCATGAGATAGTCGCCATCAATCAGAGTTGAAACATTTTTGGAGATGTCTACACCACTTTCGGCCATCACTTCGACCGCACGTGGATTCAGACCGTGTACTTCAACCCCCGCACTTGCAACACGCCAATCCGATCCCAGAATCTTCTTGGCAAAACCCTCCGCCATTTGGCTTCGACACGAATTTCCCGTACATAAAAAATATACTTGTGGCATTTCTCTTTCCCCCACCGTTTCTTATTTCTTCGCCTCAGCAACCGCCGTACTGAGAGTCTGGTCATCGTTTTGTGCTTTGAGTGCAATTAATTCATATAACTTATTCTGATTGGTTGCATCAACCTCACCCTTAACTGGAAGATTATTAGCTGTCTGAAACTTTTTGACAGCGGTAAGAGTAGCAGTATCATAGACACCTGTCAGATGATTATTCAGATATCCTAGTGCCATGAGGTACTGTTGCAATACCGAAACATCCAAACCCATTGTATTTGCTTTTAACGTTTCACCACTAGTGAAGCCGGTTAACTTCATATAACTAGGAACCGCAACTGCGATGTCCGGTTTCAAGCCCTTATGATTAATCCATGTACCGTCAGGTGTGAGCCACTTGGCTACCGTGTACTTATACTCGAAGTTCGGGTCAGTACCGTTAACTTCCTGAACGGTTCCCTTACCGTATGATGTCTGACCGACAAGCTTTGCCCCAGCCGACTGTTTTAGTGCGGCGGCGAAAATCTCAGCCGCACTCGCGCTATTACCGTCGATTAAAATAATTGGTTTAATGGTGGTAATCCGCTTGCGTCCCCGAATCTTTGTACTAGACTTAATAATTTCCGGTTTGCCAGTCTTACCCTGGTATTGCATGATTATCTTCTTGTTCTGCACAAACTGTGCAGCGCTCTCTAAGGCCGCATCCATAACACCACCAGGATTCCCCCGAACATCGATAATTACTTTCCGCACACCCTGCTTCTCAAAAGCGCTTAAGTTCTTTCTCAAGTCCTTACCTGTATTTGTGTCAAACTGGCTGATGGCGATGTAAGCTAGTTGATCATCCAGCATCTTTGTAGTGAGGCTACTTTGCGTAATCTTCGCCCGTGTGAGCGTCACATTAAACGATTCCTTGTCACGCTGCACCTTAATCGTTACCTTGGTACCAACCTTGCCACGAATTAAACTTGAGGCTTGACTGATATCACCATCCTTGATTGTCGTCTTATCAACGGCCAAAATAAGGTCACCGGCTTTAAGATTGCTCTTTGCAGCAGGAGTTTCTGGCATAATAGAGTCGATTACAACCTGTTTATTTTTAGAGACCACCGTCACGCCAACGCCACCAAAATTAGTACCGGTGATTGTTTGGTTTACCTGCTTTGTCTGACTGTCATTCAAAGAAATCGAATAAGGATCTCCTAGAGCGTCAAGCATACCAGAAATAGCACCTTGCTGTAATTTTGTGGCAGAAATTTTCTTGTAGTAGCGTTGCTGTAGTTGTTGATAAACCTGCTCAACTTTCGCCAAGCCGACCGGCTTCTCTGCCGCCTGTTCATTCAGTACTGTCAGCACAATTGCTAATGTTAAAAAAGCTCCTACCAGAAGGCTGGCAAGAGCGATTAAGAATGTGTTTTTTCGCGAAAAGACAACCCGCTTCTTGTTCTCATTTGCTTTTTTCATCTAACTATCCTAGTTCCACTTTAAATTTACTGTTTTTAATTCATTTTATCCAGGTACATCCTGTATGCCTCATCGAACACATCCATGTTAGGTAAATAGCTACCATTCAGTTCCAAATAATTAGATAATTCTTCATAATCCTGCATCTGTTTAGGAAAATATTGGTCATTAAACGCATTATTGGCAAACTCTGCAATCATGGTGTGACTGTCAGGATTTCTGAGCGTCATTAAGTACTGGTAGAAACTTTGTCTCATCAAATTTATCAGCCCTATTCTGTATAAAAAATCACTGCAAATGCGCCGCGACCAGCATGAGTTGCCACAACCGAACTAGTCTCACGTACCAAAATAGGCACAGTGGGATTAACCGCATGAATTTGGTCAGCAAACTCGTTCATTTCAGCTTCAGCGTCGACGTGCGACAAGCCAATCTCAACGATGTTCTTGTATTTCTTAATCGTATCAATGACTTCTTGCTTGAATTTATTCACCGTCTTTTGCCCACGACCCTTCTGTGCAATCTCAAGCTTACCGCCCTGCATCTTTAGGATTGCTTTGATATTCAGTAGCGTAGCAATACGACCGGTTGTCTTACCAAGTCGTCCGCCCTTGATGATGTTGTCGAGGTTAACCACAACCAACTTAAGGTAGGTGTTTTCCTGAATTTGCTTGACATGGGCAACAACTTCATCCATTGAGTGCCCTGCCGCGATATCCTTCGCTGCCGCGATGAGCTGCTGCCCTTGGGCACGGTCCGTATACTCGCAGTCAACCACTGTAATGGCATCTGTTTCTAGAATCTGCACCGCCTGCCTTGCGGCATTTACCGTCCCGCTGAGTGATTCCGCCATCATAATCGCGAGTACCTGACTACCATCTGCAATTAATTCCTGAAAGACCTCGACGAACTTGCCGATGGCCGGTTGAGACGTTGATGGCAAGTCCTTAGCTAGTTCCATCTTCTGCACGAATTCCTTTCGTGAGATATCCACCTCATCGACGTAGTTCTGCCCGTCAATGTTAATGGTCAATGGTACAATTGTAATCTGGTATTGTTCAATCTCTGCTGGTGTTAGTTGGACTGAAGAGTCGGTTACTAATTTAATTTTCGTCAATTTTTTACTTCCATTTCAAATAAGTATTTGTAAATGTGTTAACATTACTTAGTAGCCTCCACGTATCTGATGAGTCGAGCAGACACTAGTTACTACATATCAGTATATCAAATGTGGAAAGCCATATCATAAATTAAATGTTAAATTTACAGAATGAGGATGAATATTTATGCGAATTAGCGAACTTTTTAAAGTGCCAGAGCCCAGATCAAAGGCCTACAACATTGTGAATGAAACATTTGGGGCGGTGACTCATGGTATCGGCTTCTTCCTCTCGGTAGCGGGACTAGTAATGCTAATTATCAAAACGATCCCGGAGCATGATACACTCAAGCTGGTCTCGTTCATTATCTACGGTAGTTCCCTAATTCTGCTGTACCTCTTTTCGACTCTTTACCATAGCTTAGTCTTTACACGAGCACGTCATGTATTTCAGATATTTGATCACAGCTCAATCTTTATCCTAATCGCTGGTTCATACACACCGTACACGTTGGTCGGTGTTGGCGGGCGGTTTGGCTGGATCATGTTTGTGCTAATTTGGGTGCTTGCAGTGCTCGGAATTCTCTACAAAATTTTCCTAGTCGGGAAGTACGGCAAATTCGAGACTATTCTCTATATCATTATGGGGTGGCTAGTCATACTAGCCTCAAAGCCCCTTGTGGCGACACTTGGACCGACGGGTTTCATGTTGCTCGTCAGTGGTGGCGTTGCATATACATTCGGGGCATTACTCTACAGTATGAGAAACGTACCATTTATCCATGTAATTTGGCACATTTTCGTCATGTTGGGTTCAATCTTAATGTACTTTTCAATTCTCTTCTATCTATAAACGATTTCAGGCAAAAAGGGCGGAAAATTTTCTGCCCTTTTTTATTTGAATCCTGGCCTTGCTAAATCATTACGCTGATAGATATAGAAATGGTGGGGATAAATATTTCGTTCATCAACACGACCCGCTAACTCTTTTATGAGTTCAAATTTAGTTAAATCAATCTGGGGCATTTTGGTGTCACCAGCAATGGTATTCTGGACTTTTGTGATATACAAAAGATCGACCTCACCGACCAATGCTTCATAAATTTGTGCTCCACCTATTACGAAAATTGTTTCATCCTCTGCATAAGGTATCTGCTCAAGGTGATGCAGCAATTGAGCAACAGAGTGAACAACAGTGACACCCGCATAACTCCAATCCGGGTTTCTCGTCAGAACAATATTCTCCCTCTCTGGTAGAGGTTTGACGTGCAAAGAGTCAAAGGTTCTACGTCCCATCACAACGGGATGCCCTTTCGTCTGTTCCTTGAAGAACTGCATGTCGTCTGGCAAGTTCCAAGGTATGACCCCATCTTTACCAATATAACCAAGGCTATTTTCAGCCCAAATAAACGCGATTTTTTTCATTAGATTGCCACCGGTGCCTTTATTGTATTTTGTGGATGATAGTTAACGATGTTGAAATCAGTCAATTGATAGTCAAACAAATTTGGTTCGTTCACTTGTGTACTAAAGTGATTGATACGCAATTGCGGGCCCGCATTCGGTGTACGTGCTAACTGCATCTTCGCCTGGTCGACGTGGTTTGCATAAAGGTGCACATCGCCAAATGTGTGGACTAACTCGCCCACCTCTAGGTCGCAGATATCAGCAACGATATGCGTGAGTAGCGCATAACTCGCGATATTAAATGGTACTCCTAAAAAGACGTCACCAGAGCGTTGGTACAGCTGACAAGAGAGTTTACCATCGAGCACATAGAACTGAAACAACGAGTGACATGGGGGAAGCGCCATACTCGGTACATCCTCAGGATTCCAAGCACTGACAATTAACCTGCGCGAATCCGGATTACTCTTGATTGTCATGACAACATTGAGCAGTTGGTCGATTGTCTCACCGTTTCTGCTCTGCCACTCACGCCATTGCTTACCATAAACCGGACCAAGGTTACCAAAACGCTGGCTAAATTGTTCATCAGTCAGAATTTTTTGGACGAACTTGGCATGCTCTAATTCATACTGATGCTTGAAGTCCAGATTGGTGAGCACACGATGACCGAAATCAGTCATGTCAGGTCCTGTATACTCTGTACTTCTGACATAGTTCAAAAAAGCCCACTCATCCCAAATATGATTATTATTTTCCAACAAATATTTGATGTTCGTATCGCCATGCAAGAACCAAAGTAGCTCACTTGCAATCAGGCGGAACGGTACTTTCTTGGTCGTTAACAAAGGAAAATTTTCTTGAAGGTCAAAGCGCATTTGATAACCAAATAGGCTATAAGTGCCCGTTTTTGTCCTGTCTTCTTTGAAATTTCCCTCTGTTACCAACTTATTCAAAAGTGTGAGATACTGCAGTTCATTATTGTTCATGGCAATCCCAAAAGCTTTCCAAAAGATTTTAACTAATTCTAGTTTACCAAAGAACAAAAAAAATAAGCTAAGAAAACAACCTCTCTTAACTCATTTAATTAACTTTGTCGGTTAGCCGAATAATTGACTAGTCATTATAAACGTCAAAGACGGTTTTCTCACGGTCAATCATGATGTGCAGGTGGCCGTCTTTCTCTGAAATTTCAGTTGTTTGATACTGATTATCCAACCCGTTTACGTCTTTTTGCTTGAATGGGAAGTAAATCATGATGGGCTCTTCAAGTGCTGCCTCTTCACCAAATTGGACTTCACACTTCTCAATGTCTTGGTATTTCACAACTCTGGCGAACATTCCTGCCTGAACGGCAGCAATATCGTTTTCACCACCATGATCAGCATCTGGCATGATATCAGCTTGGAAAGATTTGCAAGGATGAATCTCTTCAATCTTCCCGCCATCGATTCTGCCATAACTAGTAGTCACACGTGAAATCCAAATATCACTGAAATCCTTGTGATCAACAATCCAAACATCGCCATTTCTAAAGTAGAATTTTACTGATTGTAATACATGTTTCATATGCTTTCCCTCGCTTTCTGAAAATATCATACCACACTTGTGATTTTTTTAACATACTTTGCGATACTTTTTTGATTATTTTTTATTTGACCAGCGAGGATGGCATCGAGCGTTAGTTGGAGCAATCGCCCAATCCGTGGTCCTGCGGGAATTCCCAGGTTTGCCATCAGGAAACGTCCATCAACGGCAAGCTCGTGGGCATCCTTTAGCGGTAGGTGGTTATACCTGTCAATCAGGACCACCCCATTGACTGGTTCTCCCAGAATATCAGCTAAGTCAATCGTCGAAGCTAATGTAGTCACACCGAAATCGAATAACTCACGGTTTGTCAATTCACGCTCACTCACTATGTCGAAACACTCAACGATTTGTTGAACCTGATGTGCAACTTCATTCGAGTTTTTCCAAGTTCGCATAAATGCACGAACCTCATCATTGGTCAGTTTAATTAAAACAATAATTAACGCCCAAAAAATCGGTTCCGTTGTTGGAAAAAAATTTAATGTTAGATAATTTTTTAACAAGCTGCTTTTACCAGCTAGGAGTGGTAAATCTTCTATTAATTCGGAATCGATAAGCACACTAAAGCCATCCTTACTGTCCGGCCCCAAGCCAAGCTTCAAGAACTCCTCTCTAATTCGCTCCACTGCAATATGGTGAAGCAGCTCACGGTTCTCTGTAATGGCCTTCTTCGTATCCCGCTCTAAAGTAAACCCTAATTGGCTTACAAATCGGACCGCACGCATCATTCTTAGCGCATCTTCATGAAACCTCTCACGTGCCTCACCGACAGCTCGAACAACTTTATTATTCAGGTCGGTAATGCCACCAAAATGGTCGATAATCTCACCGCTACCAGCCATTGCTAAAGCATTTATTGTGAAATCACGGCGCTTTAAATCTTCGCTGAGATTCTGGACAAATTCTACATGATCCGGACGTCTGAAGTCCTGGTAGGTCGATTCTGTTCTGAAAGTCGTTACCTCGTAGAACTCTTCGCCATATTTCACGGTGACCGTACCGTGTTGAATACCTGTGTCAATCGTCACGGGAAAGATCCGCTTCACCTCGGCTGGATAAGCATTAGTTGCAATATCAACGTCATGAATTGGTCGTTTCAGTAAGAGATCGCGGACTGATCCGCCAACGAAATACGCCTTAAAACCAGCCTGTTCAAGATTTTTAATTATGGGTCGTGCTTCTTTGAAAATTTGTGGTAAGTCTTCAACAATCATCAAGCTTGCCGTCCTTTTTAATTTTTATGTATTATCATAGTGTCTAGCGTCGAATGGTGCTACATTAGTATCTAGGGAGGAATTGTGGAATGACTAAAAAAACATTACTACACGAGAGTGGCACACTGCTCATGATCATGCTAGGCACCGCCATCTACGCACTAGGTGTTGTTGCCATTAATATTCAAAATAATTTGGCAGAGGGCGGCTTAACCGGTATCACATTGATTCTGCGCTTCTGGTTCCACATTGATCCCGCTATCTCGACGATTATCTTAAATATACCATTGATTCTATTAGGATATCGTTCGATGGGCAAAAAAGCACTTTTCTACACGATTTGGGGCACAGGCTCCCTCGCCCTCGCCCTTTTTATCTGGCAACGTATCCCTATTATATCGCAATTAAATATTGAACATGATTTATTTATTGCCGCAATTCTTGCTGGATTGATAGGCGGATTTGGTGCTGGAATTGTATTCAAGTTTGGTGGTACAACGGGTGGGACGGATATCATCGCCAGAATACTAGAAATACGTTTCAACCTCCCGATTGGTCGAACTCTTCTGACAGTCGACTTTCTTGTCTTGACAGCGTCTCTTTCCTACCTGAACGTTAAGCAGATGATGTACACCCTCTTTGCTTCATTTGTCTTTTCAAACGTCGTGAACTTCACCCAGGAAGGCTCATACAGTGCTAAAGGTGTGCTCATTATCAGCCAAAAGTACGCGGAAATTGGTCAGATGATCGATTTGAAATTGGAGCGAGGCTATACATACTTGATGGCCGAAGGCGGATTTGAGCAAGATCAGAAGAAAGTCATCTATTCAGTGGTCAGTCGCGCCGAGATACCTGCATTGAAGGAACTCATCATGCAAGAAGATTCCAATGCATTCATTTCCATTATAGATGTGCATGAGGCTTTTGGTGAAGGTTTTTCCCACAACAAGAAAAAAACTAGGCTGTTTACCCGTCGGTAACTACCTAGTTAATCAAATAATTTTCGTATGAATACCTATGACTTACTCGTCAAGACTCTGGAGCAGTTCTTGCATTTCGAAATCCTCAGGCTGGAGTTTCAGATAAGAGTTGAGTGCTAGTTTCAAACTAGTTGTATCACCAAGTTCTTGGAAGAGGTGGATAACCTGAAGTAAGAAATCGGTATTATCATTGAAACTACGGTACGCCAATAAATATTGTGGGCGTGCCTTTTCTAATTCATCCAACGAATCATAGGATACCGCCAGATTCCAGTGGGCCTGATCTTCAATCTCTTCATCTGCAATCTCCTCAAACAACCCAATATTCTTCTCATGCTCACCTTGCTGCAAATAGAGATTGCTGAGTGATAATCTTAAGCTAGAGTTATCCGGATTAACGGCTAGTCCATCTTCGAGCAGCTTAATTGCAGTTTGATAATCCTGTAGATTAGCAGCTGCCTTAGAGCCAAGATCGTACAAAACCTCATCAAATTTATTGTAGCTCAGACCGATTTGAGCAGTTGCAAGGACGTTGTCATTATCGTGTTCCTGCTGATACGCCAGGGCCAAGTTGGGATAGACATTAACGTAGTCTGGTTGTACTTCAATCACGCTATTAAACGCCTCGATTGCCTCCTTGATTCTATCTGCTTGGAGGAAAATTAGGCCGCCCTCATACTGCGCGTTGATATCTAATTCATCGGTGTTGGACTGGGCAATTAGGTCTGAAGCTCGTTCAAATTCACCGATGTGTGCCCAAGTATTTGCCAAGCGCCGATTGATATCAACTCCGCTCAGTTCGCGGATGTTCTCCCGAATCAGTTTCTGATAATATTCAAGCGCATTATTATAGTTACCAATTGCGTAAAATAGCTCGGCCAAGGCAAACCAGACCACTTCCTCGTCAGGAGCTAATCTAGTGGCCTCTAGCAGCTTTTGTTCTGCTGCCTCAACCAGTCCCTCGCTCTGGTAGTAATCCGCCTGAACAAGCAGGGATTGCACATACGCTGTGGAAGCAGGATTGATTTCGTACAAAAGCTGCAAGCCAGCATAAATCTGGTCCTCGTTCACTAGAATCTCGGCAAGATATACTTTGAAAATATCTTCCTGTGGAAAATCGGCAATGAGCTGGCGGTATATGTCTTTTGCATAATCACTGAAGCCATAGGCGGTAAGCTCCTCAGCGAGGCTAGCAATAACCTCTGGTTCGTCATTCTTTAGTGATAAATCAATGGTTTTCTTTAAATCAGTAAATTTATTTTGCTCAATTTGTTGTAACGCATCCTCTGCATAACTCATTTAATCATCTCCTTTGAAGATTCTACTATTAACTCTCTCTTAGCGCCAATTATTTGAGCCGCTATCAAAAATAAGCCGGGAAAATTTTCGCGGCTTATTTTCTACCATTTATTTTGGCTATATTTCTTAACGTAGTTCACTTGTCGAGCAAATAGGTAACTGCTTCGCTTCAAACTACGATCAGCCGAATAGAATAATGGATTACCCCACTTCTTTTGTCGAATCAGTCTACGAATATCTTTCTTAACTGTGGGATTAAATACAAAGTGCCGTAACACCATCTTTGGCACAATCGAGAACAGGTACTCAGATTGGTTATACTCAATCGGCAGTTCTCTTTGTGCGACACAATCTTCAACCAAATACTTAGCCATGTTATGTCCTGTCTGAGTTACGTAATAGCTAGAGCGGCCCTGGCGAATATTTATTTCGAATATCTTAAACTTCTGATCACGTTTGTCATACTTAATATCAAAGTTTGCAAATCCCGTATAGCCAATCTTCTCCAAAATTTCCTGCATCTGCTTCATCAAGGGTAGATTGTTACGGGTAATAATTGCTACCAGATTACCAATCGCAGTTGGTGTATGTTCCTGTAAGACAACTTGCCCCAATGCCACCAACTCGGTTTTGTGATTTGAGTTAACATAAAGCACACCATCCCACATATTCGTATCATCACCGGGAATAAACTCTTGGATTATCAGTTCATCGTCATACCCAGCATTTCGCAGTAACTTGATAACGCCAAGTACCTGATCTCTCGTCTTCACCCGATAAACCTTCTCTTTACCTGCAAAGTGCATATCGAAATAAGCTACGACGTTGCTAGGCTTAATAATTAGCGGATATTGTAATTTGCTATCATCAAACTGCTCCGGTGTTTCATTGCGCCCCACAAAAATTGTATTGGGGTGCTCTATTTGTAACGTATCACACAATTCATAGAAACTTTTCTTATTCTGAAGTTGATCCATGATTGCAGCACTTGGATAGTTAAAGACATAATACTTTTTGAGAAATTCTGCATTCAGGATGATATTGCGAACGTAAATATCACTTGTACCCACCAACAGAAGCTTTTTACCGGTGCGCTGGTATTTTTGCGCTACTCGTAAAAGAATGTGAGCAAACTCCGTTTCATCATGAAGCTTTGGAAAGTACTCAATTGCCTCCGGGATACTACTAAGTCTAGTAAACGGTAGCGGCGCAGAACCCACCAGGATTGGTTTAATGCCATACTCTTGGTGAAACGAAATAGCCATGTTGTACGTATTAATATCTGTCCCAACAATTACAGGAATAAAATTTGATTTCAAAAAATTAACTCTCTCTTCTCTTGCTCAAACTATTAATGTGAGTATACAAAGGAATTCTAGCCTTTTTCAATAATAACAGCAACAAATTAATTTACAGAAAATCAGCATAATAAAAGGTTTTTCCCCTTTTTTGCCTCTTTTGGGTACCAGGACAAAAAACAAACCGCTGAGGCTCAGAGCCCCAACGGTTTTGCTTCCGTAATTATTTAACTGCGTCCTTAAGCGCCTTACCTGGTTTGAATGCAGGTACCTTGCTTGCAGGGATTTCAATCTCTGCGCCAGTTTGTGGGTTACGACCCTTACGTGCTGCACGGCTACGTACTTCAAAAGTACCGAAACCGATGAGTTGTACTTTGTTGCCTTTTGAAAGATCCTTTTCAATTGAACTGAAAACAGCGTCTACTGCTGTTGCAGCATCTTTCTTAGTCAACTTAGCTTTCTTAGCTACTTCTGCAACTAATTCTGCTTTGTTTGCCATTCAATTCACCTCCCGAAGTTTGAACACATTGTTCAGAGTTTATTCCTATTACTAGAAACGAGAAAAATGTTGTTGCCATCACTTTTCTTGTCTTAAAATTATCACAGAAACCGCTTAACAACAAGCTTTTTTTGCAAAAAAGTTGGAAAAAAACGTTATTTTAGAGTTTTTTGGCAATAAAAGGACTCAAAACATGGAAAAGCCCGTCTTTAACTACTTTCTTTCCCGTGGAATAAGCTTAATTGGCGTTCCGGTAAAGTCAAAATTCTGGCGTAACTGATTAATCAAAAATCTCTGGTATGAGAAATGAAGTAGGTCCGGATCGTTGACAAATACCACAAAAGTTGGCGGATTTGTTGCAACTTGAGTCATATAATAAACTCGCAGCCTTTTCCCATTGACCAAAGGCGTTGGTGTTATTCTTGTGGCCTCAAGTAGGAGATCGTTTAATACAGCAGATTGAATCCGTTGATTCTGATTTGCATGAACTTTTTTGACCAATTCTGGTAATTTGGCTATCCTTTGTTTAGTCCTAGCTGACACGAAAACTATTGGTGCGTACTCTAGGTAAGAAAATTCTTGACGGACTTTAGTCTCAAACTCCTTCATCGAATGATTGTCCTTCTCGATGAGATCCCACTTATTGACCACAATCACAATTCCCCGACCAGCTTCATGCGCGTAACCAGCGACATGCTTGTCCTGCTCGATAATTCCGGTTTCGGCATCGATCACTACTAAAACAACATCGGAACGGTCAATCGCACTCAAAGCACGCATGACGGCGTACTTCTCCGTCTTCTCATACACTTTGCCGCGCTTGCGTATTCCGGCAGTATCGACCATCGTAAATTCGGTTCCATCTGCAGTAAATTTGGTGTCAATTGCATCACGAGTCGTACCCTCGATGTCCGACACAATTACGCGCTCCTCGCCAAGCAGGGCATTAACAAGTGACGACTTCCCGACGTTCGGACGGCCGATAAAACTAAATTTGACCGTATCATCTTCCTCTAACTCGTTCTCCTCAGGGAAGTTCTTGATGATCTCGTCAAGTAAATCACCAATTCCTGTACCATGAGCACCGGAAATTGGAATTGGGTCACCTAAGCCCAGGCTGTAGAAGTCAAAAATATCATTTCTTTGTTCTGGATTATCTGCTTTATTAACCGCGAGAATAACCGGTTTGTTGGTTTTGAACAGCATCTTAGCGATAGTCTCATCCATCAGCGTCAAATGAGCCGTTACATCCGTTAGAAAGACAATGACGTCTGCTTCATCAATTGCAACTTCCGCCTGTGCCTTAATCTCCTCGTTAAACTCATCATTACCTAATTGGATACCACCGGTATCGATGAGACTAAAGTTACGTCCGAGCCAATTTGCATGCGCATAAATTCGGTCACGCGTTACACCAGGGGTGTCTTCGACAATCGAAACACGTTCATTGATTATTCTATTAAAAATCGTGGACTTACCAACATTGGGCCTACCCACTATCGCAACTACTGGCGTTTTCATATCTTGAACTCCTCTAAAAAAAGCTGACTTGAGGTCAGCTTAATTGTGTTCGCCTGTACAACCTCTTCCGCCTAGTTCTACATTCTTTGACTTACTTAGTAAATCTTGAATGAATTCACTAGTGCTCAGAAGCTGACCGTACTGGCTCACTAATTGTTTCTATTTCATTTAGTCTTTTAATTGATCACCAATGAGGTCGCCAACCGCAAACCCATTATCTTGATCAGCTAAATACTTCTTAGTCACATCTTCATCAGAATCTGCTTTACTATCATTGTCGTCGGCAGGTTCGTTGACTTGCTTGATTGACAATGAAATTCGTCTTTCATTGGTGTCGATGCTTAGTACCTTAACTTGAACCTTATCACCAACTGCCAGCTTGTCTGAGGGAACCTTGACATGCTCGTTAGCAATTTCAGAAACGTGTACCAAACCTTGGATACCATTTGCAATCTCAACAAAAGCCCCGAAATCAGTTAATGATTTAACTTCACCATCGACGATATCGCCAGGCTTGATTTCGTTAGTCGCCTTTTCAAAAGGTGAGACTTCAGTTTGCTTGATTGAAAGCGAAATACGTTGCTTGTCAGTATCAATACCGATTACCTTAACCTGTATTTCTTGATCAGGTTTCAACACATCACTAGTCTTTTCAACACGCTTGTATGAAATCTCGGAAATATGAACAAGTCCATCCACACCACCAAGATCGACAAATGCGCCAAAGCTGGTTAGACGAGAAACTTTGCCTGTAACCACATCGCCAACCATCAACTTAGATGCAACACGTTCGAAAGCTTCTTCGTGCTCTTGTGCAAGTAGGTCTTTTCTGCTCAACACAAGTCTGTTCTTTGTTGCATCGATTTCTGAAATTTTTAGTTGCAAAGTTTGACCAATGTACGGCTTGAGGTCTGACACGTAGTGATCGCTGATCAGTGATGCCGGTAAGAATCCTCTTGTACCAACATCCACCAATAGGCCACCACGAACTGAGCCTGTAACTTTACCCTCAATAACTTTGCCAGCTTCGAAATCAGCTTCGAGTGCCTTAAAGGCCTCTCTCTCTTTCAAGCGAGTTGTGCTAAAGAGGAATTCACCATTTTCCTTATCACCACTTGCTTTTCTCAGAACTAATGCCTCAAACTGATCGCCAACTTTAACGAGATCTTGCAATTTTGCATTATAATCGTGTGTATATTCTTTCTTTTGAATTGTTCCTTCGACGCCGGCACCGACCACACCAACGACGATTTGGCTATCTTCAACTGTTAACACTTCAACGTTAACAATCTTGCCGACTTCAACCCCATTCATTTCTTGTAGAGCATCCATCATAAAATTATTATTGTCTACCATAAGTACCTCCCAATGTCTCTTTTATATTTTAGAGTAAAACTAAGAATTTTACTAGCTTTTTAGCTATTTTTCTCTTGATTTTTTTTCACCACTGCGATTATTGCCTCAACCACGTCCGAAATTGTCATGTTCGTGGTGTCGATTTCCACAGCATCATGCGCTTTTTTTAGCGGTGAAATGGCCCTGTGAGAGTCTTTGTAGTCCCTCGCGGAAATATCCTGCTCAAGTTGTGCAAGCGCAAGGTTAATTCCTTTTGATTGAAAATCTTCTTGGCGTCTTTTAGCGCGTGACTCAACGCTAGCTGTTAAAAATATTTTAACTTTGGCATTCGGCAATACTGTTGTCCCGATGTCACGGCCATCCATCACGACGTCATGCTCACCAGCTAAATTCCGCTGTAGAGCCACCATCTGCTCCCGAACGCCGGCAATAGCGGATACGGCGGACACATTAGCCGCCACCTCAGGTGTGCGAATGTCGTCTGTCCGATCAATCTGATTGATATAAATATGCTGAACACCATCAATCAAGCGGAAATCGATTATTATAGCTTTGGCCAACGTTGTGATGCTTTCTTCATCGCTTAAAGCAACTCCCCGCTCTATCGCCAATAAGGTAACAGCACGGTACATTGCTCCTGTATCAATATAGATGAATGAGAGCCTTTCGGCGACAATCTTTGAAACAGTACTCTTACCGGCCGAAGCGGGACCGTCTATTGCAACTTGCATTTTTTTCTCCTTAAAAAAGGAAGACTTATCGTCTTCCTAAGTTTATTTGAGTTTTAGGGTCGTACCAGGGTAAATCGGTGATTCTAGTGTCAAATTATTTAACCTCAATAAGTCATCAATACTCACCCCATTAGCTTGGGCAATTGCATACAATGAATCACCCTGAACAGCTGTATAACTATTCGCATTTGTATCAGTTTCCTCAGTGGTTGAACTTGTAGTTGAACTCTGGCTCGACTCTGCATGACTAGCTGATGTTGTTGTGACACTAGAACTCGAACTACTCTTCACAACCTCGCTAGATGATTGTGATTTTTTCGAGCTCGATTTTTGTGACTTTGTCGAGCTCGATTTTTGTGACTTTGTCGAGCTCTCTTTACTGCTCTGACTAGATTGAACAGTCACATCCTTCGCAGTGGGGTTATTGCTCAAGAAATAGTGAAAAGTCGGAAATAAGGCGACAAAAGCGATTGCGATAATTAAAACTACCGCAGCTAGCCGATTTTTCTTCTTTCTTTTATTACCCTGAACCCGCGACAGTTGTTCATGCTTACTGCGATGTTTTCCGGATTGATTCCTTTTTAATTCACTCATGTTGGACTCCTAAAATTACTGTTTAAATTCTAACACACGAGGAATTAAGTTTCCATCTAAATTCATTTCTGGCGGTTAAGATATCTTTGCAGGATCGGAACCAACGAACTCATTAAGATAAAGGTGGCAATTGAAAGCACCAATCCTTTAACCAGATTAAATGGGATGATAGTGAATAAAATATAATTCAACAATGATGTGGTCAGCTTAAACCCAGCCAGAGAAATATACAGTGGTGTCACAATTACATAGTTAAGAACTGAAAGAACAAAGGTTAACATTAATGTGCCTGCGACAAGTCCCGCAATTTTGGTAAAGAACGTCTTATTCTTCTTGGTTAGGTAATAAAGTGGCAGAGCAAAGGAAACTGATGCCGCAAATGCGGCCACATCACCAACTAGTGACATCAAGTTAGCACCCTTAATTAGAAAATCCAACGTGGCTTTGATTAGCGCGATTAGTGTTGCGCCGAGCGGACCATAAATCATGGCCGAAACAGCAACTATCACGTCACTTAGGTCCATCTTCAGATACGGAAAGGCCGGGATGATCGGAAAAGAGAACTGCATTAGGATAAAGGCCATCGCACCAAGCATTGCCCAACTAATCTGGACACTCAACCGACTGTTCTTTTTGATATTTACATTCTTCAACATTTTTCCACCTCAACAAAAATAGTCTGTTGCTTCAGCAACAGACTTCTCCAAAGTGAATAAGCCTGTCTTCTTTTATCTAGACTTTAACTATCGGTGTTGGAAATTAACCAACTCAGCCAGTTTTACCTGGGTCGCGGACTTTACCGCCGGTCGGGAATTGCACCCTGCCCTGAAGACAACATTTATGATATTTGATTACGCTTTCATTCTACAACAAGTTCGCGTAATTTAGCAACCTCTGTTTTAGAAAGTTCACGGTATTGACCAGCCATCAAAGATTGTAAGTCGAGAAATGCATAGCGTTCACGACTTAGCTTCAGTACCGGATGACCAATCTTTTGAAACATTTTCTTGACCTGGTGATACCGTCCCTCGTGAATAATCAATGAGACAACACTGGTGTTGTGGTCATGATTATTGGAAACGACGCGGACCTTTGCTGGTGCCGTCTTCTTACCGTCAACCAGCACACCACGGCGCAGCTGTTTCACCTCAGCGGAATTGTCTAGGATAATTCCTTGCACCTTGGCCGTATACTGCTTCTCTACCTCACCTTTTGGGTGCATTAAGAGATTAGCTAATTCACCGTCATTAGTCAACAATAATGCACCGGAGGTATCATAGTCTAGTCGGCCAACTGGATACAGACGGTATGGCTCGGGCACTAAATCAATCACGGTTTTTCGTTCCTTGTCATCTCGCACCGTTGAGACAACACCCCTTGGTTTGTAGAGCAGAAAGGTATGGTGTCGCTCCTTCTTGATTGGTACACCCATTACCTCAATATTGTCATCTGCACTCACTTTTACACCCAGGGTCTTGATTACTTCTCCGTTAACCGTGACCTGTCCTTGAAGAATCAAATTCTCGGCCTTTCGTCTAGATGTAACGCCCGCAGCCGCAATCACCTTTTGTAGTCTTTCTTCCATCTCATTCCTCGTCTTCTATGGGGGATTCTACTTCATTTCTTTGAAAAAGATCAACTTGACCCTTCTCATCGAAATCATCATCAAAATTTTCTAAAATAGGTAGTTCCTGCAACGATTCGTAGCCAAAATACTGTAGAAAATAGCTCGTGGTCACATACAAATTTGGGTGACCAACTACATCCTTCTTACCATCCACAGTAACTAGACCACGACCAATCAGCGTCTGCAATGCTCCGCTGCTACTTACACCTCTTACATCATCAATCTCTACTCTCGTAATTGGCTGTCGGTAAGCGACAATCGCTAATATTTCAAGTGCCGCTTGACTAAGTGAGTTAGACTGATCCTTTTGGAAATAGTTCTCAACAACTTCGCTGACACTGCTTTTAGTCGTCATTTTATAAGTATTATTGATTTTAATAATCTGTAATGCGCTATTATCATCGTTATCCAGGCGATTCTCTAGATGCTCAATTAATTGACGCACCGCTGGCTGTGCAATACCCAGGACCTCACTGATGACCGCCTGTGTGAGTCCCTCATCACCGCTAACAAACAATAAAGCTTCTAATTCAGTTTCCTTTGACATTAAGCATCCTCATTTTTTTGTAAAATCAAATCAGCAAATTGATTGTGTTGGATAACAATCAAAAACTTCTTGCTGACCAACTCGAGTACTGCCAGAAATAATCCTACCACATAGTTGATGTCTAACTGATTCTCAATCAAGTTAAAGAAGCTTAAACTGCTTTTCTGCTCAAACATCTGCTTGAGGTAGTCCACCTGAAACTCGACCGAGGCCTCACTAATCGTTAGCGTCCCAATTTGCGGACGCCGTAACTGATAGCGTTGCATAATTTGTGCAAAAGTATTACTCAGATCCGTCGACGTCACCACCCCGACTGGCAGTGGCTTCAATAGTTTATCTGGTGGATTGGTGGGCTCTTTGGACTGCACCTTTGGTGTCTCTAAATCTCGCTCTTTGAGAAATACCGCCACCTTCTGAAATAACTCGTACTGTAGCAGCTGGTCGACCAGTTCCTGTCTAGGGTCCACATCCTCATCATATTCACCCTCAACAAAGTCGTTTTTGGGTAAAAGGACGGATGATTTAATGCGTAGCAGTGTCGATGCCAAAACAAAATATTCCCCCGCCAGGTTTAAATTCATTCGTTTCATCTGATTAAGATAGCTTAGATACTGCTGTGTAATTTGTGCAATTGGAATATCGTAGATATCGATTTTCTGTGACTTAATCAGGTGGAGGAGCAAATCTAGTGGCCCCTCAAAGTTGGGTAAGTTAAGTTCCAGGTTATCCATGGTTCTGCCTCGTGAAGTCACTTAATAATCGAGCGTACTCAGGCGTTGCCAGTACCTCGTCGTTTGGAAAGGCATGTGCCAAATCTGCTAACAAATTAAACTCATTTTGTTGATCACGATAATTAGGTGCAAGCGAAATATACCGCAGCATGACAAATTGCTCCGTCATTTGAATACCTACAATACCAACAAAATCTTGATCGGGCTCTGGTCGGTAGAGAAATATTTGGTATTCATCAGTTTGATTATAGAGCTTCATCTCATCCTTTAAATTTCGAATATTTTTGAAATCAGTCAGGTAAGATAGAAAGCCCATTACTATTTTTTCATAATCTTTCTTGTACTTATAAAGCATATTGATCCCTGTCTATGCTCTAGGATGAGCTTCTTGATAAACTTCCAGCAGGCGTTTTTGCGAGACGTGCGTGTAGATTTGGGTAGTCGAGATATCACTATGCCCCAGTAATTCTTGCACCACACGCAAATCAGCGCCATTTTCCAATAAATGAGTTGCAAAAGTGTGCCGCATTGTATGTGGCGTCACATCTTTCGTAATCCCGGCACTAGTTACATAGGTCTTCAGTTTCTTCCAGACTCCCTGACGGGTAAGCTTTCGACCCCGGGCGTTCAAGAAAACAATATCGGTGGCAATCCCAGCGTCTAATAGTTGGCGTTCACGGACCTCACTGAGATACTTCTGTAGCCAGAACAAGGCGACGTTACCAACGGGAATCAGCCGTTCTTTGTTTCCCTTACCCAGAACCTTAATTAATTTAAGATCCAGATGTAGGTTACTCATACTTAAACTGATAATCTCGGAGACCCGCATACCTGTAGCGTATAGAAGCTCGAGGAGTGCACGATCACGCAAACCAAGAGAGGTTGTAGTATTGGGCTGTTCTATCAGTCGTTCAACCTCGGAAACACTGAGCACAACCGGTAAATGTCGTTCGTGTTTCGGTGAATCGATCTCTTGCATGGGATCAATCTCCACGATTTCCTCTTTGATTAACCACTGGTAAAACTTTCTAAGAGCCGAAATCATGCGGCTTACGGAACTTGTTTTCTTCTGCTGGTCACGTTGCGTCGCTAAGAAGTAGTCAATGGTGACTGCCGGTACCTGAAAGGTGGTAAGCCCTTGACCAGCCAAGAAATTGGTATACTCTGTCAAATCCTGGCGGTACGCGACGATTGAATTATGGGATAATCCGCGTTCTAAGCGGGCAAATCGTAGGTAATCAGCGATAATTTCATTCAGCTTCGTCATGGTCAACTAACTTAATCTCATGCTTCTCTTTATCTTGCGTGATCAATCTATTCTTCAATAGGTGCCCGATGGCCCGTTTGAAGCTAGACTTGCTAATTCCAAAATGCTGTTTAATATCTTCCGCCGCACTAGAATCCGCAAATGGTAGTGTTTTATCTGCTGTGCGCTTGATCATCATCAAGATCATCTGCGCATCGTCATCAATCACCTCAAAGCTTTGCGGTAAAGTACTCAGATTGAGTCGACCATGACTGCCTTCGCCAATTACCCGCGCCTCTAAAACTTCACCCAAGCGTGGAACTTGGAGTAATTGAGATTCATGAATAAAAGTCAGATAGTAGTCACTTGATAAGGCAAAAGCGCCAACAAATCTACTTGCATAAACGGTAACTTTGAGATTTTTGTGCTCCATTCCCTTCGGAAATTTCACGGCAAGTTGTTGAAAAATTGCATCGTCAGCTAGTTTGGCCCAGAGCCGATTCTTATGGTCCTCCTCTAAGGCAACCAGGAGCTGGTCACCTGCTTTAGGCCATTTCGGGTGATCTAGCGGCAAGTCATCGAGTGAAACCACAACGTCCTTATCAGGTAAGCCGATATCAACAAATACGCCGAGATCTTTGCGGACGTCAGTCACCGTTCCCCAGCCATATTGGTCAACTTGTGCCCGTGGATAATATTGGGTCATGACCATCTCACGTTCACGATTCTCATAGACAAATCCCTGTACCGTATCTCCGAGCTCAAGGATTCGTTCGTCGGTCGCAACCGCGTTTTTAGCAAGGCAAAAAGTAATGCCAGCAGTCTGGACGAAAAACGCCTCTTGATTTAGATCTATAACTTTTCCATTAACAATTTGTCCTAACAAGTTTCCACCTTAATTTCGTTTAAGTTTGATTTGACCTTATAACCCTTAATTATAGAGTATTCGAGGACAAAATAAAATAGCCAGCTCAATCGAGCTGACTATTTAGCGAATGCGTGAATTACATGTTAACAGCTTCACCACGGTAGATTGCTCCACGACGTGAATCAACGGTAATCTTCTCACCATTCTTAATCTTAGTAGTTGCTTCTGAAGCACCAACTACGACTGGAATGCCAAGTGAGATACCAACGATTGAAGCATGTGATGTTAAACCACCATTTTCAACTATTAAAGCACTTGCCTTCTTAATTGCAGGCAGGTAGTCCTTATCAGTTGTCTTTGTTACGAGGATGTCACCATCTTTGATGTTGTTATTAGCATCATCAGCGTTATCTGCAACTAAAGCAGTACCAATTACTGATTGTTCGCCAACACCGATACCTTGCGCCAACTTAGAACCAATCAATTGAAGCTTCATCACGTTAGTTGTACCAGATTCACCAACAGGAACGCCGGCAACGATGATTACTAGATCGCCATCTTCAACTAAACCAGTTTCTTTAGCAACTTCCGTTGCTTTGTCGAACATGTCATCAGTTGATGAAGGACGGTTAGTCAAGACTGGGTAAACACCCCATTGAACAGTTAATGAACGTTGAACTTTTTCATCAAAAGTAAGGGCAACGATATCAGCACTGGGACGGTACTTAGAAATCATTCTTGCTGTGTAACCAGAGTTAGTAGCTGTAATAATTGTCTTCACACCAAGTTCTTCTGCAGCCCGGACAACTGACTCACCAACGGCTTCGGTCACATTTGAACCTGAGTAGTCTTCAAATCGTTGCAGAGCTAAAGTATTTCTTTGGTCCATCTGTTCCTCAGTCCGCAAGTTGATGTCGTTCATTGCCTTAACGGCTTCATATGGGTAGTCACCGTTTGCTGATTCACCAGAAAGCATAGTTGCATCAGTACCATCCATCACAGCGTTAGCAACGTCAGTTACTTCAGCACGTGTAGGACGTGGGTTTTCTTGCATTGAATCCAACATTTGGGTAGCAGTAATAACTGGCTTACCAAGTGCGTTGCACTTTCTGATTAAGTCCTTTTGAACAAATGGCACGTTCACGAAAGGAATTTCCACACCCATGTCACCACGAGCAACCATTAAACCGTCAGATACTTTCAAGATTGAGTCAATGTTGTCGATACCTTCTTGTGATTCAATCTTAGGGAAAATCTTAATGTGCTCAGCGTGCTTTTCTTCAAGAATTTCACGGATATCTAAGACATCTTGTGCTTTTCTTACGAATGAAGCCGCGATAAAGTTAATACCTTGCTCAATACCAAAACGAATGTCATCGGCATCTTTTTCGGTGATTCCTGGGAGGCGAATCTCAACACCAGGTGCGTTAACACCCTTCCGTGAACCGATTAAGCCAGGGTTTTGTGCTTTAGTAACTAATTCGCGGTTAGCTTCGTCTTTTTCAGTAATCAAAAGATCAACCAAACCATCATCGATGAGCACATGTCCACCAACATGAGTATCAGCGTATAGTCCAGGATAAGTAACTGCAATCTTCTCTGGAGTACCTTCAAGAGTGTCATCCATTGAAATCCGGAGTACGTGGCCAGTTTCAACCTCGAACTTGCCATCTTTTTGAGGTGTAGTTCTGATTTCTGCACCCTTAGTATCAAGTAGTATACCAACAAGCTTGCCAGTTTCCTTCTCGGCTTGTCTTACAAGTTCCATTCTTTCAGCTTGTTCAGCATGGTCACCATGTGAGAAGTTGAAACGGAAAACATTTGCACCTGCTTCGATTAATGACTTGATGGTTGCAAGGTCATTACTTGCGGGTCCTAATGTGCTGACAATTTTTGTTCTTTTCATATTCGAAAATCTCCTTTTAAGTTACAGATATTATTTAGCCAAAACCTTATTCATGTCATACAGTGACATATCACCATGATGCTTCTCTTCAAAGAGTTCAAGCATACTGTGACTAGTAATCTTGTTGTTCTCAATTCCAACAGCAAGACCGCCTTTACCATCGAGCAACAACTCAACAGCGTGAACGCCAAGTTTGGTAGCCAACACACGGTCTTGTGTGGTAGGTGAACCGCCACGCATCATGTGTCCCAAAGTATTTGCACGAGCATCGAAATCGCCGTACTTCAACAATTCATCTTTGAATTTCTCTGCTGACATTACACCTTCAGCCAATACAACGATTCCGTGACTTTTGCCGTTTGCTAAGCCTTGCTTAAGGTTATCAGCGATTTCCTGCATGTCATAATCACGTTCTGGAATCACTATTGCGTCTGCACCACTTGCAACACCGGCCCACATTGCAATATCACCGCAATTTCTTCCCATGACATTAACGATAAATACACGTTGATGACTTGAAGCAGTGTCACGAATCTTATCAATGGCGTCAATCGCAGTACGACAGGCAGAGTCAAAACCGATAGTGAAGTCTGTGTAAGGAACGTCATTATCGATGGTACCAGGTAAGCCGATTGCGTTATAACCATGTTCAGTTAGACGCAATGCTCCATGGTAAGAACCATCTCCGCCAATTACTACAAGTGCTTCAATCCCGAACTTTTCAAGCTGTTCGATCCCCTTAAGTTGACCTTCAACCTGAGCAAATTCTGGATACCGGGCTGAGTATAAGAAAGTTCCACCACGATTAATTTTGTCAGCTACGGTTGCCGAAGTCATTTGGAAAATATCTCCAGCAACTAGTCCAGCATAACCATAATTAATCCCGAAAACCTCTAATCCTGAGTCGAGCGCCTTACGAGCTACGGCGCGGACGGCTGCATTCATACCAGGAGCGTCGCCACCACTAGTTAAAATACCTATCCGTTTCATGAATTCACCTCAAATATTATTCTTTTTTTATTACTCACAACGGTGTTAATGATATCATTTATCTGCCGAAAAGTCTTTAAAAAACCGTGATATTTCGGAGTTTGTAAACTTTTTCTCATGATTTCGCTTTCATGATTTCATCACATTTTAACTATCATTAGTGTTAATCCTTCTTTGAAAAATTAAATTTTTTCAGGTTGTTCAAAATGTGTTGCTGCGCGTGAATATCGTACCGATCGGCCTGGGTTTTCAACCGTAATAGATAAACTTGCTGTTCAGAAAGCTCGGCTTTTATATCCCGATAAATCTGTGGAAATGCGGTCACTTCTAGCTGATTAATCCCATCTGTGAACGTTAGAAACGCCATCTGCTCATTTTTCTTAGTTAGGATTTGATGATATTTAAGTAGTTTCCCAACTATCAGCTGCATCTGATTAATTTCCAACTTGTCAAACGTAACAGCATTCAGTTTTTGAGCATACTTTTGTGCATCAATTAACAAGTTCTGACTAAAGCTGATACCAAGGACCTCTTCCTCCATTGCCGACTTCTCATTCAGATCGAAATCTGGTAAGTCCTCTAGTTTGGGCTCTAATATATCGAAGATGGACGTATTGTTCCCCGAGAGCTTGATTGCTTGAACCGCATCCGAGACGCTGTTCAATAGCTGATGCCTGTTTGGAGCCAGCTCGTCGAATGCACCAGACTTAACAATATTCTCAATTACCTCCACTCGGAGAAACTGCGGTTCAATTCTTTGCAAAAAGTCCGTTAAATCACGAAACGGCCCCGCCGTGCCCTGTCTTTTAGCGATAATGTCCTTTACGAGATTTAGCGCTACCCCTTTAATAGACGTCAGACCCATTGAAATCACACCTGCACTATAGATGTAGGATATCCCACTTGTGTTTATATTTGGCCCTGCCAACTTAATTCCTTGATATTGGGCTGAGCTCATATACAGGTTACTTTTTACCAAGTTCTTCTGATTCAAATTCAACTGGCTGGCGTAGAAATCACCGGGAAAATGCACCTTAAAATAAGCAAGCCAAAAGGCAAGCATGCTATAGGCCACTGCGTGAGACTTGTTGAAGCCGTAGCCACCAAATCGCTCGATATATTCAAAAACGGTGACGGCAATCTTTTTAGCGTGTCCGCGTTCAACAGCACCACGAATGAACTTCTGTTTCTGCTCCTCTAATAACGCGACCTTTTTCTTCGAGATTGCACGCCGCAACAGATCCGCATCAGCCAGTGAAAAACCTGCAAATACACGTGCCACCTGCATTACCTGTTCTTGGTAAAGCATGATGCCGTATGTTTCCTTAAGAAAAGGCTCTAAAGTTGGATCGAGGTAATTGATTTGCTCCTGCCCGTGCTTACGCGCGACGAAATGCGGAATATTGACCGAAGGACCGGGACGATTCAACGCGTTTGCTGCTACAATATCGAGAAAACTATCTGGCTTAATTTGGCGGAGCATCCGCTTAACGTCCTCGGTATTATCAAACTGGAATATTCCCTCGGTGTCGCCTCGCGCAAAGAGTGCCAGTGTCTCCTTGTCATCAAGTGGAATCTTCTCTAAGACAATATTAGTACCGTTTTGCTTCACTGACTGCACAATACTATCTAATAGTGTTAGGTTACTTAATGCTAAGAAATCAATTTTCAAAAGCCCGATTTTTTCAACAAAAGTCATCGTTTGTTGAGTAAGCGGGATTGAATTGGTGCTACCGGCCTGTAGCCCAACGGTCTCTACTAGTGACCCATCCGTAAGCACGATGCCGGCAGCATGCGTAGAACTGTTCCGCGGTAGTCCTTCAATCAAGCGGGCCGTATCAAAAATCAGCTGATTCTGCGGTGAACTCTTGACGATCGTTTGGAGTTTTTTTGATTTGGCAAACGCCGCACTCAAAGTCTGCTCACCTGTTTGGCCTAATGCCTCAGACCACCGTTTCATCTCGAATTCACTTTGACCAAAAACTCGTCCCGTATCGCGTACCGCTTGTTTCATTCCGAATGTACCAAAAGTAATAATTTGCGCTACGTGATCTAGGCCATACTTAGTAAACATATAGTCCAAAACGCGTTCACGATCCTTATCTGGAAGATCAAGGTCGATATCCGGCATCTGTGCTCGAGCAGGATTCAAGAATCGCTCAAAGATGAGACCGTACTTGATAGGGTCAACACCAGTAATCTGTAACGCATATGACACCAGTGAACCAGCTGCCGATCCTCGCCCGGGGCCAGTCATGATGTACTCGTGGTGGGCGAATCTGACCACGTCCCAAACAATGAGGAAGTAGTCAGCAAAGCCCATTGAATTAATCACAGCCAACTCAGACTGAATTCGCGTGCGATATTCCTTTGGCACGGGTTGATTCTTAAACCTGAAACGGAGACCCCGTTCAACTAGGTCGAGCAGATACTCGCTTGATGTCGCAAACTTATCTTGTTTAAAAACTGGTAGACGCCGTTTAACCGGTTCAAGTTGGACGTTACAAGCAGCAGCGATCATCTCAGTATTGCGTACCGCGTCATCGAGTTCAAATTTGTGGTAGCGCTGTGCCACATCCTGTGGAGTAAGTAGCGCATGACTACCCTTCATCTTAGCTAATGCAGGTGCATCCACAATCTTGTCATTCGCACCAATTGCTACCAATACTTTTCGCTCAAACTGATTGATGTCGTCACGATATAAGACATCTTCTAGCGCAACCAGTGGTACATCGTACTGCTTCTCTAACTGGCGTAATGTAGCCACATAATTTCTTGTCTCATCGGCTGCATAAACACCCAAATAGAGACTGCTAGATGTAGGGATTAACGTCAAAAAATCTCGCATATAAGTATCAATTAACTGGTGGTTCGCCTGATCAAGATACACTAGTTCGCTGGTCGCATTTGCTGGGGTAATGATAAACAGGTGGGATAAGTACTTATGCACCTTGTCTAGAGGCTGTGGTTCCTTTTGTAACGCAGAGTATGACGATAATTTAAGTAAATTCTGGTACCCAATCTGGTCCTTAGCAATAAAAATCAGGTTAAAATTAGCCGATTGATCAACCACGCCTTTAACGCTCAGCTGAACCCCAAATATGGGTTTAATACCCGCTGCCTGTGCCAGTTCGTTAAATTGCAGGAAACCATAGGTGTAATTATAATCAGTCAGTGCAATTGAATCATAGCCCTTTTCTACGGCATCCTGAACCAAATCGGCCACAGTAGTAGGACCCTGCAACAAGCTATACGCGCTAATATTTTGTAAACTGACAAATGCCATTTAATTCACCTCTAGGTTTAATTATAGCAAACAACATCATGCTAAACATTGAAAAGCTCTGTGTAATTTGGTAAGATGCTAAGCGAAAGAAGGATATAATTATGCGCTATATTGTCACAACAGTCTGGGCAATTCTGTTTACAATGATTATTGGTTTCATTGCATCAGCATTGACCAGCATGGATTTCAACCCCATGCAATCAGTTATTATTGGAGCCATCTTCGGCCTGTTCTTTAACGTAATCCCTTATATCATGGATAAATCAGTTAAGGCAAAATAAAATTCCTGAATAATTATTCAGGAATTTTTTGTATACTTTTTTATTTTGTTAGGCCAGACTATATAATTCTGTAGTTCTTGGCTCGTTCAACCTTAACAGGAGAATTGTGTCTGAGATAATCTTCCATAATCTCGGTGATCTCTGGTTCGTACTCGGCCACAATCTTCAAGTCGGGATAAACGGGATATGTTCCACCACCCATGGCGCGGTACTTGCTGACCACGAGTGTGAATATTTGTTGATCTGTGATGGGCTGACCATTAAATTCTAGTCGCGTGACGCGCGTGCCTAATGGTCGATCAACCTCAATCTGATAATTAATCGGATAGAAGGAATCAAAGTGATATAGCTGGTACTTGGGTTCTAGGAATTTCTTGGCAAATGAAATCTCGCCAGTCCGCTGATTCTTAACAAAGAACGTTGCGGTATATTCTAGAATACTGCGCAACTGGGCGCCGCTAAGCTCTAACTTAACTAATTGATTTGAATATGGATAATTCAGTAAGAGATACCGCTTAGAAACCTGCTGAGGTAGTCCCGGAGCATCTTCTTTGATAATGGAAGCAGCTGAGATGTCTGCATCCGTGAGACTTAACTGGACCTGATGAATAAAATTAAGATATGGATCATCATTGATGCGCGCTTTAGCACCAGATTCCAGTTTGAGCGGCTCCGTGAGTGACCCAACTGGTTTATCAAGCCAATCTTCTACAGCATCATTAAACATCGTTAGCTGATCACGTAGTTTATGCTCCACCTCATAATTAGCAGTTTTAAGTAGCTGCGGTGTTTTTTTCTTGATTACAGCCTGGCCGTCCTCAAACTCATACTCTATCTCAACCATGGTGACATCTTTAGCCTGATAACCCGGCTGGACCACCACAACATCATTGACAACCGTTGCGATCTCACGGTGTTGGTGGCCAGTAAGTAAGACGTCAATTCCGGCGACTTCTTGTAAAATCGCGTAGCCCTGATTCTCACCAGTTATCCGCTCAGTCGGCTCACCCGTTACTAAATCACTTTCAAAGCCACCGTGATAGCTGACAATCACCAAGTCAGCATGTTTTCGTACCTGTGGAACTATCCTCTTTAAGGTGTCAACCACATCCAGAAATTCTAAGTTATGAATGTGCGCTGGGCTCTCCCAATGAGGAATATATTTCGTCGTCACACCAATGACGGCAATTTTCAGCCCGCCACGCTCAATCAGCGCAAATTCTTCGCCCATAAATGGCTGGCGTGTTGATTTATCTATAATGTTCGCATTAATCAGTTTCCTGTTGGCAACCGCGAAATTTGCCGTAAGCAACTCAGTTCCGTAATTAAAGTCGTGATTACCCAGTACCCCAAAGTCATAATCCAGTGCATTATAAGCACTTTGAAAATCCGCAATTGCTGCGCTACTTCTCAAGTGCGTCATATATGATGCTAGAGCAGATCCCTGTAGGGTGTCCCCATTTTCGATACTTACTACTTGTCCACGCCCATAACTGTGATAGACCTGATCAAAGACGGTTTTGGCCCGTAACAAGCCGAAAGAATCGCTGTAATCGCCGCGCACCAAATAATTTCCGGGGAAGATATATCCATGTGTGTCGCTTGTTTCTAAAATAGCCAGTTTCATTTACTCACCACATATTATTACTATTCTAAACTAAAAAAAGACACCTACCGGTGTCTAAATTAATTGTTTTCTTGTTCAGCGTTAACAACTTGACGACCCTTGTAGTAACCACTTGGTGAAACTCTGTGGCTCAAACGGTATTCGCCGATAGTTGCATCATAATGCATTGAAGGAACACTCAATTTAATGTGTCCACGACGTTGACGCTTCTTTTGCTTTGATGTTCTGCGTGCTGGAACTGCCATGTCAAAAACTCCTTTATTATATAATCTTCGTGAAAACTTATCACTAAGCGGTGTATAAACAACTCACGAAATACATCATACTATCACTGCCGCTAATTAGCAAGTGATTTTTATTGATTTCGTGAATTAGAATCCGTTTCGTTCTGTTCAAATTTAGCCAGTTGAGCCTTTAACTCACTAATTGTCTTTTCCTGTTCAGCAATCTGCTCATTCAAGACTTTCTCTGATTCAGCGCGTTTTTGTCCCAGTTCCTCGCTCAGTTTTTTTCGTTGTTCTGCCAGCTTCTGTGTCAGCTTTTTATTATTGGCGGCTTCACCTTCACCACGACCGATTAGTAGTGCTACGCCGGCACCGATTAGTAAAAGGAGGACTATTAACAGAATCAGCGGTACATCTAGGTGC
Organism: Amylolactobacillus amylotrophicus DSM 20534; assembly: GCF_001434555.1. NCBI lineage: Bacteria > Bacillati > Bacillota > Bacilli > Lactobacillales > Lactobacillaceae > Amylolactobacillus > Amylolactobacillus amylotrophicus. The sequence continues at coordinate 268,942 of NZ_AZCV01000001.1, forward strand.
GTAAAACCAAAGTTGATGCTTGCTGGGTTGGTATTCAATAATGCAAAGACCACCACAAGTAGCACGGTAACAAGACCCAATACCAGTTTCTTTTGATTTTTCATAGCTTATTTCTCACTCGCAAACTTTAAAGATAGATAATCACCGATAGACGGGAATAAATGGTAGAACTTAGCCGCAATTGCCAAAATAAGCGGTAGATTAAGTTCCCTTCTCCGACTGTCGAAATTGGCCACAATCTTTGCCGCCACATCGTCTGGGTCGAGCATGAGCCACTCAACGTTATCAACATACTCCCCTGATTTATCAGCAATATCAAAAAAGTTTGTGTAAACTGGACCAGGGTTCACGGTCATCACGTGAATATTAAATGGTTTCAGCTCTAGCCTTAGGACGTCAGAAAAGCTAATCACCGCTGCCTTACTTGCTGAGTAAGCAGCCGACTTAACCGTTGGCATCTTCCCCGCCATTGAGGCGATATTAATCACGTGTCCATCCTGCTGGTCAATCATCACACGTGCGACAAGTCTGGTCAGATACATGAGTCCTAGTACATTCGTCTGGAACATGTCCGTGATTACTTTAGGTTCAGTAGATAAGAAATCCTCGAAGTCACCAAAGCCAGCAGCGTTTACGAGCACATCAATTCGTTTGACCTTTGTAATCAACTTGGCGAATGAATGATCAATCTCGTCAGCTTTACTGATATCAGTCGGTAAAATGAACGCATCAGTTCCAGAAACCGCACTGGCTTCTGCCGCGACCTCCTCGAGTTTTGCCTTGTTACGAGCCAGAAGAACTAACGTCGCCCCTCGTTCTGCGGCCTGCATGACAACGGCTTTCCCAATTCCACTAGATGCACCAGTTACGACAACAACCTTATCTCTCAGCGATTCAACCATAATTATTTATCCTTTCATTGGTATCTCTATCATATCAAAGTCACGCGCCACTTGTGAATTAGAAAATATTTTTCGGGCCTCTTTTTGTAAATTATACGCGTTTTTACCGGTATAACGTGCAGAAATATGGGTTAAAATTAATCTCTTAACATGGGCTTTTTGAGCCACCAACGCGGCTTGCGTTGTTGTAGAGTGGTAGTACGCATGGGCAATTCTTTCTTCAACATGGCTAAATGTTGCCTCATGCACGAGCACATCGGCGTCTTTGGCCAACAGCTCAATATTCTTGTTACGTCTGGTATCCCCGATGATGGTCACAATTCTACCGGGCTTTGGTACGCCAATGAAATCCTTCCCGTCAAGTACCCTTCCGTCAGAAAGCGTAACAATTTCTCCAGCCTTTAACTTGCCGTAGATTGGGCCAGAGGGAATTTCGAATTGCTTAAGCTGATCAATAAGTAACTCACCTGGACGTGGTTTCTCTTCGACACGGAAACCAAAGCTTGGCACCCGATGTTCCAATTTCCGTGCATAAACCTTGAAACTATCGTTCTCGAGGACGAGACCATCATCAACGAGCGGAACAAAGTTAATCTTATAACTCAGTTTTGAACCAGAAACTTGGAGTGCTGTTTTGACAAAATCAGCGATTTTTGCCGGACCATAGATGGTCAACGGTTCCTCACCGCCTTGAAAAGAACGAGATGCAATCAATCCTGGTAAGCCAAAAATATGGTCACCATGAAGATGGGTCAAGAATATCTTAGTGATTTTTCTTGGGCGAATATTGGTCGAGAGAATCTGATGCTGGGTCGCTTCACCACAGTCAAATAACCAAATTTCATTTAATTCATCTAGTAGCTTTAATGCGATACTACTAGTATTTCTTCCCTTCGCTGGTACACCAGCGCCCGTTCCTAAAAATTCCAATTCCATGCTAAAACCATCCAAAGCTAAAATTTTGTATTTTTAATTATTTCTTTTGCAATAAATGCCGTGTAGTACTTCGAACCATCAGGACTTGGATGTGTCTGATCATCGTAGAACCAATCCTGGTGACTTACTGAATACTTGTACCAATCAATGACGGTGAGATTCCTATACTTGGCAGCAGATTCGGTGAGCAGTTCATTAACATCTCCCTGCCACTGACGTGGCACCTTAGTATTAATCCAGAATACACGTCTAGATGGGCCGATAATCTGCATCATGTGGGCCATATCATCACTAGTAAATGGACCGTTTGTTCCGAGTGCTATCAAGACCGTATCATTTAATGCACCCTTTTGTTTGTAAGAGTTAACCAGGTCAAATGAATTGACGAGCTGGCGTGAGACAGATGCATCAACAATCATCTGAGGAAAGATAACCTTCAAATTATTACTTGAACCAGCCATTACCGAATCGCCAATTGCCGTTACCGGCAGCTTCTGTGCTAATTGCAGTTGCAATTGCGAAATTCCATATGGTTCAAACTCACGGTTAATTGGTTTTTCTTTGGCATTCTGCTCGGCTTCCCTATATAGATCCGATTTATTAATTTTCTTCTTTTTAGCTTCCTTAGCCTGTCTAATTAAGGCAGAATTCCGCTTTTTATCCTCTGCTTTATTCTTCGCTATCTGCTTAGCTAACGGCGAGTCATTGGGGTCAGCAGCCTTCACGGTTGGCGACACGATAATTGCACTCGCACCGACCAATATGATTAGCACAGCGAAGACGAAGCCAACTTTACGGAATATCTTTGGTGAATGAAAATCAAAGATATTTTTGATGTAACGCCTGGTCTTCGACCAGGTAACCTTTCCGAGCGGACGTTCAATTAATCTGTAAGCTAAATCAGAGACTACCAGAATAATCAGCACCTCGATAATTTGCGCAATGATCTGATTTGAAGGATTCACCTTGACTTTATTCTCGAAGAAAATCATTACTGGGAACTGGTACAGGTAAATTCCATAGCTTCGCTGACCCACCCACTTGAAAATTGGGTTAGTGAGGTACCTGTTAAAGTCGGCTCCCGGATGAGCCACGATAGCAATCAAGATGACGGTTAGAATCGAGAAAATAAACATCCCGCCACGGTATGTTAGAGCCTTTTGCGGATCCATCATTGGCGAGAAAATCAGAAACAACATACCAAGTGCAGCAACGGCTCCGATAGTATTTAAGAGGCGTCGATCACTTTTAGCAATATGCGTCCGTAATTGCGTACTCGGCCAGATAACCGCAAGCGCACCACCAAGTAAGATTGCAAATAGTCTTGTATCCGTGCCGTAATAGATTCTACTTGTGTCAACTCCCGGTTGGTATAAAAAAGCCATCAAAGCAGCAGATAACACCGAAACACCAAGCATAATGCCAAACATTCTGCCGGGTTTCTTAACATAGCGTACTAGGAGAAAGATAATTAGCGGCCAAATGAGGTAGAATTGCCCCTCAATTGAGAGCGTCCAGAGATGTGTAAACGGCGATTCATGACCAGCAAAGCGTTCAAAGTATGATTGACCGTTTGCAATCTGCCACCAGTTGTAAACATTCAGTACATTTGAGATGAAAATCTGGTAGAGTTTGGCCAGCAGGTCTCGCTGGAACATGAAAATGTAGGCACTGGATGCTAACAAGACAGTTAATAGTTGTGGATAAATCTTCTTGATGCGGCGCAGCAAATAGCCTTTATTATCATAGTGTCCTGTCTGCTGATAGCTAGCCAACATGTGATCTGTCACGAGATAGCCCGACACAGCAAAGAAAATGGGTACACCTAGGTAGCCACCAACGAAAACATTTGGGTTCAGGTGGTACAGAATTACCCCTAGCACACCAAATGTCCTTAATCCGTCATAGCCCGTAATATAGCGATTTTTTTGTTTTTTTATATGATTCATTAGTTAAATTCAAACTCTTCTTTTATTCAACAAATTCAAAGGTAAAGTCTGCAACCGTGACATCATCGCCATTCTGCGCCCCAGCATCCCGCAGCGCCTCATCAACACCAAGAGCTTTAAGCTTGCGAGCTAAGCGCATAATACCGTCATTATGCCTAATATTCGTCATCTTAACGGTCTTCTCGAGATCTGCGCCATGAATCTCAAATTCATGTTCGCCCACACGAATAACCTTAAAACTCTGCTCACTAGGAACAAAATTATATTCCTTAGTAGTTGAATCAGTAGTTGGCTCAGGTTCGACAATATTTTCCACCTGTTCAAGCTCAGTTGCAGCTAAGCTCATCAGTTGGAACACACCATCATGTGTCAAACTAGAGATCGGAAAGACTTCTTTATCCCCTAGGTCCTTCTTGAATTGAGCCAGACGGTCATCACTTCCTGGTAGATCCATCTTAGTTGCCACGATAATTTCTGGCTTGGCTTCAACTTTTTCATCATATGACTCAAGCTCTTTTCTGACCACCTGATAGTCATCAAAAGGATCCCGCCCGTTATCTGGATCCATCTCTACTAGATGAAGGATTACCTTTGTCCGCTCCACGTGGCGTAGAAATTGGATTCCAAGACCAACACCATTTGCTGCTCCCTCAATCAATCCGGGTAAATCAGCCATTGAGAAGTCCCGTCCGTCGTCCAATTGAACCATACCCAGGTTGGGCGTCAAGGTTGTAAATTGATACGAGGCAATCTTAGGCTTAGCAGCCGTGACAACGGATAGTAAGGTCGACTTGCCAACTGATGGAAAACCGACTAAACCAACATCCGCAATCATCTTTAACTCTAGTCTTAATGTTCTAAATTCACCAGGCTCACCATTTTCGGCGATTTCTGGCGCTGAATTCTTGGAATTGGCAAAGTGAATATTACCGCGTCCTCCACGACCACCTTTAGCCACTACAAGCGTTTGGCCGTGTTTAGTTAGATCACCAATCAATTCATTGGTATCGAAATCGTAAACCGCTGTGCCAGCTGGAACCTTAATCACCGTATCCTTAGCTGCACGACCATACATTGATTTATTCATGCCGGCTTCGCCACTTGCAGCTTTGAATTTTCTTCTGTAGCGAAAATCCATCAGCGTTCTTAGCCCTTCGTCTGCGCGAAATATGATGCTGCCACCTTTACCACCATCACCACCAGCCGGGCCACCAAGAGGAACAAACTTTTCACGGCGGAAACTGATGGCACCATCGCCACCCTTTCCTGCTTGAACTTCTATTTTAGTTTGATCAACAAACATATATGTTCCTCCACTTCTTTATCGTTATTATAATACCACATAAAGGTTATTTGTTTCGTTGCTTAGAGAAAATAAAAGCCCTCTAAACAAAGATTGTTACAGGGTTAATTTAATCGTCTGTGCCTGTGGTAAAGTCAAACCGGCTTCCTGTAAGTCAGACACACTTGCTTCTTTAATTTTCTTCATGGAACCAAATTCTTTGAGTAATTTAGTCCTAGTTTTGGGGCCTATTCCCTTGATACTCTCGAGCTTCGAGGACAGTGCATTCTTACTGCGTGACTGCCGGTGGAAAGTGATGGCAAATCGGTGCACCTCTTCTTGAATCCGTTGAATTAAGTAGAACGCCTGTGATTTAGCATCCAATTGAACAACAGCCAGTGGCTCACCAAAGATCAGTTCGGCCGTCTTATGTTTATTGTTCTTCACCATCCCAGCTAGTGGAATATCTAAACCCAACTCGTTCACTAGAACATCGCGGGCTGCATTAACTTCAATTACACCCCCATCCATCAGGATTAGTGCGGGCATCTCAGCGTGTTCCTTTAACAGTCGTGTATATCTTCGGCGAATAACCTCTCTCGTATTGGCCGCCTCATCAGCACCTTGTTGATGCTCATATTCACCCTTAAGCTTAAATTTTCGATAATGACTCTTGTCTGGTTCACCATCGGTATAAACGACCATGGCCGAGACAGGATCTGTTCCCTGGATGTGGGAATGATCGAATGCCTCAATCGTATGACCATAGGGCACACCGAGTGCTGCAAACAGCTCCTCCTGCGCTCCAAGGGTCTTTCTGTTATCTAACTCAAGCAGCCGGAATTTCTCCTCGAGCACTAACTGAGCGTTTTCCTTGGCCATGTCTAGTAAGGCTATCTTTTGGCCACGAGAAGGTGTGTGTACCGGTACCTGTAGTATTTCACCCAGCGTACCATTTTCTAATCCCTTCGGAACCAAAACCTCTTTTGGTAAAACGTGATTCTTTTGATTATAAAATTGCAAAATAAACGAACTGAATTCTTCAATCGGATCTGTATCATCAGCCAGTGCAAACAGACGCTTCTCCCGTTTCAACAATTTGGTTTGCCGCAGGAAGAAGATTTGAATGCTCATCCAACCCTTGTCGACGTAAAAATTAAAAATATCCCTTGGCGTGTGGTCGTTTGAGATAATCTTCTGCTTCTCAACTGTGACCTCAATGTAGTGGAGTTGATTCCGAATCTCACCCGCTCGTTCAAATCTGAGCTCCTGAGCGGCCTTGGCCATCTCAGTCGTCAACTTTCGTTTAACCTCGGCCACATTGCCATTCAAAAAGCTCTTGATTTTCTTAATTTGCTTAGCGTACTCTTCCACGGGAACTTCCTTGAAACAGGCGCCGAGGCATTGACCCATATGGTAGTACAGGCATGGCCGACCAAGGTGTCCGGCACAACGTCTTAACGGATACACTTTCTGAAGAAAATGGAGTGTTTCCTGTGCGGCATAAACGTTTGGGTATGGTCCGAAGTAGTAGCCGCCGTCCTTCTTAATGTAGCTGGTAATCTCGCTCTTTGGGTCACGTTCATTCGTGATCTTGATGTACGGATAACCGGTTCCTTGTTTTAATTTAATATTATAGTAAGGCTTGTGTTTCTGAATCAGTGTAATCTCAAGCAAAAAAGCCTCTTTATCACTACTAGTCACAATCGTTTCGAAATCCACAATTTCTGAGACTAGGTGGGCAGTCTTGCCCTCGTGCGCACTCTTAAAATACGAGCGAACTCTATTTTTCAGGTTTTTCGCCTTACCGACGTAAATAATCTTTGAATTCAAGTCCTTCATCAGGTAACAACCCGGTAAATCAGGTAACAAGCTCAATTTATGTTCAATATGTTGACTCGCCAAATTAGTCACCCCCTCTTTTCGATTCTCACTTTGTCTAATTTTATTCAAAAACACAAAAAAAGCAAACATAATGTTTGCTTAAAACCTTGGTATAACAATTATTACTACATATTGGTATCTAAAACTTTGGATAGAAATTCCTGTGTTCGTTCATTTTGCGGATGATCGAAAACATCCGTTGGTGTACCTTGCTCAGCAATAATTCCTCCATCCATGAACCAAACTTGGTTAGCAACCTTCTTCGCAAAGCCCATTTCATGGGTGACAATCACCATTGTCATTCCTTCCTTTGCCAAGTCCTGCATAACCTTCAACACCTCACCAACCATTTCTGGATCAAGCGCGCTAGTCGGTTCGTCAAAGAGCATCACGTCCGGATTCATCGCCAGTGCCCGAGCAATCGCCACCCGTTGTTTCTGCCCACCTGATAACGAGCTCGAAAACGCTGCTGCAAACTCCGCCATGCCGACCTTAGCCAACAATTCTTGTGCCACAGTAGCCGCAGCCTGCTCGTCCATCTTCTTAATCTTCTTGAGTGCTAGCGTGATGTTGTCGAGCACGTTCAGGTTATTGAAGAGGTTGAAGTTCTGAAACACCATGCCCATCTTCTCACGGAGTTGGTTTAATTCACTTTCTTTCAAGCTCAAAAGGCTTTTATTTTCGAATTTGACGTCACCACTTGTTGGTGTCTCAAGCAGGTTTAGACAGCGTAAAAATGTACTTTTACCACCACCAGAGGGACCAATAATAGTAATTACGTCTCCTTGGTTAACAGTAGCCGATATGTCCTTCAAAATCTCTTTATCGCCGAAATTCTTCACTAGATGTTCAACATTAATTATTTCCATGATTCATTCTCCGTTCGTAGAAATTAAGTAACTTAGACAGTCCGTATGTGATGATGAAGTAGATGAGCATTGCAATCACAATTGGAATAATTCCTTGATATGTTGCTGCCTGCACTGCTCTTAATTGGAAGATCAGGTCACTGACACCGATAATTGAAACGATTGAAGTTTCTTTAATCAGTGAAATGAACTCGTTACCGAGTGCCGGCCAAATATTCTTGATTGCTTGTGGCAAAATAATGCTTTGCATGGCCTCCTTCTTCGATAAACCAAGTGAGCGTGCAGCCTCACCCTGACCAGCATCGACAGAATTAATACCACCACGGATAATTTCCGAAACATAAGCAGCACTGTTAATTGAAACAGCGATGAATCCGGCGAGGAGTGGTGAAATATCGACATTCAACATTTTACTCAAGCCGAAATAGACGAACATGAGTTGAATCATCAACGGAGTGCCCCGAATAAATTCAACGATGGCCTTCACGATATTATTGACAAATTTACTATTCACTAACCGTAGTAGTGCGAATAGAATACCTAATACTACACCAAAGATTGCTGACACAACAGTAACAAGGATTGTGTAACCCAAGCCATTAGCAAAATACTTCCAATACTTCGCCACAATTAACCAGCTATTCTCTTTCTTAGCTGCCGGTTTCAAATAATCACCTGCATCTGCTAAGTATTTGGTAATCGAGTCTTTCTCGTGAATCTGGTCAATCGTCTTGTTTGCAGCTGCAACTAACTCTGGTGAATTCTTCGGGAAGGCGATTGCGGTTCCCTCCATGTCAGATCCCTGAACCAACCCACTCTTGATGTACGCGAGATTGTCATCGTGTGCTGCATAGGCAATTGCTACGGTTGATTCCATCAGCAATGCATCTGTTTTGTGTGATTTCAACGCAAGGATTAAGTCAGTAATCTTAGTCATCTGGGTCAACTTGGCCTGAGGCATTTGTTCCTTTGCAAGCTTCAACTGCAAGCTACCAGTTTGTACCCCAATCTTCTTCTCAGCCAATGAATGAAAGTTCTTGTACAGCTTTTTATCATTCTTGTTCACCACGAAGTACTGGTCGGCCTGGTAGTATACTTTGGAAAAGTCAGCACTCTTCTTCCGTTCGTTGGTGGGGGTTAAGCCTGAAATCGAGAAATCGATTTTACCCGTCTCGAGGCCAACTAGTAATGAATCGAAATCCATTTGCTTAATAACCAACTTCACCCCAAGGTCCTTCGCAAACCGTTCACCAATCGAGATGTCCATTCCAATCGCCTTTTGTTTACCATCTACAGTAGCGATGAATTCGTATGGCGGATAGTCAGGCGAGGTTCCCATGACGATTTCGCCCTTTGCCTTAATCTCGGCAACTGTGCTGGCATTGACCTGATTTACTTGTATACCTAACCCAATCGCTAGGCTGATCATAGCGATGAAACTGATGATAATTCCCGTGAAAATATTTTTCTTATGTTTCATTGTGATTACTCCTGTTCCTATTTTGTTGTTATTCAACGATGTTTTTCGTATACTTCATCTAAGGAGATGATTATTTATGGGACTGACATTTAAAAGAGACGACGAGCTCCAGAAGGTACTGGATAAATTTGCCATCCTACCTGATGATAAATCGAAGCCAAAGGAGAAGCCAAACGCAGATTTATCAGGCGCTGAGAACGTGTCTAAGGTAGATACCGCAACTCAAGAGAAAAACTCTAAATAACAATATATTTAATTAATGATTAAACGTTTTATCTTTGTTTAAAGCTAATTTAATGAAAAAAACGGTTAAAAAAAGACAGATTACTTTTCGGTAGAAAAATAATCTGTTTTTTTAAACAAATTATCTTCCGATTTTACGTAATTTAATAAATAAAATTCAAAAGATAGTATTTTTTACATCTGCTCTGGTGCTTTAATTCCTAGTAGGCGTAAGCTCTCCTTCAGGACCGTGGCTGTAGCTTGAACCAATCCTAGTCGCGCGTGGATTCCACCGTCATCAGCAAGTATTTTACTGTTCCCGTAATAACGGTTAAATGCTTGTGACAACTTCAAAGTATACTTTGCGATGACTGATGGTTCGAAGCGATCATTTGCCTCTTTAACAATCTCTGGAAACTTCTCCAACTGTTTAACGACCACCCATGCATTGGCATCGTCTAAAGCATAATCACTCCCAGTAATCGCAAGTTCCTGCGCCTTACGCAGAATACTCTGGCCTCTGGCGTGGGTATATTGGACATAAGGACCAGTGTCACCCTCAAACTTCAATATCTCTTCAAGATTAAAGTCTTCTGCAAGAATGCGTTCGTTCTTCAAATCGTTGAAGACGACTGCACCAACACCAACCTCACGTGCAACTTGCTCCTTGTTTGGTAGTGCAGGATTCTTAGCCTCAATCATCTTTAATGCTAGATCCATTGAGTCGTTTAGCACTTCCTCTAGCAAAATGATGCGTCCTGAACGGGTCGAAAGTTTCTTACCATTCACTGTAATCAAGCCAAATGGGATATGATGCATCTCCTTAGCCGATTCAAAGCCCATCTTCAGGAGTACGGCTTGGACCTGCTTGAAATAATGCGTCTGTTCACTACCAACCACATAAAGGTTCTTGGCGAAATCGAATTCGCGCTCACGATAGATTGCCGTGGCCAAATCACGAGTGATATACAGGCTAGCACCGTCGCTTTTCAGAATAACCGCTGGTGAAAGGTTGTATTCGTCAAGGCGAACAATTTGTGCACCCTCAGATTCTTCCAACAGATTCTTTTGTTTCAACAACTCAACTACCTCGTCGAGTTTATCGTTATAGAAGGCCTCACCGTTATAGATATCAAACTGAATATCCAAAATATCGTAAACCCGTTGGAATTCCTTCAAAGATACCTCGCTAAACCACTTCCAGAGACGGTGTGCTTCTTCATCACCATCCTCAAGTTTCTTAAACCAAAGACGTGCTTCGTCATCCAGTTCCGGATGCTCAACATCCTCCTCATGAAACTTCACATAATAAGCAACGAGATTTTTTATTGGATCCTTTTTGACATCCTCCTCGTTACCCCAGAGCTTGTAAGCCGTGATTAACTTACCAAATTGGGTTCCCCAGTCACCTAGATGATTGTCTTTAATCGGATGGTAGCCACGTTTAGCGAGAATATTAGCAACCGCATTCCCAATTACCGTTGAGCGTAAGTGACCCATGGACATTGGCTTAGCGATATTCGGTGACGACATATCAATCGGGACGTTTCCATTATGACCTTCATCAAAGTAACCGTAATCTGCTCCCTCGTTCAAAACCTGCTTAATTACCTCATTTGAAACGACGTTCTTGCTCAAGAAAAAGTTGAGGTATGGTCCCACTGCTTCAACATGGTCGAAATAGTCCGACTTGACTTTAGTCGCCAGTTCTTCAGCGATGACTGCTGGATTCTTATGGAACGTCTTTGCTAATGCAAATGCAGGAAACGCATAATCTCCCAGATTCTCCTGCTTAGGAACTTCGAGTAAGCGATAGATTTCCTCTTCGTTTAATGCTGCGTCAGTCGCAGCGAACACTGCGGCTGCAATAATTTTTTTATAGTCCATTCTTCCTCCGATACAAAAAAAGTCCCTTTTCAATTGAAATAATTGAAAAGAGACGAGTTGTTTAACCCGCGGTACCACTCTAATTGATGATTAATCCGCTTTATTATTCTAATTTAGAATCCTAAAAGGCGCGCCTTCGTCTGGCTACACCGTCAAGCTCTCATCGTCCTTGACTCGCTGTGCGTGTATTCCAGCTTACTCTTCCTTTGTCATTGGAATAGCATTAATTTAACCCATCCAAATTTTAATGTCAACAAAAATATGTTTTTATTTTAAAAATTTGGAGCAAAACTAGACTTATCAATAGTTACTTGTATAATACAAAATTCCGTGTCAACAGCATTACAGCTGTTCTTCGATCCACTGCCAAAATTCTTCAACATGGAGCTTGGTTTCTGCACTGAAAGTCAGGAATGAGACATTTGCAGCATGCAAATCAATCTTGCTGCTGATTTGTTTGAACACCTTATTGTGCTGACTAGGTTTTATTTTGTCAATCTTCGTTGCCACAACCAGGATCGGTTTGCCGATGTATTGGGCGTACTCAAACATAGTCACGTCATCAGCCGTGGGCTCGTGCCGAGAGTCAATCAATAGAACTACCCCACGGAGATTATCACGGGTGGTCAAATATTCTTCAATCATCACCCCGAACTCTGCCCGTTGTTTCTTAGAAACTTTAGCGTAGCCATAACCAGGCACGTCAACCAAATAGAACTCCTCATTGACATGATAGAAATTCAGCGTCTGCGTCTTACCCGGGGAACTAGAAGTCCGCGCGAGTTTCTTTCTGTTCAGAATAGCGTTGATCAAACTGGACTTACCAACATTTGACCGGCCGGATAAAGCAATCTCTGATTGCTGGTCAGTTGGATATTGTTTACTGGAAACGGCACTCATGACCATCTCAACGGTTTTAATTTTCACGTTAAGAAGCCTCTTCTTCCGTCTTCTTTAAGACTACTTCAGCCTTTTTAAGTTTCTGAATCACGGCCCGATCAACTATGACCTTGGCCACATTCTTATTACTTGGGATTTCATACATGACATCCATTAGGCTATCTTCGATAATCGAACGAAGACCACGAGCACCAGTATGGCGCTCAATCGCAATTTTGGCAGCCTCAGCAAGGGCATCATCAGTGAAGTCTAATTCCACCTCATCCAATTCAAATAGCTTACGGTATTGTCTAATAAGCGCATTTTTGGGTTCGGTCAGTATTCTCACTAAATCGTCCTCAGTCAGCTTATCCAATGTAGTGATAATCGGAATTCTCCCAATAAACTCTGGGATCAGACCAAATTTCATCAAATCTGTGGGAATAAGGTGCTTGGTCCACTTATCATCGGCAACGTCTTTTGATTCATCATTAAAGCTACCGAAACCAATTGTTTTGTCACCCAAACGACTCTTGACAATTTTGTCGATCCCATCGAAGGCTCCACCGACTATGAAGAGGATGTTCGTTGTATCAATCTGAATCATTTCTTGTTGTGGGTGCTTGCGACCACCCTGCGGTGGCACGTTTGCAATTGTTCCCTCAAGAATCTTCAGTAGTGCCTGTTGCACGCCTTCACCGGAAACATCACGAGTAATCGAGACGTTCTCACTCTTCTTAGAAATCTTATCAATTTCATCGATGTAAATAATTCCTCTTTGCGCACGTTCAACATCATAATTGGCATTTTGAAGTAACTTGAGCAAGATGTTCTCGACATCTTCACCCACATAGCCAGCCTCAGTCAACGTAGTCGCATCAGCGATGGCAAATGGAACATTCAAAGTACGAGCCAGTGTCTGCGCCAAGAAGGTCTTCCCAGAGCCCGTAGGTCCGATTAGCGCGATATTGCTTTTCTGAAGCTCTGTGCCGTCATCCAGATTCATCTGGCTAATTCTCTTATAGTGGTTGTAAACGGCGACAGAAAGTGTTTTTTTAGCATTCTCCTGGCCAATAACATAATTGTCTAACTTTGCCTTTAACTCAATTGGAGTCGGCAGATCTTTGGCGTCCTTTAACGAGTTGTTTCTGGATTCATCCTCAATAATTTGCTGACTGAGTTCAATACATTCATTACAGATGTAGACGCCATTACCGGCGACAATCGTTCTGACCTGGTCCCGCGTTTTACCACAAAAAGAACATTTAATTTGTTCTGGATTTTCCATTTCATCGACAAACATCAGAACACTCCTCTATCTTGTAAATTTCAATTCAAACTTATTTGTATACTACTTAATTACAACTGCTAAATTACCACAAAACACTACTAGGGTAAAGTTTTCAGCTTAATTGAAAAAAGGTGGGTCTCCCCACCAATTTTATAACACTTATTATTTGTCTTCTTTTGCTTCTTTGTTGTCAGTAGACTTCTTAGTCGACTTCTTGGCTGCTTCCTTCGCTGAAGAGGCAACAAGTTCGATTGCCTTTCTCACAGCAATATCATGTCCGAGCATGTCGTCAGTCAATGTTTGACGAACAACCTTCTCATCCATATTGTATTCAGCGGCAAGATTCTTAATCTCATCCTTAATCTCATCGTCTGAGGCTGTCAATCCCTCTTTAGCGACGATTGCTTCAAGTACAAGGTTTGTCTTCACATGATCCTCTGCTGTACCGGCAATTTGTTGTTTCAAATCATCTTCGCTAGTACCAGTGATTTGGTAATACATCTCTGGTGAGATACCCTGTCTCTGCATGTTCCCAAGGTATTGTTGCAGTTGTGTATTCACTTCATCGTCAATCATCACTTGAGGAATTTCCTCGATGGTAGCATTAGCAACAGCCTGAGCAACAGCGAGTTCTTGAACTGCTTCATCAGCAGCTTCGGCCTTTTGCTCCTTCAATTGACCCTTAATCTTTTCTTTTAGTTCATCAAGAGTTTGAACGGAGTCGTCAACATCCTTTGCAAAATCATCGTCAAGATTAGGGAGTTCCTTCGTCTTGATTTCATGAATCTTAGTCGCAAAGTGTGCCTCTTTACCAGCCAAGTCTTTTGCTTGATAGTCCTCTGGGAAAGTAACAACGACATCGACATCGTCGCCAGCTTCGTGGCCAACTAATTGTTCCTCGAAACCAGGAATGAAGGAGTTTGAGCCAAGAACTAACGAATAGTTGTCGGCAGAACCACCATCAAAGGATTCGCCGTCAACAGTTCCCTTGTAGTCGATCACAACGGTATCACCGTCAGCAGACTTACCTTTTTCCTTAAGGACTAACTCAGCGTTTAACTCACGTTTTGATTCAAGTTGTGCGTTAACATCTTTAACGAGTACGCGGCGATCTTGTTTCTCTACTTCAAGTCCAGTATAGTCACCAAGTTCAACAGCAGGCTTGGTTGCAATTGTTGCCTTCATTACCCAAGCTGCACCCTTATCCATGGATTCAGGCTCGATTTGAGGTTGACCAACAATGTCATTCTCGATACCAGCTTCTTTAATGGCAGCAGCATAGACATCCGGCAGAATGCTGTTAAGCGCTTCTTCATACAATGCTTCTTCACCATACATCTGGTTGAAGATTAGACGTGGAACTTTACCCTTTCTAAAACCAGGCACGTTCAGATTCTTCTTAACACGTTTAAATGCTTCATCTAATCCTTGTTTGATTTGTTCTTCTGAAATTTCAAATGTTAATTCGCCAGAATTTTTTCCAGCCTTTTCCCACTTAGCGGACATTTTATTTCCCTCCGATTGCGTTTTTGGGTTGCTTTAGCATACTTAAATATCTTACATTAAAAATTTGTAAAACGCAATAAAACATACACTTATTGGTCCGGTCCTACTGCATTTTATTTCAGCCTACAATTATCCCTAAGCTTGCTTGTCTAAGGAAATGACCTGGGAGTACATTCCGCTTAGTTCGGGATTCAAATGATGAGTAACTTCTAGCACAGTCCGGTTCTTATCTGCCAAAATACGTTGCTCTATCTTCTTTGCCGTGGCTGTATCAAGCGCCGAAGTTATTTCATCCAGGCTGATTATTGGTTTAGGTGCGTAGAAACTACGGGCAAGCCCGATTCTTTGTTGTTGCGCACCAGAGAAATTACGACCATTCTCCAGGATAACAGTATCATAATCACTGACAAAATCCACACCCGCCATACTTAGTACAGATTCAACCTTTTCAACAGCAGGGTTTTCAGCCCAAATTGTGATGTTATTGACGATGCTGTCGTTGAACAAATAATTATTTTGATCGACGTACTGTGTAATCTGTCTAAGTTGTCCGCTAGTTAGTTCTTTAACCTCACGACCATCAACCTTTAGACTTCCGCTGTAGTCAGGCAACTGGCCGCTCAGGATTTTTAGTAGCGTGCTTTCCCCTGAACCACTCTGACCGATAGTCGCCACTTTTTCATTCTTCTTAATAGTAAAATTGAGATCTGTCAGCACATTTTGCTGCTCTATTTGATAGCCAAGATTCTGTGCCACAATGGCATGCTCAAAATTCAAGTTAGTCTGTCCTTGCTCATTAGTCGATGATTCAGTTGTGCCAAAACTCTGAACTAGCGGCTCAGTTGCCTTTAGTTGGACCTGTTCTTTACTCAAATGTTTCAAACCGTTGAATATACTTGCTGCGATACTGCCGGTAGAGCTGATTGCACCAAAAGGTACTTGGCTCATTATGGCCAATGTGCTTGTGATGACGTCTACCAATATCTGACAGACCAACGAGATAGAGTTAATTCCCGTCCCGACCTGATCCTGCGTCCGCGTGTAATCAACTCGACTAGTCGCGTACGCCTTGGAGGCAACAGCAATTCTTTGTGGAATCATTCTCAGTTTGTCTGCGTTGAAAAACACATTACAACCATTCAGAATATTTGTAATTCTGTTCGAGAATAAGCCATTTGCATTGGACAGTTCTGCCGTTGCAGTACTAAGCCTTTTGCTAAATATCTGAGGTAGCTTTAGCATAACGATTGCTAAAATAAGGGTGGCCGCCAGCAATACATAGTGATACATTGCTAGAGCAATAACCGAGAAAATAATCGCTGCAATATCACTGATTAAACTAAAAAAATTACGAAAAGAATTCGCTTCAATTGTCTGTGTATCATTCACATAGTGTGCGATATATTGCCCAACATTCTTCTGATGAAAGCGATTAATATCAAGTTGCGATATCTAATTTGATATGTCGTGCTTAAGATCAACCAACATTGTTTGGATTAATTTTTCCTACGAGATATCCTGGAAATATTCGCTTGTTATTGATACTGCCCAGGTCAACACGTTGACCCCTGTCCACAGGAGAAACTTATTCAGGTTTCTTTCAAAAATTACGTTGGTCGAGAATGTAAATAAAACCGAAGTGAGTGTACTCAACAGCATATTAAAAGTTAACCAAACTGCGTTTAGGACTGTACTTTTTCTGTGCTTAACCAAATACTTTTTCATTGTTTTTACTCGTTATCAATAGTTTTTTAGACCATTAAGTACAAATAATCTGTCGGTATCTTTTATTCTCGGATTCCTTATAATATTGCGCGAAATGTGACAAGCGCACAAGTTCAGCTGGGCTCTGCATCTATTCTTAATCTAATTAATATATTACTTATTTTAGATAACTCAAATATAAACCTTTAATTACTTTCTTACAATCAAGGCAAAAAAAAAAGACGCATAGATATGCGTCTTCTTAGAGCGTTGATTAGTCAAGAATTTCAGTAACTTGACCAGCACCAACAGTACGGCCACCTTCACGAACAGTGAACTTAGTTCCCTTTTCGATGGCAACTGGAGCGATAAGGTCAACTTCGAAAGTAACGTTATCACCAGGCATAACCATTTCAACACCATCTGGTAACTCGATAACACCAGTTACGTCAGTAGTGTGGAAGTAGAATTGTGGACGGTAGTTTGAGAAGAATGGAGTGTGACGTCCACCTTCTTCTTTAGTCAAGATATAAACTTCACTCTTGAACTTAGTATGTGTTTGGATTGAACCTGGCTTAGCAAGAACCTGACCACGTTCGATTTGGCTACGGTCGATACCACGGAGCAATGCACCAATGTTATCTCCGGCTTCACCAGCATCAAGAGTCTTACGGAACATTTCTAGTCCAGTAACAGTACTCTTCAAGATTTCTGGTTTCAAACCAACGATTGCAACTTCATCACCAACGTGAACTTCACCACGGTCGATACGACCTGAAGCAACAGTACCACGACCAGTGATCGTAAATACGTCTTCGACAGGCATCAAGAATGGCTTATCATTTGAACGTTCTGGAGTTGGAATGTATTCGTCAACAGTGTCCATCAAGTCATAAATAACTTGTTCTTGTTCTGGATCACCTTCAAGTGCCTTCAATGCTGAACCACGAAGCACAGGAATATCATCACCTGGGAAATCGTATTCTGAAAGCAATTCACGGACTTCCATCTCAACTAAGTCAATCAATTCTGGATCGTCAACCAAGTCTGTCTTGTTCAAGAAGACAACGATGTAGCCAACACCAACTTGTTTTGCCAACAAGATGTGCTCACGTGTTTGTGGCATTGGACCATCAGTTGCGGCAACAACTAAGATGGCACCATCCATTTGTGCAGCACCAGTAATCATGTTCTTAACGTAGTCAGCATGTCCTGGGGCATCGATATGAGCGTAGTGACGCTTCTCAGTTTCGTATTCAACGTGAGAAGTGTTGATAGTAATACCACGTTCTTTTTCTTCAGGTGCTTTATCGATTGATGCATAGTCTTGTTCTTTAGCAAGACCTTTCTTAGCTAAAGCACTAGTAATTGCAGCTGTTAAAGTTGTTTTACCATGGTCAACGTGTCCGATGGTACCAATGTTAACATGCGGCTTTGTTCTTTCGTAATGTTCTTTTTCTGCCATTAAAATGACCCTCCTGTAAATTTGCAAGAAGTCCGTTGAGAAAAACGGATAGTTCTCTGTTGATTATTGTACTACTTTCAGGCGAAAAAGCATAGCTCGCTCGCTTGAAAATATCCTTTATTAATTATACTTACCTTATACTAAAATGTAAACCTATTTGAAGACAAATTTTATCTTGCATGATAAATCTGGTTCAAAAGTTCCGTTACGTTCGTTTGCCCCGCCGGATCGTCAGTCGCCAAAAACTGACCGCGCGCAACAAACTCCACTAGTGTAGCACAAAATTCTGCAACATCGGGAATAAATCTTTCCTCCACCGGGTAGAGCGCCCCCAAACAATAACTGAATTCTCCAAGAATCTGCTCTAGCAATATCGGATCCTTCTCAAGCTTTTGCTCGAGCCAGCGTTGTCCGGTAACGTATAAATTAGTTTTGAAGAAAAAATCTGTCGTTGCCGGCACAAAGTCAAATGGTTGATCAAGCACGGTTACCTTCACCGTCTCTTCCAGACGCAAGCGAATTAGGTCCTCCACCAAAAAAGTCTTGTTCTGCACGTTCATGTTTGGCAGTGTGAGGTACAGCCGCGCCAATTGCAGGTAATCGGTTTGGCTGAGCTGATGGAGCTGTCGAATAGCTGTCTGGGTGAATAATCGACCAGTCGAGAACAGAGCCAGACTCGCCTCAAATATCTCACCCCTCTTCTCACCAGTGACGGGCTCAGCCAAGTTTGCATCAACCTTATCCTGGTATAAAGCAAACTCATTTGCATCATAAATTCGGCTCACTTGGGCCACAATCTGTTGTTGTTCGATGTGCAGGTGATTTATGGCCAACACTTTTTGATACAATTCAAACACGTTAATATCTGAAAAAAGATCGGGCATCTCCTTAATTGTAAGGTAAGCCTGATCTTTTTCTTGCAGTTCTAACTCAATCTCTACGAGTTGTCGACTAATCTGCGGCTCCACACTAATCTTATTTGCCTCAACAAGATAATCCCGTGCAACATCAAAATTTTGCGTAACAACAGCATCAGCAGCCAACCTCATAAACTCCACTTGAGTTTTACTTAGCGTCATTTTGTTCCTCTGCCTTGTTCTTGACCAGGTTACGGTGCCTGTTCTGGTTAACTTCCATAATTACCGGTAGAATCACAGGCTTCCTGTGCGTTTGATCGTAGAGAAATTTCTCAAGATCACTTCTAACATCTTGTTTCAAATCGTTCCAATCAAATTTCTTATTCTCAAAATTATTGGTAATTGCGGTTTTTACAACTTCAATAGCCTGATTCATTAAGTCACGGTTAGCCTTAATATAGACGAATCCACGCGTTGTTACCTTTGGCTGTGAGATGATTTTCTTCTTTTTCCGATCAATTGTGACCGCAGTAATGAAAATACCATCGTCGGACAATACCTTACGATCACGCAGGACAATCGTGCCAATATCGCCAATTCCAGAACCATCAATCATCATATCATCAGCAGGTACGGGCGTTGACAAGTGGAACCCATCCTCCTCATACCGCAGAGTATCACCATTCTTTGTAATGAAGATATTCTCCGGCTGGACACCAGCTTCAACAGCCAGTTCAGAGTGATTTGCTAGCAGACGGTATTCACCTTCAACCGGAATAAGATACTGCGGCTTTAACAGGTTGAGCATCAGTTGTAAATCACGTTTAGTTGCGTGACCACTCGAGTGGATATCACGGCCAATCTCCTTTACCTCACCGCCAGCACGATAAACCAGATCTGCAGTGCGCGCTACGTTTGTCTCCATTGCGTGAGATGGTGTGGTGGTGATAAAGACTAGGTCGCCCTCTTGAATCTTAATCAAACGGTGGCGATTTGTCGCCATCTTTTGCAGTGATTTCAATGGTTCGCCTGTTTTGCCGGTTTCTAGAATTACCAGATTCTCAGGATTGACCTGCTTGATATCCTTTGTCTGAATGAGCAAATCTTCTTCCGGTAACGTGAGGTAATTCAATTTCAACGCCGTGCGTACTATCTTTGCCAAATCCCGACCAGTTAGCAGAACCTTCCTGTCCGATGCTGCTGCGGCATTAAATACCTGCTGAATTCTTGAAATATTCGAAGCAACGGAAGCAACAATGATTCTACCTGTATGATATTTAAAAGTATCCAGTACATACTCTTCTATCTCGCGCTCACTAGCATTCTCATACGGAGCCTCTGCATTGGTGGAATCACTAAGTAAAGCGAGTACGCCCTCCTGACCAAGTTTGGCCAAACGACCGAAATCAGTCGCATACATTGGCTTTGCAGATTGATCAAATTTGAAGTCCCCGGTATAAACTATGTGACCATAAGCAGTCTTCAACGCAATACCGATTGACCCAGGGATTGAATGTGTGACCTTAAAGAAGCTAACGGATGTCTTGCCAAACTCAATCTCGGTATCCGCATCAATCTTGTGAAATGTACTATTCTTGACCTTCTTATTCTCTTTCTCAACCGTAATCTTTGCCAGTTCGATGGTCAATTCCGAGCCAAAAACAGGTATATCATATTGCCGCAGAATATATGGTAATGCACCAATTGAATCTGCGTGTCCGTGAGTCAGGAAAATACCGGCGATCTTGTCGATATTCTCCTCGAAAAATTTCAACTCGGGAATGACAATGTCAATACCTAGCAACTCTGTTTCTGGATACTTGAGTCCTGCATCGAGAATGAAAATCTCATCGTCAACTTGAACGGCGTACATATTCTTACCGTTCTCACGGACGCCTCCCAAAATCATTATTTTGATATCTTGCTTCATTTTTTTACCTCATCATATTTGTTTAGCTTAAAACTATGGACCGATTATGGTCGAAACGATAACTAACTAGTTAATTCTAACATAAAGCCCGAACAAAGTGATAGTAATAAAAAAACCGGCCACATATGTGTCCGGTTGTCGCTTAACGACGTAAGCCTAAGCTCTTGATTAATTCACGATATCTTGTAACATCTTTATTACGTAGGTAAGCAAGTAAGTTACGACGGTGACCAATCTTCTTCAAAAGACCAACATATGAATGATGATCCTTCTTGTGAATACGTAAATGTTCATTTAATGAATTGATCTCTTCGGTCAAGACAGCAACTTGCACCTCTGGTGAACCAGTGTCTCCTTCGTGTGTAGCATACTTGCTAATGATTTCGTTCTTCTTCTCTTTTGAGATAGCCATGGTTGTTCCACCTTTCAAATAATTGCCACTAACAACGCTTATCGTCGGTGAGTCGATAGGCAGCGTTAGTGGTTCCGAAGTAGTATTCTACACTATTGCTTTGTTACGTGCAAATAATTTTTAACTTGCAAGGAAGTTATTTCTTCAGTATAATAAAGACCGCTGAGATTTAAAACTATTTTACGGAGGTGATTTTAATGCCACAAATCAAATCAGCTATCAAACGTGTTAAAACAGCTAATGCTGCCAGCGCGAAAAATTCTGCTCAATTAAGTAGTTTACGTACTGCAGTAAAGAAGTTTAAGGTAGCGCAAGCCGCTGGTGCAGAAAACGCCTCTGAACTACTTAAAGACGCAATCCGTGCAATCGACAAAGCTGCTTCTAAGGGATTGATTCACAAGAACAAGGCTAACCGTGACAAGTCACGCTTAACATACCTAGCTAAATAAGTATTTTTTAAAGAGAACGTAGATGATTATCATCTATGTTCTTTTTTTGTCGCTAAAAAGTTAACAGAAAGCTCTTCAGCGGCGTCTCACCTTGAAACTGACCACTTTTGTAGCCAAATTCAAGCTCAATTATGCCCTTCTGTTTTGCAACCAGCATGGCCAGCGCTGCACGATTTTGAAGTGCAAGTTTAACACGATATGGGTGGGCCTTTAATGCGGCCACTATCTCTCCCTCACTCATCCGCTTACTTAGAATCTTCACTGACACGATAAAACTAAGTTGGCTCGAGAGGATCGATGTGAGCTGCACGACCGCAGTACCCTGTCGCATTTGGTCGTCAAACAGCGTCAGCATCTGAGTATAGTCGTGCTTCAGCGCAGCAGTAAGCACTTCGAAGATATTCTGTTCAATACTCTGCTCAATATTTGCCCGCACTAATTCCACCGTAATGGTATGCGTGCTAGTTGCGCTATACAACTTGTTTAAATTAGCAATTAACGGATCAATTTGGTTGTTGGAGCGATTCAGCAACTCTTTTTTAGCTGTGGGTTCAATCGTGAAATCATGCTCCCCTACTAGTTCGTCAACCAACTGCGGTAAAACAAATGGTTTGAAATCAGTCAGCATGACTTGAAAATGCTGTTTAACCAGCTTGAGCAGTTTTCGTCGTTGGTCTAGCTTAGCTACGTCTGCCTTCAATACAACCACATGATCCAAGGTATCTATTTGTGCAAAAATATTTTCCAACTCTGTCAATTCATGCTGCTTGAAACTAGTTAATTTGCCGGTAAGAAACAGCGGGTTTTTGACCACAATAATCTTCTGCGTACTAAATAAGGAAGATTCTGCTAATGTCGCAATTAACTCATCTAGCGGTTCAAGTTCCAAATCTAGTGTAATTCGTTCATATCCAACAAACGTTGGTTGTGCCAAATAATCCGCTAGTAAGAGGTCGTTCAGGCTAGCGGAGGAGCCGGAAATTAACAGATTTGGTTTATTTGGATTAGTTATTTTGAAAAATGATTTGAGAGCCATATTTACCTTACTTTAAATAATAGTTGAGCCAATTCAGCCCAAACGGATTAAAATACCAGTTAATCATACCACATTCAGCGGTATTTAATGACCGGATATCATACGTCTGCAGCTTATCAAGCGTTTCCTGGTGCGGATGGTGATACCGATTATTTCTCCCTGCGGAAATAAATGCCACACGGGGATTTACGGCCAAAAGAAAACTCTCATCAGTAGATGTTTTACTACCATGGTGTCCTAGTTTGAGAAAATCAGCCTGAATATCTGCCGTTTGTCGAATAATTTTCTGTTCACCAGCAATGTCTAAATCGCCGGTAAAGAGCCATTTTTTCCGTCCAATACTCACCTTAAGTGCCACGGAATCTTCATTTGTACCCAATCCCGCAATGCTCGGGTGCAACACATCGATTGTAATTGTACCAATTAACAGCTGATCCCCTGCCTGTACTGGTATGAGTTTGACTTGCTTTAGAAATGGCCGTATTTTACGTTGGAAACTCGGATTAGCCTGCATCCCGATTCCAAAGTACAGCTTATTGACCGTAAAATTTTCTAGTAAATCGGCTAAATCACCGATATGATCAGCATCCTGATGACTCAGGAAAACGGCATCGATGTGTGTGATTCCTTGGCTTTTAAGAAAGGGCAGAGAAACCTTTTCAAAGTTACTCCTCCTAGGCTTGGTACCGCCGAAGTTGAGTCGTCCACCAGTATCAATTAAGACAGTCTTACGATTAATCGGGGTCGTCAACAAAATACTATCTCCTTGGCCAACATCAATAAAGGTTACTTGACCATTAATTGGAAACAGATTCAAAAGGATATTTAACGCCA
This sequence comes from Amylolactobacillus amylotrophicus DSM 20534, assembly GCF_001434555.1. Taxonomy (NCBI): domain Bacteria; kingdom Bacillati; phylum Bacillota; class Bacilli; order Lactobacillales; family Lactobacillaceae; genus Amylolactobacillus; species Amylolactobacillus amylotrophicus. The sequence goes on from NZ_AZCV01000001.1 coordinate 292,716, forward strand.
ATAGAATGAGCCCGGTATACAGGCAGAATCTTCGTTTAGCCTGCTCACTCCAAAAGATGAGCCAGCTTATCAGCAAGAAAGTTACACTAAACGTAATTACCTGCGCTAATTGACCAAATACGACGTTTCCAAGGCCGACTCTCCCTAAAAACGAAACGCCACCGGAAAGGATACTAAGAATTTGCTCCGCCGGTGGAATCAGCCCCGGCATGAGCGCACCACAAATAACCACCCCCACCGTTACCGGTAGAATGATGAAATTAAATAGTGGAATGGCCAAGAAATTATAAAAGATGGTCAAGATATTCAGTTCAAAAAAATTGAATAAGAGAATTGGCGTGATCAACATATTGAGTCTAGCCGACTGGCCCACAGATCCCATTCTCGGCATGATTTTCAGACCAAGAACCATCAAATAACTCAGTTGCGCTCCTACATTTAAGAATAATTGTGGCATCAACAATTGGTGAATTAGCGCAACAATACCGAATTGATCTAGCGTACCAATGCGTTTCTTCGACAGCTTCGCAAGGATAGATACCACGTAAGCCAACGAGGCCCGAACCAGTCCTGCTTGAAAATCACCAATTATACAGACCACTAGCAGAAGCAATACCAAAGAAGCATATTTGACACGTTGATTGATTTTGCACAGATTAAAAAGAAAGGTGACTACCTGGGTATACAGTAAAACGTGCATTCCCGATAAACTTAGCAGATGAATAATACCGATATTTCTGAAATCATCCACCAGATTGTGCTCCCCTGTCCCTAAATTCTCGCCGAGGAACAACTCTCCCGAGAAGAACCTCAAGTTCTCAGGCAGTTGCGAAAGCCACTGGCGCAGCCTTGCTCTAAATTGAATAATTCGATCACTTAAAGTCACCTGCTTTTTGGCAATTAGATATTTGGTAAGCGTTAATGCGTACTTGATGCGCTTTCGTTTGTAGAACTCCCTGAGGTTAAATTCACCAATATTAGTCGCTTCAGTAATTAATTCCGCTTTAAATTGGTTGATTTTTACGAGAAATGGTAGACCCGCAGCCACCATCCTACGCATTTGTGGTGTTGGCTTAAGCTGCAACGTCACCGTCTGCTCGGCACTCGTGGCCTCACCATAGAAAAAGTCATCTTTCAGAGTCACCTTATCGGGACGGATGACGTAAATTGGTGAGCGCTGATTCGGTGCAGCCAATGCCTCAAATTTTTTATCCTGAAAGTACCCAAGAAGCAACACAATTAACGGTAACAGAATCAATAAATCAAGCTGCCGTTTATTCAGAACCATAAGCAAAAAGTAGCTTAATAGTACGAGTAATAATAAGAAACTCGCCAGCGTATTCTTATTCAAGAATGTCAGGACAGACAGCAAACTAAGCCCGGCCAAGACGAAAAACTTACCCGAGCTAAACAAATTCGTTACATCAAACGGTGACTTGATCGGCAAGACCTTCAAATGTTTTATCTCCAATACCACTCACATTGGTTAGTTCCTTGGCGTCCTTAAACGGGCCATTCTCTTCACGATATGTGACAATCTGTTCGGCCTTTTTCTCACCGATGCCGTTTAATTCCTGCAGCTCCGAGACCGTTGCCTGGTTAATGTCAATCTTCGCTGCAGCGGCCGTACCTTTTCCGGAGCCTGCGTCCCCAGTAGTATTTTCACTAATACCGACGGCTGGAGCGTTTTCTCCCTGATACGGCACATAAATTTTGGCCTCGTCAGTCAAAATCAGCGCCCGGTTGATTGCCTTTAAATCGGCTTTAACATCAATACCACCGGCAAGCTTGATCAAGTCATTTAACCTTGCTCCCGCCGCAATTTGATAGACACCCTCATGCGCTACCGCACCGAAGATATCTACGGTAATTCTGGTATTCTTCTGCTCCTTCTTGCTTGTCGCGCGCGCATTCTTTACTGTGCTCTGACCACTGCTTGACGAATTAGATACATCTTTAAATACCTGTTCGTTATCCACCGGTTGGGTAAAAAGCTTCATTGCGATTAATAATCCGCCAGCAAGCAACACGATTGCGCCAATCACATAAGCCTTCTTTTGCTTTAATAATTCCACGTACTTCATTAGTAATCACCTCTAATTGTAAGTACGCAAAAAAACACAACATCCATCAATGTTGTGTTAAATAATTTAATGCATCAGTGAAGTTCTTCACCGGCACGATTTTCATCTCTGTCTTTAACTTTTTGGCCGCCGTGACTGCTTCGGCGTAATTAGTGGTTCTTTTGGTCATCCCTGGCAGGCGTTCACTCGGAGCAAAAAATATTTTTGCTCCTTTTTTGGCAGCTGCAGCCACCTTCTTATCAATGCCCCCGATTGAGCCAACATGACCTGTTTCATCGATCGTGCCTGTCCCAGCAATTTTGCGGGATTGGGCAATATCTTGATGAGCAAGCTGCTGGTAGAGCTCAAGCGTAAACATCAATCCCGCGGAAGGTCCACCAATATCCGTGATATCGGCATGGACCGCCGGTGTACTGGTGACCCGCGACTTCTCCGTTAACGTGATGCCAATACCGACTCTTTTCGTCTCGGGCAATTTCGTGGCTTGACCACTAATTACTTGGGTCCTACCGGCCCTTTGCACACCAATCCTAATCGTCTGACCTAGTTTGACACCAGCGAAATAAGCAATCAACTCTTTGGAATCATGAAAAGTATGGCCGTCGACTTGATTAATCACATCGCCAACCGCTAATTTTCCTTTGAAATCAGAACTAGCTAGAACATCCATCACATAGATTCCTTCAAAAGTTTTTTTGACCGGAACGTGTGCGGTTTTGGCGGCAAAATAGACCGCATTATTGATTGAATCTGCCATGTAGAATTGTTCAACCTTATTATGTTCCTCTGTGGTATTATCACCATCAATTTCTTTCTTCGGTACAAGTTCACTAAAACTACGCCACGAATTCGTCAGGTAATCAAACACCATGGCGGGTCGGATGGACACCGCTGTAAAATAAAAACCACCGCTGTGACTTTGCGGTTGATCAATCTTGAAATACTTGCTTACTTGATAGGCACCACCGGGAGTTTCTACGTAGTATTTTGTCGGTAAAAAGAGGCCGGCGACAACTACGCAAACGGCCAGCACTAACCAAACTAGTTTATAACTCTTTCGTTTAATTATATTGGGCTGAACTTTCATAAATCAATCCTAATCTAACAACTTCTGTTGCAATGCCTGGGCTACTTCTTGGGGTACTAACTCCTTCAAGTTACCACCAAAAATTGCAATTTCTTTAATCATACTCGACGAGATGTAACTTTCTGTTGGGTCGGCAAGCATGAATACCGTCTCGAGTGTTGGATCCTGCGTCTTGTTCAGCGCTGCAATTGCCCGCTCGTAACTGAAATCTTGCTCGTTTCTAAGCCCTCGGAGGATGAAATCAGCCTTTAATTCATGGGCAACATCGACCGTCAGGCTGGCGGTCCGGCTGACCACTTCAACGTTATCAAGGTAACGCAAGCAAACTTTGGCCAAGGTAACTCGTTCAGACTGGTCAAATAAATACTTTTTCTGCGTATTTGTTAACACCACAAAGTAAATTTTGTCGAACAACTTGCTTGCACGTTCGAGTGTCTTTAAGTGACCATTTGTGATTGGATCGAAGCTCCCTGGAAAAATTGCTGTGCTCATCATCTACTGCTCCCTTTGATAAATTCTGATTGTTGTGTGTCCGTAGTTCAAAGTTTTCTGTAAGCTAGTGCCTGGTACCGTCATTAGCTCCGTCTGTTCATCTGTCTCAGCTACAACCAGAGCGCCTGGTGCTAACAGGTCCAAATCAAGCATCTTGGTTATAATCTGGCTAATCTTTTGTTTAGCATACGGCGGATCTAAGAAAACCAGGTTAAATTGGCAACTCTGTTGCACTAACTGCTGTAATGCCACAGTGTCAGGACGCTTGATTACCGTGAACTTGTCTGTTTCTTTAGTCAACGCCACATTCTTTTTGATAATCTCAATTGCTCCGGCCGCAATGTCCACCAAATAGGCCTTGTCCATTCCCCTTGAAACAGCTTCAATTCCCAATGCACCACTGCCCGCATACAAATCAAGGACCTGGCCACCATCAAAGAACTGGCCGAGGCTATTAAAGAGTGATTCCTTTACTTTGTCACCTGTAGGACGCGTCAGATTACTCTTTAATGTGAATAGGTTTCGTCTAGCATATTGCCCTGCAATAATTCTCACTAATGTTTCCCCCTCTCTGCCTCATTATGTTGCTGTGCCTCAAGTTTAACCTGTTCCATCAGCTCTTTCTCGTGGGCAAGGTCAAAGTCTAACTTTAGTACGTTTGAAGACTGGATTCTGCGCACAAAATGAGCCCGTTGGAGACTATGCCGAATATCGTGTACCTTCTCCTTTGGCACATAAAGATAAACATATTTCAGTGCCTTCGAAGCATGGACTACATTGCCATATTGAAAGAGCTTCTTTTGGTCATTAAAATTACGCAGCCAAACCACTAGTCCTACGCGATTATTGAATTTTTCACCCAAATTAACTTGCACTGGCAATCTCCTCCTCTGACTTAATTCGTTCATTCGCTGCAATATTTAAGACGAGCGCAATCGAAGCTGTCAACACTAATAGACTTGATCCCCCATAACTAATGAATGGCAACGTTACACCGGTAATTGGTAGCAGTCCCAGCACGGCACCGATGTTGAAGAAAGTCTGAATAAAAATCATCGTAGCCACACCAAAACAAACGAGCGAATTAAATGAATCATTCGACTTCAATCCGACCATCGTAATGCGCCAGATCAGAAAGAACATTAACGCCAAAATGGCAGCAGCACCGATCACACCAAGTTCCTCCGTAATAATGGAGAAGATAAAGTCGGTATATGGTTCTGGTAAATAGCCGCGCTTTTGGATACTATTACCCAGCCCAACACCGAACAAACCACCGTTATGAATGGCATAGTAAGAATTGACTAGTTGAGCACCACCGTGCTGTTCCAGTTTAAATGGGTTGATGAAAGAGAGGAGGCGCTGAAATTGATAACTATCCTGTAAGAATGGCGGATTCCACCAGATTAAGCCCGCAACCCCTAACACGATCATACTGATGAGCAGGACGTCGAGTAGAATGACGCGCCTTGAGGGGATGCCCGCGACCGAGAACATAATGATAGTAATCAGGAAGAGAATAGCCGCCCCGCCTAAATCGGGCTGGAAAAATGTGAGAAGCATCAAAAAAATTGCGATAATTGAAGGTGCCGTTAGTTCATAGACGATGCGACCTGGAACGAATCGCCCATCACGATTGGCCAAAATAAAACCCAGATAGAGAATTAAAATCAACTTGGCAAATTCCACTGGTTGGATATTAAATGAACCTAGGTTAATCCACCCAACCGCACCGTTAACCGCGGCAGAGTCCCCTTTGACAAGCTTCAAAACCATCAGGTACAGCAGCATCGCAATTACCCCGAATAACAGGACCTTGATGAGTGACTTGCTCTTAAACAGCCGAATTTTAAGTGAGAAAACGATGCCCCCGATGAACAACGCCAAGACGGCGAAGATTAATTGTCGTTTGAGGTAGCTCGTTGGGTCTAGCTTGTTGATAATCATCAAATCCGAACTTGCGGAATAGATCATCACTAGGCCGATAGTCATCAATAACAGAAAAGGTATGAAGATGCCATAATCTAAATATTTAATTTTACTTCGCACAATTGGTACTCCCCTAAAATCAGTCTTGCCTAATTATATCACGTGCATCCGTTTAGATAAAAAAAACTGAACAGTTGTACTGTTCAGTAATTTAAGTATCGGACTACTAATTAGTTAGCCATCCCTTTTTTCTTATCAAATTTTTGACGTTCTGTTGTATTCAGAATCTTCTTCCGCAGACGAATACTCTTTGGTGTTACCTCACAGTATTCATCATCGTTCAAGAATTCAATCGACTGTTCTAACGAAAGAGTCTTAGGTGTCTTAATTGAGGCAGAGTGATCCTTACCTGACGCACGGGTATTGGTCAAATTCTTTCCCTTTGTAACGTTAACCGCAATGTCTCTGTCACGTGAAGATTGACCAACAATCATTCCTTCGTAAACTTCAACTTGTGCGCCGATGAATAACTGACCCCGATCCTCAACGGATTGGAGTGAGTAAGTTGTCGAGTTACCTTGGTTAATTGACACTAAAGCACCATTTCGCCGGCCTGGTTCCCAATTTTTGATAGCTGGAGCGTATTCTTCAAACGTGTGGCTCATAATACCATAACCACCTGTGAGGGACATAAACTCGTTAGAATAGCCAATTAAGCCTCGTGATGGTGCGAGGAAGACAAGTCTAGTCTGACCATTACCGACAGACTCCATGTTCTTCATCTCGGCCTTTCTCTGAGACATAGTATCAATGACTGAACCGACATACTCGTCAGGTGTATCAATCTGTACTGATTCAAAAGGCTCCGACTTAACCCCGTCGATGTCGCGGTAGATAACTTCAGGACGAGATAGTTGTAACTCAAATCCTTCACGACGCATTTCCTCAACCAGGATTGAAAGATGGAGCTCACCACGACCAGAAACTACCCAAGCACCCGGCAAATCAGTGTCTTCAACTTTCAGCGAAACGTCGGTTCTAGTTTGCTTAAGCAGGCGTTCTTCGAGCTTTCTAGCAGTCACAAACTCACCTTCACGACCGACAAATGGTGAATTGTTCGCTAGGAACGTCATTTGTAGAGTTGGTTCATCAATGTGGAGAGGTGGCAAAGCTTCTTGGTGATCAACCGGTGTGATTGTTTCACCAACATAAATGTCGTCCATTCCGGAGATTGCAATGAGATCGCCGGCTTTAGCGTCCTGAATTTCCGTTCTCTTTAGACCAAAGTAACCAAACAGCTTAGTCACACGGAAGTTTTTGGCAGTACCATCAACCTTCATCACAGATACTTGGTCACCAATCTTAATCTTACCGCGGAAAATCCGGCCAACACCAATTCGACCAACGTAATCATCATAATCAAGCATCGTTATTTGAAATTGTAACGGCTCGTCTGAGTTATCAATTGGTGCAGGAATCGTATTCAAAATAGTTTCAAAAATTGGATCCATCGTGTGTTCTTGTGTATCCAGCTCAGGCTTGTAGCTAGAAGTACCGTTCAACGCACTTGCGTACAGAACAGGGAACTCCAGTTGGGATTCGTCAGCACCAAGTTCGATGAATAATTCAAGGACTTCATCCTCAACTTCTGCAGGACGGGCACCTGGGCGGTCAATCTTGTTAATGACCACAATTGGTGTCAACTTCTGCTCTAATGCCTTCTTTAGTACGAAACGAGTTTGGGGCATTGTTCCTTCGTACGCATCAACAACGAGTAAAACACCGTCAACCATCTTCATGATTCGCTCAACTTCACCACCAAAGTCGGCATGTCCTGGCGTATCCAAAATGTTGATTTTAGTGTCCTTATAGCTTACAGCTGTATTCTTGGATAAAATAGTAATCCCACGTTCACGCTCGATTGCATTCGTATCCATCGCACGATCCTCAATCTGGATGTGCTCAGCCAAAGTATCTGATTGCTTCAAGAGCTCGTTCACCAAAGTAGTTTTACCGTGGTCAACATGGGCGATAATCGCAATGTTTCTTATGTCGTTTCTAATTTTCAAAAAAGTTTTCCTCCCTGACCTCATAAAAAAACTGTGACGCAGTCACAGCTTACCATGTAAAACTTCCATAGCAGTTTCATGAAGTTGTTTCGTACTAATAATTACGTTTTCAGATTTTAGCATACTTGGTGGCTCACCGTCAATCGTTGTGACCCGCAAACCAAGTTTTTCCGCAATGAATCTGCCGGCGGCTAAGTCCCACGGTTGTAGGTGGGAGATATAGGCAATCTGTTTCTGATCAAAAATTTCTGTAAATTCAATTCCAGCACTTCCAAGAATTCTGAGTCCCAGTGAGCGTTTGATTAAACTCTGAACCGCAAAGCGGTCCTCTAACACGAAATAACTGCTAACAGAAACTAACCCTTCGCTGATATCCCTGTCCGGCACAGGCGGCATTTCCACCCCATTTTTGAAAATACCGGTATTCTTCGAGCCATAATAACTAACGGAGTTGGTCACATCATGAATGATGCCAGCAAATGGATCTCCATCCCGATAGACGCCCACCATCACCGCGAAATGGTCATATTGCTGCACGAAATTCATTGTTCCGTCAATCGGATCAACAAAAAAGACCAGACCAGCCATCGATTCAAGTGAATGTGCATTATATTCCTCACTCACAATCTTTGCGGACGGATATCGCTCTTCAATTAAGCTGTTGATTCTGCGTTCCACAAGCTTATCAACGTTAGTCACCAAATCTCTCTTGCTGGTCTTATTCGCCACCGTCATGTCGTGGTGATTAGTTGTGATTATTTGAACTGCTTCTGTAACAAACAAATTTAAATCCTGCAACAACTGATTCTCATTCATGAAAAAACCTCACTTACGTAGGAAATTGTACCATAAACTACGCTAAGATGTACGAAAAAAGCCGGTCTAAGACCGGCTTAATTACGCTTGAAAAAACAACTATTTTTAGATATGAGTTGGGAAACCAGTAGCAACATCGCCAGCTTCCATGATTGCCTCACCAAGAGTTGGGTGTGGATGGATTGTCAATGCCAAATCCTCAACATTCGCTCCTGCTTCAAGTGCAAAGGTTAATTCCGAAATCAAGTCTGAAGCGCCTGCTCCAGCAACCTGTGCACCTAGTAGCTCACCAGTTTCGGGTTCGGAAATCAATTTCACAAATCCCTCAGTTTGATCAAGGGAGATCGCACGACCATTTGCGACAAATGGGAATTTAGAAACCTTAACCTTGTGGCCATCTTTTTTGGCATCTTTTTCAGTCAGTCCAGCAGTACCAAGTTCTGGATCGGTATAGCAAACGGCTGGCATTGCTACATAATCAACCGTGCTTGGTTTGCCTGCGATTGCTTCTGCGGCTACCTTACCTTCGTAGCTTGCCTTATGGGCAAGGGAAGCACCAGCAACGATATCACCAATTGCATAGATATTCTTCTTGTTGGTTCTACCTTGTTCGTCTACTTTGACCAAACCGCGTTCGGTTTTTTCGATTCCCGCAATTTCTAGTCCAATGTCGTTGGTATTAGGACGACGACCAACAGTCACCATAACATAGTCTGCAGCAACTTTATTTAATTTGCCATCAGCTTCATAGCTAACCTCAACGCCATTAGCTGTTTCCACTGCCTCTTTAGCCATCGCACTTGTAACAACGGTGACACCCTTCTTCTTATAGCTATCAAGAACTAGCTTAATCATATCCTTATCGAAGTTAGGCAGAATTGAATCTGTTCCTTCGAGGATAGTTACGTGCGCGCCCAAGTTAGCGTATGCACCTGCAAGTTCAGAACCGATATAGCCACCACCGATTACTACAAGCTCTTTTGGCACTTCTGGTAGATTAAGTCCGCCAGTTGAGTCAAGCACCCGTTTGCCAAATTTGAAGCCCTTGATTTCGATTGGCCGTGAGCCAGTTGCGATAATCAAGTTCTTAAATGTATATGTTTGTGCACTATCTTTTTGAATCACGCGCAGCGAATGATCATCTTTCAAGAACGCATTACCCATGATCAAATCAATCTTGTGTTTCTTAAATAGCATGTTGACACCGCCGGTAAGACGGTCAACAACCTTATGTTGTTTCCAGTCTTGCGTTTTAGCAAAATCTATTTTGACATTCTCTGCGCTAACACCGAAAACAGATGAGTCTAGACTTTGTTGGAAACGATGACCTGCATTAATTAACGCCTTCGAAGGAATACACCCGACGTTCAAACAAACGCCGCCAACGAACTCCTTCTCGATTACTGTCACCTTCTGGCCCAATTCTGCAGCGTGAATAGCTGCAACGTAACCACCAGGTCCAGCACCAATTACTATTGTATCTAAGTCTATTGCAAAATCGCCTACAACCATGTCTAATTAACCTTCCATCAATAATAATTCAGGATCTGCAAGCAGTTCCTTTAATCTATTCATTGCACGTTGTGCTGTACCACCATCAATCAGACGGTGATCAAACGATAGTGAGAGCTTTAATACTTTGCCTGCTACCACTTCGCCGTCAGCATTGACAGTTGGTTCTGTCGCAATCTTACCGAAGCCAAGAATTGCCACTTCAGGATAGTTGATAACCGGAGTAAACCAACCACCACCGATGGAGCCAATATTACTAATTGTAATTGTGCCATTACGCATGCTGTCAGCAGAAAGTTTATTATCTTGAGCTAATGCTGCGTTTTCGGAGATTTCTGTTGCAATTGTGAACAGACTCTTTGCGTCGGCATGCTTAATGTTAGGTACATATAGTCCATGTGGCGTATCTGTTGCAATTCCGATGTTGTAACTATTGTGATATACAACTTCTTGTGTTGAATCATCTATTGAAGCGTTCAAAGTTGGGAATTCCTTGGCAACAATCGTCAGCGCCTTAACTACGTATGCCAAGAATGTCAGCTTAATACCGCGATCAGCAGCAACCTGTTTGAAGTGCTTCCTGTGCGCCATCAACTTCGAAACTTCTACATCATCAAATAGCGTTACATGTGGAGCTGTATGTTTACTTGTGGTCATTGCCTTTGCAATTGCGCGACGAGTTGGGCTCATCTTCTCACGTGTATCTTCGTCAGATTGGGGGATACTTGTTGGTTTAGGTGCAGCTACAGGTGCGCTCGCAGCAACCGGTGCGCTTTGTGGTGCAGCCGCAGCAGGAACAACAACTGCTCCACCATTTGACTTGAAGCCATCAATGTCTGCATTAACTACATGACCGTTCTTACCACTTGGCGTAACTTGAGTGATGTCCACGCCTTGTTCTTTCGCATACTTTCTTACGGAAGGCATTGCCAATACCTTTGCCCCTGATTGCGCAGCTGGAGTGCCCGTTGCAGGTGTTTCAGCTGTTGTTGGTGCTGTTGGTGCTGCGTTAGCACTTGCGGTTGGAGCAGCTTCAGCAGGCACGTCTCCCTGCACGCTCAATTGAATCAATGGTTGACCAACAGTGACTGTGTCACCCTCATTAGCCACAATTTCCACGATTTTTCCAGTTACTGGTGATGGAATTTCCTCGACAGACTTGTCGTTCTGAATTTCTACCAGAGTCTCGTCTTCCTTGATAGTATCGCCTACGGCAACGTGCCACTTAACAATTTCGCCTTCGGCGATTCCTTCACCTAGCTCTGGAAGTTTGAATTCGTAGTTTGCCCCGCCAGCAGGTGCGCTTGCTTGTGCGGGCTCTGTTGTCTCAGCAGGTGCGGCACTACTTGCGCCGGCGCCGTCACCATCAAACTCAACCATGTCTTGGCCAACAGTGACTGTATCACCCTCGTTAGCGAGAATTGCGGTTACTTTACCACTGTAAGGAGAAGGTATTTCTTCTACAGATTTATCATTTTGGATTTCTACCAGTGTTTCATCTTCCTTGATACTATCACCGACGGCAACGTGCCATTTGACAATCTCGCCTTCAGCAATCCCTTCACCAAGTTCTGGTAATTTAAATATCTTTGCCATGATCTAATTTACCCCTTACTAGAAATTTGCGATTTCTTTTGCTTTTGCTATGATGTCATCCGGATTTGGTAACCAGTCTTCCTCAGCAGAACTGAACGGATATGGAGTATCAGGTGCGGCAACTAGTCCAATTGGTGCTTCTAGTGAAAGAACTGCACGTTGAGAAACTTCAGACACTACTTGATTACCAACACCAGCTTGTCTCTGTGCCTCTTGCACAACAAGTAAGCGACCTGTTTTTTCAACGGATTTGACAATCGTATCTACATCAAGTGGCGCAATTGTGCGAAGATCAATCACTTCTGCATTGATATTATCGGCAGCCAATGCTTCTGCTGCCTTCAAACTGTCACGAACCCCTGCACCATACGACACGATAGTGAGGTCCGTTCCCTCTTTAGCAACATTAGCTTGGTCTAGAGGAAGTTCGTAAATTTCTTCTGGGACTTCTTCACGGAACGAGCGGTATAGTTTCATGTGCTCAAGGTAGATAACAGGATCATTTGAACGAATCGACGAGATCAAAAGTCCCTTTGCATCGTACGGATTGCTAGGAATAACTACTCGCAAGCCAGGTGTCTGTGCTACTAGACCCTCCAAGGAGTCTGAGTGCAGTTCTGGTGTATGCACACCACCACCGAATGGTGAGCGAATAGTAATTGGCATTTGTCTTGTGCCGTTCATTCTTAAACGTATACGGGACATTTGACCGGCAATTGAGTCCATCACTTCAAATAAGAAGCCAAAGAATTGGATTTCTGGAACCGGACGATAGCCCTTTAAAGCCAAACCAATTGAAAGACCACCGATGCCTGATTCTGCTAATGGCGTATCGAATACACGGTCCTCACCGTGTTTCTTCTGCAAATCTTCCGTTGCCCGGAAGACACCGCCATTCTTACCTACGTCTTCACCGAAAATTAAAACTTTTTCATCTGCGCCTAGTTCGAGATCAAGGGCATTGTTAATTGCTTGAATCATTGTCATGTTAGCCATGATTAGTTGTTCTCCTTTCTTTCAAACTCGGCGATTTGTTCTTGAATATTTTGTGGTGCTACTTCAAAAGTATTGCGTAAGAAACCTGAGACCTTTTGCTTTTCAATAGCATCAGCGTCTTCGATTGCTTTCTTAATCTCCTCTTTTGCACCTTCGACTACTTCGTTTTCTACTTGCTCGTTCCACAATCCTTTTTCGCCGAGGTAGATACGCATTCTATCGAGTGGATCACGTGAGTGCCAAAGATCCTCTTCTTCTTTAGTTCTGTAACGTTTTGGATCATCACCAGAAAGTGTGTGTGGGCCATAACGGAATGTCATCGTCTCGATCAGCACTGGTCCATTACCAGCTGCTGCATATTCGCGCGCTTCCTTCATTACCTGATAAACTGCTAATGCATCCATCCCATCAACTTGCACACCTGGGATACCAGCGGCCACAGCCTTTTGAGCGATGGTTTCTGCCGCAGTTTGACCTTTTCTTGGTACTGAGATAGCAAAGCCGTTATTCTCAACTACGAAGATAGCAGGTGCCTTGAAGTGTCCAGCAAAGTTAATTCCTTCGTAGAAGTCACCCTGTGAAGAGCCACCCTCACCAATATATGAGAATGCCACAGTATCTTCACCGTTCTTCTTGATTCCTAATGCGACACCCGCAGCCTCGACAATTTGCGCACCGATGATAATTTGTGGTGGAATTGCTGCGAAGTCTTCGGGATAGTTATTTCCCTCTTCATGGCCACGTGACCAGAGGAATGCTTTGTGTAAAGGTAAGCCGTGATGAATTAACTCAGGTACATCACGATACCGTGGTAACAAGAAGTCCTTCTTGTCCATTGCGTAGACGCTGGCAACTTGAGAAGCTTCTTGTCCAGCTGTTGGCGCATAGAAACCAAGACGTCCCTGTCTATTCAAGGCTGTTGAACGTTCATCGAGAACACGTGTCCAAACCATCTTCTTCATCAGTTCAACTAGTTGGTCGTCAGTTAAATCAGATTTAACCGTTGGATCAACTAACTTGCCTTGTTCATTCAAAATCTGTCTCATTGGAAAATCTTGAGCTTCGTCCTTGACTAAAGCCTCGAAATCAACAAAACTAGTACTTGATTTTGCCATTTATGTAACCCCTTTTCCAGTTCACCAATCTTTTTTGATGACTTTATTTTACACTCTCAATCTATCAAACTTAGATAAGTTGTGCAAGCGTTTTCCTGATAAAAATTCGTGATATTTCGCGTTTTCATTAAGGTTTCAATCTGGTATTATAGATATGAAAATATTTTTTTAGGAGTGACAATTGTGATATTAATGAAAGATATTGTACGTGATGGAGATCCTGTTCTTCGTGCAACAGCCCAACAGCTTGATTTCCCATTAAACGACGAGACTAAACAATTAGCTCACGACATGATGGAATTCTTAGTAAATTCCCAAGATCCAAAAATTGCTGAAAAGCACCAACTACGTGCAGGCGTTGGCCTTGCAGCACCCCAAGTTGGTCAGTCCATTCAAATGGCTGCCCTTCTTGTGCCGGGAGAAGATGACGAGATTCTGTTACAAGAAGTGATTGTTAACCCGAAGATCACGAGAAGTTCTGTCCGCCAAGCAGCGCTTGCTGAAGGTGAGGGGTGCCTCAGTGTTGATCGTGACATTCCCGGATACGTTCCCCGCGCCGACAAAGTAACGGTGCGCTACCAGAATCTTGATGGGGAAGAAAAAGAATTGAAGTTGAAAGATTATCCCGCAATCGTGATTCAACATGAGATTGATCATTTAAACGGTCATCTCTTCTACGACCACATCAATCAAACAGAACCATTTTCATTGCCTAAGAACACCATCATCTTGTCATAGATAACAAAGACCAGCATGCTGGTCTTTTTTCATATTCGTGTACAATGGAGCCCAATTGTGGTAGTATTTTTTTAGCTATTGGGCCAGCCCAAAACAGACTAAATAATAGAAAAATAAAGGAGTACAAATTTTGATTTATAAAGTTTTCTACCAAAATGATAAAATTGCAAACCCCAAGCGCGAAGACACTAAGTCACTCTATATAGAAGCTGACTCTTCAGTAATCGCTCGTGGTTTGGTTGAGGAAAATACACCCTATAATATTGAACTCATCCAAGAACTAACAGGTAACTCACTTGCCTATGAGCAAGAATCACCTGATTTCAAACTAACTAAGTTTGGCACTAAATAATGAAACTTAAAGTAAAAAACAACGAGACTGCAATCTTTGCTATAGGGGGATTAGGTGAAATTGGTAAAAACATGTACGTGGTCCAATTTCAAGATGAAATAATCGTCATTGATGCAGGTATCAAATTTCCAGAAGATGATCTTCTAGGAATTGACTACGTCATTTCTGATTATTCTTACCTAGTTGAAAACAAAGATAAGATTAAAGCACTAGTCATTACGCACGGTCACGAGGACCATATTGGCGGAATCCCATACTTCCTGGCTCAAATTCCTACTGTTCCCGTATTTGCCGGACCATTAGCCCTCGCGCTAATCCGCGGTAAGTTAGAAGAACACGGCTTACTAAAGACCACTCAATTACACGAAATACACGAAGACACAGTCCTGAAGTTTCCAAAGATTACTATTGACTTCTTCAGAACCACCCACTCCATCCCAGATACCCTGGGAATCGCCGTTCATACACCACAGGGTGTAATCGTCGAAACCGGCGACTTCAAGTTTGACCTCACCCCAGTTGGTAACCAGCCAGCACCCAATTTGCAGAAGATGGCAAAGTTGGGCTCTGAGGGTGTTCTTGCCTTGATGTCTGATAGTACAAATGCTGAGATTCCAGAATTCACCAAGAGTGAACGTTTTGTCGGCAAGTCTATCCAAAAAATTGTCGAAGGAATCGAAGGAAGGATTATTTTCGCAACCTTCGCTTCAAACCTCTACCGGGTTTCCCAAGCTGTGGAAGCGGCGGTAGCCAATAATCGTAAAATTGCCGTTTTTGGACGTAGTATGGAGAACGCCGTCGTAAATGGCCAGGAACTCGGTTACCTGAACATTCCTGAAGGTACGCTGATTGATTCTCGCGATATCAACAAGATTCCGGCCAATGAGGCCATGATTATCTGTACTGGTTCTCAAGGTGAACCAATGGCGGCGCTCAGCAGAATTGCGAATGGTACGCACAGACAAATTACCATTCAACCTGGCGATACAGTAATCTTCTCAAGTAACCCGATTCCGGGTAACACGATTAGCGTTAATCACTTAATTAATCAGCTCTACGAAGCTGGCGCAGAAGTCATTCATGGTAAAGTCAATAACATTCACACATCCGGTCATGGTGGTCAAGAGGAACAAAAGTTAATGCTACGCTTGATTCAACCGAAGTACTTTATCCCCGTGCATGGTGAATATCGGATGCAGAAGATTCATACTGAACTAGCCATTCAGTGTGGCGTCGATCCCAACAACATTTTCATCATGAATAACGGTGATGTCCTCGCACTCGGTAAGGATGAGGCCCATCGTGCTGGACATGTACCTGCTGAAGATGTCTACGTCGATGGCTCTGGTATCGGTGATATCGGCAACGTCGTCATTCGCGACCGGAAGATTCTTTCAGAGGAAGGATTAGTTGTTGTGGTCGCCACGATCGATCCCGTGAAGAAGCGTGTCCTAGCCGGCCCAGATATCTTGAGCCGCGGCTTCGTCTATATGCGCGAATCTGGAGAATTAATTAACAGCGCCCAGAAGCGCATTTACCATGTTTTAAGAACACTAATGGAAAATAATGACAATCTCCAGGAAGCAGATTTACGGCAAGGAATTGTTGACAGCTTACAAGAATTTCTTTTTGATAAAACAGAACGTAGACCGATGATTCTACCAATGATAATTATGAAAAAGTAAAAACCCTAGCGGGTTTTTTATTTTTAAAGGAAAACTATGACTCAGAAAACCGTGCACATTTTACTCAACCCGACGGCGGGATCAGGCATTGCAAATAACAACTTTGAGACAATCGAGCATTACCTCACAGCAAAAAAAATCGATTTCGACGTGACCACCTCCGAGTTTGCTGGCAACATGATTAATCTCGCGCGGATTAAGGCGAACCAGGTCCAGAATAATCCACACGAATTAATTGTCGTTATCGGTGGCGACGGGACATTTAACCAAGCAGTGAACGGTATTAAACAGTCCCATTATCAGGAAACGCCCATCGCATTTCTGCCTTCAGGCACAGGAAACGATTTTGCCCGGGCTATTCCCCTTGAAGTAGACCTCGAGCGGGCACTTGACAAGATTTTGGACTCCCCCACAGTTACGAAGACCGACCTCGGCTTCTACCGTGATTTAAACCATAACGAGAGCCATTATTTCATCAATAATCTGGGTATCGGTTTCGATGCCCAAGTGGTCTCGCTTACGAATAACTCAGTCCTGCGCAAGTGGCTCAATAAGATTTACTTAGGCAAATTTTCCTACGGTATCAACGTTATCAGGACACTAATGTCCCAGAGTACGTTTGAGGTAACCGTCCGGACCGCCATACGACAGAAATCCTTCTTTAACGCCTATCTTGTTACAACAACGAACCACCCTTATTTTGGCGGCGGAATCCCCCTCTACCCGCAAGCAAACGCTTTTAACAAGCAGCTAGCGACGGTCGTGGTCGAGAAGCCTTCGCTTCCGAAATTTATCTACCTCTTCTATTTGATGATGAAAAACGGTGAACACGTCAACAGCGAGTACTTTCACGTCTTCGAGGCTGATAAGATCATCGTTAATTCAAAGTCACTGCAATTTGGCCAGATGGATGGCGAGGAACTCGGCAGCAGAGCATTCGAACTAGAATTCTCGGTCGATAGTTTCAACTTACTGCACTAACATAAATTATTAAATGACACACAAAAAGCAGAAAAATTAATTTTTTTCTGCTTTTAATTTGGTTTCAGCCATCCCAATCATTGGATCAATGGCGTTTTCGATAATTAGTTGTTTGGTTAAAAAATAGCTGGTGGTTTGTTCTTCTGCCGGTGGGTCACGCAGCTCAAGAGTGTCAGACCCTGAATTGACCGTAATATTTGAATTTTGTTGTTCGGATTTCGTCGCGGTACCTAATAAAGTACGTATTCGTTCCACGAGCGCAGTGTCACGCTCGTTACCCGGCGTTGCAATCGCCTGCTCGTAAGCCCGTTTGTCGCCCACCATCACTAGTGAATCTCTGGCCCGCGTAATCGCTGTATACAAGAGATTACGCCGTAGCATGCGGTAATTCTGCATCGTCAGGCTCAGAATCACCAAAGGAAACTCACTCCCCTGCGCCTTATGAATGGTAATCGCATACGCAAGGGTTAAATCGTTCAAATCAAGTTTACTCAGGTTAACCTCGTTCCCGTCGAAATTGACGACAACGTACTTGCTCGTATCTTGATAATTAATACTAATAATCTGCCCAATTTGCCCATTATAAATGTCCTTTTCTGGGTTATTGGCTAGTTGAAGAACACGATCGCCGATTCTAAATTCTTGGCCATCTCGTTCGATAAATTTCTGGTGTTCAGCGGTACGCGGATTAAGCTGATTTTGTAATACCCGATTAAGGTGGTCAATACCACTGTCACTCTTATACATTGAACCAAGAATCTGAATATCATCCTTATGGAAACCGCGCTTCAGTGCCAGCGCGACGATTTGAGGAATCACAGAGTCAATCTGATCTGGTCTGCTTGCAATGAACGAGGAATTGATGGTTTTGCTAAAAATATGTGTCGCTAAACCCGTATTAACCTCGTGCGCTAAGTCTATGATGCTGGAATCATCATCTTGCCGATGAACGTGGCTTAGAGCAACGGTGGGCAGAATATTCGACTTAATTAAATCGGAGAAGATGTTACCCGGACCAACCGAAGGTAACTGATCCTTATCGCCCACGAAGATGATGTGTGGCGTCTCATTGATGGCCGACAGGAGCAATTTAAACAGGTACATGTCCACCATAGACATCTCGTCAACAATCAGTACTTTACCGTTGATTTCGTTCAGGTCATCAGCCAGATATGTATTCTCGTGGCCCAGTCCCAACAAACGATGAATGGTTTTGGCCTCAATCCCCGTGGTCTCTGTCATTCTTTTGGCAGCTCGGCCCGTTGGTGCAGCTAACAAAAACGGTGTGTCCGCACTGAATAGATCCTGTTCTGGTACCTGCTCAAGAATTCTAAACGCCAACAAAATACCGGCGATAATAGTTGTCTTCCCCGTTCCCGGTCCCCCAGTAAGTAAGAAGATTGGGTTAGCTAAGGCCTGCTTAATCGCACTCTTTTGGGTCTCGTCGTAACTAATCTTCAGCTTGCGCTCTACCTGTTTAATCACATCCGCAATCTCGGTGTCAGAATAATGCTTTTCTGCTAACTCACGTTTTTGTAACATAGCAATTTGTTGAGCAATAGCCCATTCCGTCTCAAAGATTTGCTTCAAGAAGGTCTGCTCGCCTTCAATAACCACAATTTCCTGTTCTGCCAGATGATTTAGTTCGATGGCAATCTGATCATACGTTAGTAAAGTCGATTTACCTGAATTCAAGAGCTTCATCGCTGCTTCCAGAAGAAGTTTGTTCGAAACAAACGAATTACCATCCGCATTCAACGCATCCTGGAGAATCTGCAACAGTGCTCCCTGAATCCGTTCCGCCGAGTCGACACTAAAGCCGAGATTATGGCCAACATTGTCAGCAGTCTTGAAACCAAATCCCTGGAGTTTACTGATGAAGAGGTAAGGATTCTGGCGAAATTTCTGTACAGCATCCCCCTGGTATTTCTGGTAGATTTGCGTGGCCATGCGCTTTGACAAACCAATTTGGGTGAGCGATAACAGGCTGTCTGAGAATGTATCCATTGAAGTAATTTCTGTGCGCAGCGTCTCTTTTTGCCGCTTCGAAATATCTAGGCTATCTACTACAGCTGGATTGGCCTTGATCTTGTTAATGACGTCATCGCCCAGACTGGCGATAATCGTCTCGGCCGTTTTGACCCCGATACCGACAAAACTATCGCCACTTAAATATTTTACTAGTCCCGCGGTTTCGTGTGGGAGCACTTCATGATACTCGTCACATTTAAATTGCTCGCCGAACCGCTCATGCTGCACTAGTTGACCACTAAATTCATACAAGCTGTCAAGCTCAATTGCACCGAAATTTCCGGTTACCGTGATTGTTTCGGCAACCCAATCGGTAATCTTGGTCTCCAGACTGACACTCAAAATTTTGAAGAAGTTTTTACTGTTTTCAAAAATAACCGCATCAACGCGGCCTTGAAATTTAATCATCATTCTTTTCCCTAACCAAAGCGAGAACACCCTCATATTGTTTCATTGCGGTTGTAAAATACTCAGAATCGAGCTCTCTGGATTTGGCGAAGTAACCCTCGGCCGAATCCTTGGAGTTGGTCGAACTAGTCACTCCTAACATGAACCAGACCTTGGCGGATCTAGCTGCTACCGGAATCTGCATTAATGCTTCCTTAGCTTGCTTCGTAGCACCCAGTGCCAGCCAAATATCCCCCAGGAGCTCCTGACTCTCATCTGTCATCTTCTTAATTGTTAACACAAACGCCAGTGCCTTCTTAATGTTTCCTTGCTTGAAGAAAATCAAAGCCTGCTGATACAGGACCGTATCTTCTACCGGTAGTTGTGCCAGTAGATTTAGTGCCGCGTCATATTGGCCATCATAGTAATAGGCCACGGCCAAATTAAAGTCCAATAACTCCGGTTTTGCCACCAAGGCATGGGCCTTTTGTAACAATTCAATTGCTTCAGTAAAAGCTTTCTGCTCAAGTAAAAGAGCGGATAACTCAAGGTAGCTTGTGGTATCGTTTGGCTGCTGCTCGATATCCTTCACTAGCTGCCGAATTCTCTCTTGATTTTGTTCGTGCTTCGCTTGTTTATTAACCATCAAATAATGTCCGTTACTCCTAATTTCTTATGCAGAAAATCAGTCTGATTCCAGCTAATTTCTTGAAAAGTCTGCCCCTGATCCTTCGTCTCTAAAATACTCAGACTGGTATTAACTAAGCCGCCCCGACTGCGCAGGTCAGCCAAATCAGTGCCGGCTAGGCTTTGAATGATTGCAACAAGGGCCGCACCGTGACTAACTATTAATACTTTATCATCCTCCGCCTGATACCGCTTCGCAATCTCCGTCACGAGGCTTTTGCCGCGTGCGATTAAGCTGGTAAACTTCTCACCACCAAAAGCACTCGGATCATAACGGTCCGGGTGATACCTAAAGGCCTTTATTTGCACGGGAAATTTGCGTTCGGCATCGGTGAAACTCATACCCTCAAGTTTCCCAAGGTTGAACTCCTTCAACCGGTTATCCGTGATGATGGGAGCCGTCGCACCCAGAGCCTGACGTAGGCTGATGACGGTATCACTGGCCCGTTGTAAGGGACTGGTATAAAAGGCTCTAAAATGCGTGTCCGTACTCTTCAGATAAGTCGCCAGGCGAGCGATATCCTCGTAGGATTCCGGTAAGAGCGGTGAGTTACCGTTACTACCTTGATATCTCCCCTCTAAATTCCATTTGGTTTTACCGTGCCGCACAAAATACAATTGCATGAATCAAACTACCTCAAAATTACTTATTTTTTTATTACTACAGATTGAAAAAACACAGTTGCTTAATCATTCTGTCCTAACCAGGTATCGAGTACTGATCGAAATTCCTGTGGTTGATCAAGTAAAGCCAAATGCCGACTATCGGCAAAGAGGTGCCACTTTGCGTTTGGAATATGATCGTAAACGGATTTTGCAATCAGTGGTGTACACAAGTCATCGGTCCCGCTCGTCACGAGCGTTGGTACCTGAATCTTGTAGAGCTCATCCGTTAATTCAAAGTCACTAATCGTGCCGTTCTCGGTGAACTCGTTTGGCCCCTCGGCAATCAGACTGGCACGTGCACCATTCGTTGGTCTCCTCAGAGGTTCTGGGGACTGCGCGTTTGGCTGCTCCCAACAATATTTATCCATATAACGTTCATTAGCAGCGTGATACTTGTAGCCAGAGAAGTTGCCCGTTCGTTCAGCCTCAGCGATTGCTTGTTGGTCCTCATAACTCATGTAAGAAATCAGCCTATGCTGCTCTTTGGTCCACAGCTTGATTGAGGCTGGTGAACTATTAATCATCGCACTCTTAATCCCTTTTTGAGAAACGTGGGTCAGGTAATACATCAGCAGCATGCCACCCCATGATTGCCCCGCCAAGTGAACCTCATCAAGCTCGAGGTAGCTGCGAATCGCACTCAGCTCCTCAGCCCATGTCTCCTTGACGTAGACAGCAGGATCTTCTGGCAAAGAGGATTTGCCACATCCAACCTGGTCATACATAATCAATTGACGGCCCGTAGCGGCATAATCATCGAGTAATTCAAAATAATTGTGCGAGGATCCTGGTCCACCGTGTAAAAGCAGTAGTGGTGCTTTACCTGGTCTTCTTTCGCCAACTATCCTGTAATACGTCTTGAACTCCCGAAACGGCATGTAACCTTCTTTAACTTGCATTATCTAATCCCCAATCATCTACACAAAAACCGCTTTGCATTGAAAAGTTAATACTCTAATTGTACTACTGTCGCCAATATTTTTCGCATTAATCACGGATTTTCGGCAAGAAAAAAAGGATCAAATTGATCCTTAATTGGTTAGACGCCTAAACGTATTGTAACTGTTTCTGCTCCTGGTATGCAACGTCGATTGTACCACCACCGAGGCACTCCTCGCCGTCATACAATACGACCGCTTGACCTGGTGTAATTGCACGAACTGGCTCGTCGAACTCGATCCAAGCCGTGTTGTCCTCGCGGTTATAATGCACTGTAACGCCAGTATCAGCCTGCCGATACCTAAACTTGGCAGTGCAATGGAAGACATCCTCTTGTGGCGCGGTCGTCGTGAATGATAACTGCGATGCATCAAGACTTGTAGCATACAACATTGGATTCTCAAAACCCTGATCAACGTATAGTGTGTTGGTCGTTAGATCCTTGCCAACAACAAACCACGGCTCGTTACCGTTACCAGTACCGCCAATTCCAAGGCCTGACCGCTGACCAATTGTATAGTACATTAAACCAGCGTGCTCACCCATCTCAACACCAGCGGGGGTGACCATCTTGCCAGGCTGTGCGGGTAGAAACTCACTCAGGAAGTTGCGGAAGTTACGCTCGCCAATGAAGCAAATACCAGTAGAGTCCTTCTTCTTAGCAGTTGCTAGACCGGCCTTCTCGGCAATCTCACGCACCTGTGGCTTCGTTAAATCAGCAAGTGGGAACATCACCTTTTGTAACTGTTGCTGACTCAATTGGCTCAAGAAATAAGTCTGATCCTTGTTACCATCGGCAGCACGTAGCATGTGCACCATGCCATTATCATCACGCTCAACCTTGGCATAGTGCCCCATCGCAACGTAATCAGCATTCAAATCGAAGGCAAAGTCAAGGAACGCTTTAAACTTAATCTCTTTATTACACATCACATCAGGGTTAGGAGTTCTGCCATGACGGTATTCATCGAGGAAGTACTCGAAAACTCTATCCCAATATTCTTTCTCGAAGTTAATTGAGTAGTAAGGCACGCCGATTTCTTCAGCAACACGCTTTACATCCTCATAATCTTCTGTAGCAGTACAAAAACCTTGGTCGTCGGTATCGTCCCAATTTTTCATGAAGACGCCGACAACATCATAACCCTGCTGCTTGAGGAGTAGAGCGGTGACGGATGAATCAACCCCACCACTCATTCCTACAACAACACGCGTTTTACTATTATCCAACGCAAAAAACCTTTCTATACTTCTTCGATGACTTGCTTTTCCATCAAGTCGCGTAACATGTATTCTAGAAGTTCTCGTGCCGGTTTAAGGTTCTCGTTCTTGAAAATATTCACTTTCTGCAGCCCGGTCTTATCCGTAATCACCATGGTTAGATGATTCATCTCTGCATTAACGGTTACCTTAAACTTCATGGTCGCATTGTACGGCGATTCATTATAAAGCGGATGGTCATACAAAAAGTTCTTATTATTCGTTTCCTTGAACCCCAAATCAATCATCGAGTATCTCTTGATTTCGTCACTGATGGCAAACTTACGTGTGTCACCGTTGATTGAAACTGGTTTAGATTTTGTCATTTTCTACTCCCAACAAATCAACACAAACCATTGTAACATAGTTTTGTGATTTTACTTATTTTTTGTACTTATTTTTTGTTCGTAACTTTATGTTGGAGACGTACACAAAGATTAACAAGCTGCATACTCAATTCCTGTACCTCAGCCAGCGTATTCATCCGGCCGAAACTAATCCGAATCGACTCGCTCACACGGGGTGAGTCTGCGCCAAACATTGCGGTCAAAACATGCGATGGCTCAAGTGAACCGGCGGTACATGCAGAGCCACCAGAGACAGCAATTCCGGCTAAATCAAGGTTGGTCTGCAACACATAGGTTGAGACGCCCTTGATCCACAAATTCAGTACGTGGGCCGAATGCTCATCATCAACGCCACCGTTCACCGCAAAGTCAACGTCATTTTCAGTCAAATCAGCCAATATCCGATCTTGAAACGAACGATATTTTGCCTGCATCTTTCTAGGATCCTGTGCCTCAATTTCGGCAACAGCTTGGCCAAAACCGGCAATTGCTGGTACGTTCTCCGTTCCTGCTCGTTTCTTTCTCTCTTGCTCGCCGCCGAAGATCAGCTTTGGTAGCTGCACCTCCTGATTAACGTACAAGAAGCCCAGGAACTTGGGACCATTGATTTTATGGGCGCTCGTTGATAGTAAATCGATGTGTGCGTCTTTAACATCTAATTTAAGATTACCATATCCTTGGACATCATCCACGTGAAAGAGCGCAGAACTTTCCGAGACAATCTCCCCAATCTCCTTCAGGGGCATGAGCGAGCCGACCTCGTTATTAACCGCCATCACCGAGACCAAGATGGTATCTGGCCTAAGTGTCGCCCTTAACTGGTCCAGATCAATCATGCCGTGCTCATTCACGTCCAGGTACGTCACCTCGTAACCGGCCCGTTCCAATTCGTGTAAGGGATTTATGACCGATGGGTGCTCGATCGCAGTTGTGATGATGTGTTTACCCGGACTGCTCTTGGCCACGCCAAATATTGCTGCGTTGTTACTTTCAGATCCACCGCTAGTAAAAATTATTTCAGTCGGCTTAGCATTAATCGAATCACCAATAATCTGACGTGCGTGATCAACAATTTCTCTAGCTTGACGTCCAAAGTAATGCGTACTAGAGGCATTACCAAAGTCCTCGGTCATCGTCTTCGTCATTAAATCAATCACGGTCTGATCCATCGGTGTCGTCGCCGCATTATCAAAATATAGATGTTTCATTTTATCGCCCTTTTTTATAGAATATCTGTGTCTAAAAACTTGCTGATGGTCTGTGCTGCCGTCTTACCGACACGTCGCACAAATTGATCGAAGTCAAAGTCTGCATTATCATCACCATTGTCACTAATTGCTCGTAACCCAATCAACGGCACGGCAAAGTGGGAGGCAACCTGGGCCATTGCCGCGCCCTCCATCTCAACCCCTAAGGCCGTTGGAAAGTTAGCCTTAATGGCCTCTTTCAGCGCGTTAGTCGAAACAAATGTATCACCTGTGACAATCAGGCCACTTTGGAATGCAATCTGCTCATCATGAAGAAATGAAACAAATTGCTCGCGGTAGTCATTAGCCAAACTATAGATGGCCGGTTCTTGTGGGATTTGACCAATAACGTACGGTCCAGCATTCACAGCATTGACATCATGGTAAGCAAAAGCATCTGCCACAACCAAATCATTAACACGCACGTTCTCTTGTAAGCTACCGGCAGAACCAGTCAAGAATATCAAATCAATTTTTGTGGTAGCCAACAGACTGGTCAAAGCCATTGCAGCCTGTACTTTACCAATGCCACTCAGACCAAGATAAATATCGTTGCTGCCG
Source organism: Amylolactobacillus amylotrophicus DSM 20534 (assembly GCF_001434555.1). Taxonomy (NCBI): domain Bacteria; kingdom Bacillati; phylum Bacillota; class Bacilli; order Lactobacillales; family Lactobacillaceae; genus Amylolactobacillus; species Amylolactobacillus amylotrophicus. The sequence goes on from NZ_AZCV01000001.1 coordinate 318,293, forward strand.
TGAGTAAAGTGTTCAAACTCCACTGCGCCAATTCGTTCCTTCGCCTCAAGCTGAAAATGCTCCAGATAGTATTCACGTTCTTCTGCCATTGGTATAATTATTGCTATTTTCATTATTTTTTCCTTACTTAACTAAGAAGAGAATCAAAAGTACAACGACAATCAAGCTGGCCGTCACGAAGATACCAATATTGAGCCGCCGCTTGATCAATCTTATTTTCTCTTCACGATTCAGTTCTGCACTATCAGTAACTGGTTCATCACCAATTGTAATAATCGTGGGTTCGTTCTCATAATTAGCCCGCTTTTTTTTTACTTTAGAAACGGCAAAAGGACGCCAAAAATGGCGTCTTTTTTCTTTTGCCTGATATTGTGCGCGAGTAAGTTTCTCGTCACGTCTTTTAACCATTAGTTGCACTCCGTAACTGCATTGTTTCCCAATAACTTAACGCAAACAATGTCTTCAAGTCAACAATTTCGCCGTCTGCGACCATCTGTTTAGCGGTTGCCAAATCAACCCACATTTGTTCCAGAAATTCATCGTCATCGGCTGCTAATTTGGTCTTAGCCGCGGTCAACGTATCACAGTAGAAGAGTGTTAGCATTTCATCGCTAAATCCTGGCGAGGAGAAGAAGTTATTCAACTCCTCGAAATATCCCGCCTGGTAGCCAGCTTCTTCATTTAATTCACGTTTCATGGCACTGAGTGGCGATTCATCGGTGGCATCAAGTTTACCAGCAGGAATCTCAATGCTCAAGCGATTCAGCGGCGAACGCCACTGCTTAATTAACAAGCACTCATTCTGTTCGTTGATGGCTAAACAACAGACTGCGCCCGGATGCGTTACAATTTCTCGTTCTGTTTTTTGACCATTTGGTAGTTCAACTTGCGTTACATCTACACTAATAATTTTACCGACAAACTTAGTTTCGCGACTTAACTCTCGTTCTTGTAAATTCATTAGTAATCATTCCTTCTAATTTGCCACTGCTTGTGGCACCACATTAATCGCCTGGAGCCCTTTTTTACCCATGGCAAGCTGGAACAATACATCCTGTCCTTGCTTCAGGTCTCTAAAGCCACTCTCTTGGATTGCGGTGAAAAACACAAAGTAATTGGCATCATTGATTTCGTCATGAATGAAGCCAAATCCCTGTTTTTCATTAAATTCTTGTACGGTTCCTTTACGCATCTTAGCCCTCAAATCCCTTTTCTACTTCCTCAGGGAAGTTCTCGGTGACAATTCTTGCGCACCGGGCACAAAGAGTTGGTAACTGAGGATTACTGCCTACATCAGTTGTCGTCATCCGACATCTCTGACAAACCTCACCCGCTGCATGCTCAACCAGAATAGTTTCATTGGCATATTCGTGCCCACCTGCTGGTTCAGTCGATGCAATCTCAAATTGCGATACAATCAAAATCTGCTGGAAATTGGCATCTAGAGATTCAAGCAAATCGCGGACAACTGGCTTAGGGTAAACGGTCAGCTTTGCTTCAAATGATTTACCAATGATTTTCTCGTTTCTGGCAACTTCAAGTGATTTCAAGACATCATCTCTGAAGTCCATGAATGTTGCCCACTTCTCCATCAAGGGTGCTGTATCCTGCAGGTGTTCTGCAACTGGCATCTCTGCTAATTGAACCATCTTTTCCGGCTCCTTCAGGAAGCCCCAGATTTCCTCAGTTGTGTGTGGCAGGATCGGTGTTAACAGTTTGGTCAGCTTGACCAAAATATCGTACATCACGGTCTGCATTGCACGCCGCTCAAAAGAATCCTTTGCCTCAATGTACAAGACATCCTTAGCAAAGTCTAAGTAGAAGGCCGAAAGATCGTTAGTCAAGAAGTCGGTAATTTTCTTGTAGACGTCATTGAAATTATACTCTTCGTAGGACTTTAGAGCTGCCGCTACAACCTGGTTTAATTTCACCTCTGCATACTTATCAACTGAACGGAGGTTCTCAAATGAAACTTTGTTTTTTATTGGTTCAAAATCAGTGGTATTGGCCAACATGAAGCGCATTGTATTCCGGATTTTTCGATAACTTTCGGAAACTTGCCGGAGAATATCCATGGAAACCGCAACGTCTGAACTGGCATCAACAGAGGCCACCCAAAGCCGGATAATCTCGGCACCCATTTGTTTGATAACGTCATTTGGTGCAATGATATTGCCAAGTGACTTACTCATCTTGTGTCCCTGATCGTCGAGCACAAATCCTTGTGAAATCAACTGCTTGTATGGTGCAACACCGTTAACAGCCACGCTCGTGATAATACTTGAGTTGAACCAGCCACGATATTGGTCGGAACCTTCAAGATAGACATCGGCCGGGAAGCTCAGACCACGTTGTTTGAGGACAGACGTATGGGATGAACCCGAATCGAACCAGACATCCATGATGTCTTTTTCTTTTGTGAATTCACCATTTGGCGAACCAGGGTGCGTGAATCCTGCCGGTAATAATTCCTGAGCGCTATGTTTGACCCAGGCGTTTGAGCCCTCTTTTTCAAAGATATTTGCTACGTGTGCAATCGTCTCCTCGGTGATGATTGGTGTCCCATCCTCTGCGTAAAAGATTGGTAGTGGCACACCCCAAGCACGTTGTCTTGAGATTACCCAGTCACCACGGTCGCGAATCATATTGTAAAGTCTGGTCTTTCCCCAGTCTGGCAGAAACTTAACTTGGTCGATTTGATCAAGGATTTGTTGCCTAAATGGGTCGATTGAGGCAAACCATTGGGTTGTTGCGCGGAAAATTACGGGCTTTTTCGTCCGCCAATCATGTGGATAGCTGTGCGTGAAGAATGAGAGCTTAAGTAAGGCGCCAACCTCTTCAAGTCGTTTAGTGACAACTTTGTTCGCGTCGTCATAGAAGAGCCCGGTAAAGCCGGGTGCATCTTCGTTGAAATGACCAGTTTCATCAATTTCCACATCGATTGGTAAATCATACTTCTGACCAACGATAAAGTCATCGGCACCATGACCAGGCGATGTATGAACTAAGCCAGTACCGTCGTCTAAAGTAACATGGTAGCCGTTCATTACTAGTGAGGTTCTGTCGTAGAATGGGTGTTTTGCGGTCATGTATTCAAGGTCCGTTCCCTTTAACCGTTTGACGGTCTCGTAGTGCTCCCATCCAAGTGTCTCAGCCACAACGTGAAGCCTTTCAGTAGCGATAACATACTTTCTATCTTCCACCTGCACAACCGAATACTCGAAGTCAGGATTAACTGAAATTCCGCGGTTTGAGGGAATTGTCCACGGAGTAGTCGTCCAGATGACGAAGTAAGTATCGGCAGGATCTAGCAGTCCCTTGCCATCGACGACCTTGAATGCAACGTAGATTGAAGCAGATTTGACATCCTTATATTCAATCTCAGCCTCGGCAAGTGTCGATTCTGATGATGGTGACCAATAAACGGGCTTCTTACCTTTATAGATATAACCCTTCTGATACATTTCACCAAAAACACGAATTTCCTCTGCTTCATATTCGGGTTGGAGCGTGATATACGGGTGCTCCCAATCTCCACTTACGCCTAGACGCTTGAAGTCTTTTTTTTGTTTCTCGACTTCATTCATGGCGAAGTCCCGGCACATCTCACGGTATTCAGCCAATGAAATTTCCTTGCGCTTTACACCCTTTTTAGCGAGTTGTTGCTCGATTGGTAGTCCGTGCGTGTCCCAACCAGGGACATATGGTGCGTAGTAGCCAGACATCGACTTGTAACGCACAATGATATCCTTACTGATCTTGTTTAAGGCATGACCCATGTGGATATTACCATTAGCAAATGGAGGACCATCATGCAGTACAAAATGTGGTTTGCCCTCATTTAACTTCAAGCGTTCCTCATACACATGATTCTCATCCCAAGACTGCTCCCATTCAGCCTCTCTAACGGGCAAATTACCTCGCATGGGAAATTCAGTTTTACCCAAATTCAATGTCTCTTTGATTTTCATCCAAACTCTCCTTAATAAAAAACTCGCCCTAACAATAGGACGAGAGACTCGTGGTACCACCTAAATTAGATGAACAAATTTATTGCTCATCCACTCAGTTTCTACGTATCGTGTAGATAACGCTAAATTACTACAAAAAGCTGATCAGCCTATTGGCAGTCGTTAATCTCGCACCATCATTAACTCGCTTTTATTGCCAGGCTTTGACTTTAAATTTAGATATTAGTGATTCTTGTAGTCATCAGGAAAAACGATTACAGGGCCGGCGCTATTTGGCAAACCATCATCTAGCATGGTTGGATCAACTTGTACAGGATGCTCGTTCTGATTAACCACTTCGTGATTGAATTCTACGTCACTTGTGGTCGAACTGTCAAGTGGCTCAATTCGTTCAGAATCATTATTAAGCATCTGGCCAGGCTCCACAGCGTCCCCATTGTCCGCATAAAAGTCGTTAGCATCATAGTATCGATCCAACCATAATTGCCAACCTTCATCATCCAAATGGTTAGCCTCTTCTCTGAGTAGTGATTGTGTCTTAGAGCGGAATTTGCCAACTCTAGCCTTCAACCGCTCATAATATACTTGAAGTTCAGTTACACTCTTCTTCAATTCAGCTAGTTGTGCTGTATATTCGGCAAGCTCGTGCTCAGTTTTATATGTAACGTTGGCCTCGTCCAACATCTTGTCGGCCTCTGCTCGAGCATCTTCACGAATTTTGTCTGCAGCCTTTTGAGCCATAATAATTGACTCGTTAATCTTTTCCTTTAAACTATCATACTCATCTATTTGTTCCTGCATCTTTGCTTGTGTATCCTCTAGCTCCACAATTCGGTCAAGTGCGTCACTATAAGATACTATAACGTCATCCAAAAATGTATCGACATCTTTTTGATCATACCCATGCATCTTTCTCTTGAATTCTTTATCATGAATTTCTATTGGAGTTACTGTCACAAAATCACCTTTTCTTTGATAACCACTGCTCAATCAAAAAGCGCTGTTTTCCTCTTTTTGTTTCACCTAGCTTTTGCATTAATTTAAAACGGCCGTAATATCGGAGACTGACGGTATCTGACACACTAAGCATTGAACTTGGATCTGTGGCCACCAGCCAATTAATTTTGACATCACCGCATGCTATAGCTTCCTTGGCCTGGGCACGACTCAACCGCGCAACAGCTGCAATCACGCTGTCCATTCTTCTCGAACCAAATAAAATTTCACTTAACGTACCCTCATCCACGGGATTTAGTATCTGATTTGGTGAAATTTCCATCAACCGCACACTATTACGGCCAATTCGGTCCACCTGTGTTTTAACATCCAACATATTGGGCTGCTGAACAAAAAACTGCCAATTGCCTTGCTCGTCATGGATGATATCACCATAAACCGCAGGCGTTAATCCGATGTTGTTGAGTGCACCATAGATGTCGGCATGCTTCAGTGTAATAAATTTATGATTGTACTCGATTGCTAGCGGAATAATTTCAAAATCCGGCTTTGCTTCATAGTCAGAAAAATCGGCGATGAAGGCCCGCTGACGCTCGGCGCCTTCGTAGCCACCGAAGAATTCAAGTTGCAGTTGTTGTCCAACAATAGTGGCCAGAATTCTTTGCTCACGCGGATTTAAAAAATCGGTGAGAATTTTATTTTTCTTGTAGATAACTTGATTAAAAAGGCCAACGAAATAATCAATCGTTGGCCGTTCATTATCTGCGAAATGTTGGTAAAAATTACTTGCTTGTAGTTTATTCATTATCTCATACCAATAGTTGTGCGATGAACGAAAATAGGTTGTACAGCACATACCGATTGACGAGGTAAAGTACAAGAATTGCCACAACCGGACTAAAACTTATACCAGCAATCGGTGGTATATAACGATCGAAAAAATCCAAGTAAGGGTTCACAACTTTTCCCAATAACTCTCCCGCTCGCGAGTTCATTAACGCAGGTACCCAAGTAAATAAGGTATAGACGACTATTAGCATGGTATATAAGTCAATCAAATTGGTCAAAAGTGTATACAATAGCTGAAGTAAACTAACCACTAGTATTCATTATCCTTTTGGTCAACGAGTTCGGCAATTTTACCGTCCGTTTCGAATTTAGGTGGTGTTGCTAAGAATATTTTATCACCCACGCGCTGAATCTTACCATTTAAGGCATAAACAGTACCTGTAATGAAGTCCACGATTCTCTTTGCCTGCTGGTCTTCCATCCGTGCAAAGTTAATGATAATTGCCCGGTTATTCAATAGGTGTGTTGCCACATCTTTTGCATCAGCATAGACACGTGGTTCGAACAGGACAATTTTACTTGTTGGGTTATTGCCTGCCTTAATCGAAACCACATTATCACGGGTGATACCAGCCTCGTCCTCTGTGCCTGTTCCCATATCATAATCATACTCTTCAGTATTATCTTCATCTGAAATTCCGAAAAATCTACCTAATTTGTCAAAAGCCATGATAAACTCCTCCTTATTTTCGGTCTATCCATTAACTAGTTTTCATTGCGACGACGTCTGAAGAATGGTGGCAAATCATCGTCATCATTGTCATCAATGCTCGTCTCAATTTGAGAAATACTATTCTCATCAACAACAGGTGTGTTCAAATCGTCATCAGTCACGTCAGCCACAACATCGCGGCGGCCACCACCCTCTGGTTTGAAGTCCCAAACCGAGGTTGGATCAACTAAAACCTCCTTTGGTTTAGTTGTCTCGGGGGTACCTTGTTCATTTTTATCGCTTGGTGCTACCGTATTTGCTTGGTCAGTAAACGATGCTTCTGGTTTAGTAACTGGTCGAACAGATGTTACGTTAGTCGTAGTCTGTTGCCGCCGAGAACCAGGAGCTCGCATACTTGCAGCCTTCTCAGCATCATCATCAATACCTGTTGCAATAACAGTTACCACGACCTCGTCACCCAGGTTCGCGTTGATTGATGTACCAAAAATGATGTTGATATCATCGCCTGCTGCCTGACTGACAATATTTGAAGCGTCTTGTGCTTCAAAGAGAGTCAGGTCAGGGCCACCGGTGATATTTAACAGAACTTGTTTAGCTCCATCAATTGAAACCTCAAGTAGTGGCGAAGAAATAGCCTTCTTTGTTGCTTCAATTGTCCTATTCTCTCCTGTGGCATAGCCGATACCCATCAAAGCTGAACCTTGGTTCTCCATGACGGTTTTCACATCGGCAAAATCCAGGTTAACGTAGTCAGTCGAAGTGATCAAATCAGAAATTCCTTGCACACCCTGACGCAGTACGTTGTCGGCTTCCTTAAATGCCTCAAGCATCGGTGTCTTCTTATCAACAATCTCTAGCAAACGGTTATTCGCGATGATCACTAGAGTGTCAACAAACTGCTTCATATTTGAGATACCTTCAGCAGCATTTTTGCTTCTCTTAGGACCCTCAAATAGAAATGGTCTGGTCACAACGCCAACGGTCAGTGCACCAGTCTCTTTAGCAATGCGTGCCACAACCGGGGCAGCTCCAGTACCGGTTCCACCACCCATTCCAGCGGTGATAAAAATCATATCAGCGCCTTTTAGTTCATCCTCAATCGATTGAGCGCTTTCCTCAGCAGCATTTTGACCAATTTCAGGATTCGATCCAGCACCTAGACCGCGTGTGAGCTTTGGTCCAAGTTGAATTTTGGTTTCTGATTTTGAGCTTTCTAGTGCCTGGACATCGGTATTAGCGGCGATAAATTGCACTCCTTGTACACCTTCGTCAATCATTCGATTGACCGCATTACCACCGGCACCACCGACGCCGATTACTTTGATGATGGCGTTGTTCGTCTCTTGCGAATCAAAAGTAAAATCCATATGTCACTTGCCTCCATTAGTCAAAGAATTTCTTTAGAAGATCTTTAACTCGTCTTTTCTTTATCTTATTTGGTTGATTGGGTACTTTATTCTGCTTCTCGGCTGTTTCATGTACCCGAGCATTGTTCATTCTGGCTTTGTTACTATTATAATCTTCTTTAGTCTTACTTTCACTACTTGGCTGGAGTCTTTTGAAAAATTTCGAATTATCTAATTCGTTATTTATTTGACTGTTCGGTGCGACTCGTAATGTATTAGAATTAACCACGCTATTAACTAGGAAATCTATGTCGTGGAGATTATATGCATAGTTCACAATACCATAACCCGTCGCGTAGCGTGCATCACGTAACCCCATTTGATCAGGCGTGTAAACGCGAGCGTTAACTTGATAGGTGTCGGCGATTAGTTGATCAAGACCTGGTAGTGCCGATGTACCACCCGTAATTACAATACCGCCTGGTAAATCAAACGCATTATGACTGTCTAAGCCCCGACCAATACGGGAAAGAATCTGTTCGAGCCTTGCATATACTATTTCAGCTAAGTAATCCTCCGTGATTTGACTCGGACTCTCCTTACCGACAACGCTCACTGGAACTTGGTTATCGGCCTTAGCCTTAGTTGGATCAGCCACCGCAAAATCAATTTTGACTTTTTCAGCTTCTGCTAATGAAGTATTCAAAACAGTGGAAATGTCTCTAGTTAAGTCGTCCCCGGCCTCTAAATCAACTGTGGCATAGGTAATTTTACTATCACGAATGATCGTTGCCGTGGTCTGGCCACCACCGATATCTAGGAGAATAGTACCGAATTTACGTTCACCCTCGTCTAGAGCAACTTCTGCCACAGCGAGTGGTGCTGCCACGAAGAAATTATTGACGTAGCCGGCACGTTCAATCGCTTTTTTGATGTTGTGTAAGGCTGCTTTTGGTGCCGTCAGTAGGATACCCCGAACCTCTAGGCTCATACCAATCATCTTCCGTGGATCAATGATTTTATCCTCATTATCCACCCGAAACTTTAGAGGTAGAAAAGTGATGACCTCACGTCCGTCATGAGCACCGGCGCTAAGTGCATTGGCTGTGACCCGTTGCACGTCCTCATCGTTAATTTCTCGGGCAACGTCACTCACGTTGACAACACCACGGGCATTCTCAAGTTGCAGCATGCTGACGGGAATTCCCGTCACTATTCGATTAATCTTTGTATTGGTCTTCTCCTCGACATTTGCCAAAACGGTAGAGATTGCGTTTGCAGTCTGATCAATATCAACGATATTACCATGGTCCATCCCCGCTGTTGGGACGGAGGCGGAACCGATAATTCTCAGTTGGTCAGACGAAGCATCCGCCACGACTGCCTTAACATTTGTTGTGCCGATATCGAGGCCAACTATTAAACTTGAGTTATCCAATATTTGTTCCCCCAATATAGTGCGATTTATTCTTATAATGTACTTGTTTAAATTTTAACATAGATTTAAAGCATTGTAAGCCCTTAGAATCAAGAGTTGTAGGTTTTTTTGTCGTTTTCGGAAAGTGGTTTACTAAACGCACCTATTTCTAAGTCAACTAACGAGGCCGCCTTTAAACTAACTTTAATTTTGGGATAAAGTGTAATTTTATTACCCAGCGTACGCTTGTCACCAAGGATCACATTTCCATCCTTCATTACCAGAACCATTTGTGTATCTTTTGCCACCCGTTCATTAATGTATTTGATTCCATTTCTAATATCCTTTGGAATCTTTTTGAACGTCTTCAAGTCAGCAGTTAAATCATCTGCTTTATCGTATCCAATAAAAACTGGCAGTGGCTTAATCTGGGTCTCTGGTAAATTTTCTGTGGCAATCTGGCCATTTTGAAGAATTTTGCGGTATACCAGGCCTTGCTTCAAATATGCTACGGTGCGGTGCTGCACCAACCTTAGTTTCACAGTAGTTGGTAGTTCAATTTCCAGATGGACATCTTTGATCGAGGGATAGCGTTTGGTCAACCTTTGTTTAACTGAGTTCTGACTCACATACGTAAACAGAATGTGGTCCCCACTATTAATCCCTGAGGTTTGTACAACTTCAGCGTCCGTTAAATCGGATTTGTTTTGCACCTCAATTTTTTGGACCAATGAATACGGGGAAAGATAGTACGCGAGGCCCGCAACTACAAGAACGGAGATTGTCAGCAATAATCCTAGTTTCAGGAAAATATTGCGTCTTCTGGTCCGTTGTAGTTTAGTGAGGGATTTGCCCACCTTTTTAGATTGAACCTTCTTCTTCTGTGCCTTACCCTGATAATTAAGCCATGGTGTAATCTCCTTTTGCGGATCCTTCTTGGTAGTAATTTTCCCCTCAGAATCTGTCTTATTAGATTTAGTCACTAGCCTCGCCTCCTTTCTTTCACTATCTTCAGAGGTCTCACTTCGAGATCTTTTGCTTACTTGTAATTAAGTCCTGCATCACTTTGATCAGGCGCGAGCCCGCATCCGTGATTGCCAAATCTTTTGAAGCACGCGACATCTTATCTGCATACGCGCTGTCCAATAAAATATGGTCAATCGAACTCACAAAATTGTTGACGTTTAGATCATCCTCGGCAATCACTACGGCTGCACCAGCGTGTTCTAAATCTAGGGCGTTTTTCATTTGGTGGTTATGTGTGACGTTTGGACTAGGAATCAGGATGGCCGGCACGCCCAATGCTGTAACTTCGGCTATTGTAGTTGCACCGGAGCGCGCAATCACTGCCGTAATATTCTGCAGCAATGCAGGCATATCACTAACATAAGGAACGATTGAGATATTTTCGTTTATTAGCTCGTGCGCTAACTGGGTCTTCACCTCGTTATAATAGGATTGACCTGTGGCAAAAATGACTTGGTATGGTTTCTGATTTAACATAGGGATGGCAGCCAACGTTGTCTGGTTAATGCGTTCTGCACCGCGTGAACCGCCAAAGATTAAAACAGTAGGTAACCCATTTTTCAACTTAAACCTAGTCAAGTCTGTTGGTGTTAGCTGCATTAACACCTCTTGTGACCGTGGATTACCAGTCTTCACCAGCTTTTTCTTCTCAGGAAACTGTTTGGCAGCGTCATCGAATACATAGGTGACTTTGTCGACAAAATGGGCAAGGAATTTATTTGCTAGACCCACGACCGAATTCTGCTCGTGGATGATCGTTGGTACATGCATCTTAGTGGCGGCATAAACCACAGCGGCCGAGACGTAGCCACCAGTACCGACAACAACGTCCGGGCGAAAATCTGCCACTATTTGCTTTGCATCGCGCGTGGCTTCGCGGAATAGCTCAACCGTCTTCACATTAGTCATAATCTTCTTCCGATTAAAGCCTTGGACCTTGAGTGTCTTAAATGCAATTCCTGCCGCAGGGACGAGTTTGCTCTCAAGCCCCCGCTCCGTGCCCACAAACAGCACCTCATCCAGGACATTCTCCTCTTTCATACACTTAATCAGTGCCAGTATTGGATATATGTGGCCGCCTGTACCACCACCAGAAAAAATTACTCGCATTAGTTTGTCCTCTCCATCAATTTGTCGACGTACTCGATAAATTTATCACCACGTTCCTCAAATGTGCGGAACTGGTCCCAACTAGCACAGGCGGGTGAGAAAAGAATCACATCGCCAGACTCGCTAGCCTCATATGCCTGTGGCACTGCTTGCTCTAACGTATCAACAATCTTAATATCCTTAATACCCGCATCTTTGGCTGTCTCTGCTAGCAAAAATTTAGTTTCACCATAGAGAATCACCGCCTTAACGTGTTGTTGCAACGGCTGTTTCAATTGTTCAAATGTGAAGCCACGGTCAAGTCCACCGGCGATTAGGACCTCTGGTTGCTTGAAGCTGTTAATTGCCACCGTGGCCGCCTCTATATTGGTAGATTTAGAATCATTATAAATATTTCTACCGTTAAACTCGGTCACGAACTGAATTCGATGCTTGACACCACTGAATGTAGTTAATACAGCGGCAATTTCCTTCTTTGTTGCACCGAAGAGCTGGCCAATTGCGCTTGCGACTAGCGCATTTTGGAGATTATGTCTCCCCGGTAACTTCACCTCTTGCACGGGTAAAAGCGCTTCGCCATTCGCGTACAGCGCGGTTTCACCCGCATAATAATCGGCCGTCTTGTCCTCCATCGAGAACGTAACCACATGTGCCTTGGTATCGGCCAGTTCTCTCTCTAAAATCTCCTTTTGATCGAAGTTAGCGATGAAGTAGTCTGTGTTAGTCTGATTGCTCGTAATCAGTAATTTAGCTGCGATATAATTCTCGAAGGTTTTGTGATAATCGAGATGGGTCGGATAAATATCTACAATGGCGGCCACGGCAGGATGAAAGTTCCTCGTCCCCAGCAATTGGAAACTGGAAATTTCAAGCACTAAGACGTCATCTTTAGTCACATCTAAAGCCAGCTCCGCGATAGGGCGTCCGATATTTCCCACTGCGTAGGCTCTCCCATTAGGCAGGGCCTTGTTGATTATCTCTGTTGCAAGCATCGTCGTGGTCGTCTTGCCGTTTGACCCCGTAATAGCAACAATCCGCGCTTCTGTCACATCTGCAGCTATCTCAGGCTCGGTCAAAATTGGTAGATTAAGCTCCTTGGCCCTCTGGACCATTACATTGTCATACGAAATTCCGGGATTTTTCACCATGAACGAGAAGCTGTCATCTAGTAATTCGGTTGGATGAAAGCCCGAGACGACCTTTACCCCTTGTTCTTCTAATTCATGCGCTTGTGCATTATCACTTAAGTCTGTTTGATCATTGACCACGATGCTTGCTCCAAGCCGCAAGAGTAACTTCGCCACAGCATAGCCACTCTTAGCCAGACCCAGAATTAAAACTTTTTGGTTAAGATACTTCTCAGTTTCCTTCATGCCTTCAAATCGACCTTACTTTTTAATTTAGAAAATAACTAGGTATAAAATTGCAGCAACCAAACCGACAGACCAGAAGAGCAGGTCAACTTGCCATTCACTAAAGCCACTCATCTCGAAATGGTGGTGCACAGGCGTCATCTTGAAGATTCTCTTCCCTGTCAGCTTGAACGAGGTCACTTGTAGCATCACGCTCAGCGTCTCCAGTACGAACACAATTCCGACGAGCAATAACGACCATGGCCGGTTTAGCAGAAGACTGATTAAGGCAATCCCACCACCAAGAGCCAGCGAACCCACATCACCCATGAAAATCTTTGCAGGTTTTTTGTTGAAGATCAAAAAGCCAATCAACGCACCAACCACCGCCATCGTAAAGTACAGCACTATCATGTTATGCTGCTGATAAGCGATAATCCCATATGTCCCATATGCGATAATCGCTAAGCCACCGGCAAGTCCGTCAATGCCGTCGGATAGGTTGACAGCGTTTGAGAAGCCAACCAGCCAGACAATCGTGAATAATGCATAAAACCAAATATTGTCAACCGAACCGATGAAAGGTACGTCAATCGTGAAGCTAAACTTATCCGTGAACAGAATATAGATGACAATCACCGCAATAATTATCTGCGCAAGGAGCTTCTGATACGCACGCAAACCCATATTTCTTTTCAGCACTAGACCAATGCCATCATCGAAGAAGCCAATCAGGGCAAAGCCCACAAATGCGATGACTAAGACCAACAGGGTCTTATTGGCCACTCCCTGCCAAATTGCCACCCAGGTTGCCGATACGATAGCGGCAATGGAAAATACTAGACCACCCATCGTCGGGGTGCCCGCCTTCTTCGCGTGCCACTTCGGTCCCTCTTCTCTAATCTGTTGTCCTTCGTCTCGCATGCGTAGGTAGCCGATAAACAATGGTAGCACCATCACGGTGATCACAAAACCACTTACTAGCGCAATTAAACTTTGACCCATTTTTTACTCCTTCAGCTGCACTGTAATCTGTGAAGCAGTTGTAATTTCTGTATTCTCTGGAACTGATTGTGTGGTGACTAAGCCACTACCCGACTGTTTAATCTTCAAGCCTGTTAATGAATTAAACGCATTAACTTCAGCGCTAGACCAACCAATCATGTCGGGCATCTTTAACTTACCACCGGCATACAACAGCAACTTCTCCCCGGCGTTGACCTTAATGTTTGCCGCTTGACTCTGTTTCGTGACCTTTGAACCATCGCCAATTAGTACGGGTACTAAACCTGCTTTTGAAGTAGCACTGACAGCCTGTGCAGCCGGTAAATTGGTCACTAATGGAACATTGAACTGAGTCTCCTTTGATTGAAGACCCCCTGCACTATAATTTTGCAGGACACGCGTCATTAGCGGTTTAAAAATCTCACTCATGATAGTTTCTGCCGCTTGTGTCATCTTTTGCGGTTGCTTGTACGTTAGATAAAGAATGTACTTCGGATTACTTGCAGGAGCTAGTCCTACAACGGAAAAGACGTAGTTATTTTTGCCTGAGAGGTAACCACCACCGTTAGGTTTAGCTAGTTGTGCCGTTCCCGTCTTAACAGCCAAATCCTGGCCCTCCATTTTGTATGCCTGTCCGGTACCATATTCTGCATTAACTACGTCCCGCATGCTTGATAGAACTGTTTTCGTAGTTTGCTCTGATACGACAGGTGTACCAACCTTATGCACTTGATATCCTTGAACCTGTTTGCCGTTTTGATTCGTTATCTTTTCTACAAATTGCGGCTTAATCATCTGCCCCTTATTTGCGATGGCTGTGAGGGCCTGGAGCATCTGCATTACCGTGACATTCACACCTTGTCCAAATGAGGTAACTGCCTGATCCAAGACAGACTTGAATTGCTTGGCACCAGCAGTTTCGCCTGGTAAGGTCACGCCGGTCTTCTTCGTAATACCGAAGCGATCTAGGTATGAACCCCACACTTTACCGCCCATCTTCTGCTCAAGTTTTAACATCCCGACATTACTAGAACGCGGAAAGGCTTGGGCGAACGGGATCGAACCCCAACCAGAATAATTCCAGTCACGAATAGTTGAACCCAGTACGTTGACCGAACCTGACTGATACAACTCATTCGGGTTGTAATGGCCGCTATCAACCGTGGCAGCTAACGTAAGGACTTTCATGACAGAACCCGGTTCGTAACTATCTTCAACCAGCCGGTTACGCCAAGAACTCTCCAGCCCAACCTTAGTCTGAGGATTGAACGATGGCCTCTGGGCAGCGGCCAATATTTTGCCAGTCTTAGCCTCCGCCAAAACGGCGGTCACACCCTTAGGCGCATACTTTGTCACGCTTTCATTTAACAAGTCTTCCAGATAATTCTGGAGCCTCGTATCGATGGTCAGATAAACATCTTGCCCGTCCGTCGCTCTTTTCAAAACTTTCTGGTCATTCGGTAGTTCGTAACCGTAAGAATCGATCTTCGCTTCCTTCAAGCCGTCAGTACCCGAAAGTTGCTTGTTAAAATACTTCTCGATGCCCATTGTGCCGATTAACTGATCGCTGCCAGACTGTTTAGTCTTCTCAACTTGAGCCAAGCCAACCACGTTTGATGAAAAATCACCGTTCGGATAGAGTCTTGAGGGGTTCTCACTAAAGTAAATACCCGGTAAATTCATCTGTTGGATTTTCTTCTTCGTCTGGAGTGATAATCCCTGCCCGGCGTTACCAAATTCTACTTGGTATGCTTTTTTCTTCGGTGAAAGGTACTTCAAAATAGCGGCTTCATCCAGCTCTAACACGGTTGCTAGTTGCTTGGCAGTCTTTTCTTTATCGACCACGTACAGCGGCTTTTCTTTTGCATCAATATAAGACTTATCGAGCACCGCGTAAATGGAGTAAACATGGGAGTCTTCAGCAATTATTTGGCCGTTATGATCATAGATAGTACCACGTTTAGCCTTCAATACAATGTTCTGCCTGTACTTTTGATTAGTCCGCTCCGCTAGGTTCTCGCCACTAACATAGTCAGAGACACCAATATAGATTAGTCGCCCAACAAAAACAAGAAAAACCAAAGCAACTACAACTTGAAAAGAACGCCCGACAGTGAAGCGATAGTTGTGTGCTTTGGATTTATTTTTTTGTAATTTATCTTTGGCGTTCATTTCTGTACAGTCCTTATGTTACTTTCTATTAATTGCAAACCCTGTTGTTTTGCAATTTTATTCATTCTTTCTGTACTTGTCAATTCGCCTTTTTCTTGTTCTAAATCACTATTATGACCTCGCTTGGTCACAACCGCAGTGTTAACCGTTTGCAATTGTCGCTGCGCATTAGTTGCACCGATACTGAATGTCACTAGGACAAACATCAGCGCAAAAGTAAGCACACAACCCACCGTCAGCAATGTTTTCTCAACACGTGAGTATGGTACTCGCTTAGGATTTAGTACAACTTGTCTTCTTGGCGCCTGAACCCGAACCTTTTTAGGTTCAAATTCCGGGATTGCTTCGTTCATAAATTGGTAGTTTTTTCTTGCTGTACTGTCGGCCATAATCTTGACTCCTCTAAGATTAAATCTTTTCTGCCACCCGTAATTTGGCACTGTGTGAACGTTTGTTGTTGGCCAGTTCTTCCTCAGTCGCCAAAATCGGTTTGCGATTTACAAGTTTCAACGGCGGTTTCAGATCATCTGGGATTACCGGTAACCCTCTTGGTAAATCTACTTCTGAATACTTCTTAAATAATTGTTTAACAATTCTGTCTTCGTCACTTTGAAAAGTAATTACGCTGATCCGGCCGCCCGGCTTTAACAATTTAATTGCCGCCTCGAGCGATTCCGACAGGACGCCTAGCTCGTTATTTACGGCAATCCTAATTGCCTGAAAGCTCTTCTTTGCCGGATGGCCACCGGTTCTTCTTGCATATGCCGGAATTGCTGCTTTAATCAAGTCGCTCAACTGAAAGGTTGTTTCAATCGGAGCAATCGCCCGAGCTTTTTCAATTTGACGGGCAATCTGTTTAGCAAACTTCTCATCGCCGTAACGATAAAGGATTCGCACCAGCTCATTGAAGTCCCACTCATTCACGATCTCGTAGGCACTCAATCGCTGATCCCGGTCCATTCGCATATCTAGTTTCGCATCAAAACGGTAAGAAAAGCCGCGCTCAGGTTGGTCAAATTGGGGAGATGACACGCCTAAATCATAGTAGATACCATCGACACCATCTATGCCCAATTTGGCTAATTCCGGTGCCAATTGACTGAAATTAGCTTTGACTAGTTGTAAATGTGGCTGGTGATCCTCTCGTAGATTAGTTTGAAATTTCTCCTGTGCTGCGCTAATTGCGTAACTATCTTGATCAAAACCAATCACAGTTCCGTTCGTGAGCTTGCTCAAAAGATACGCTGCGTGACCACCACCACCAAATGTACAGTCGACGTATATTCCACCATCTTTTGGTGCCAGATTATCAATCGTTTCATGTAATAGAACGCTCGTATGTTCGAATTCTGTCATAGGTCAAAATCCATCAAGTTCTCAGAAATTTCATCAAAATTAGCTGCAGCATTCTCATCAAAAGCATTCCAGCGTTCTGCGGACCATATCTCGATTCGTTCAGAAACACCGATAATCACGCATTCCTTCACCAATGCCGCATGCTTTCTCAGCACATCACTAATATTGATTCGACCCTGTTTATCGAACTCGCCTTCCATTGCACCCGCATAAAACGTTCTAGTAAAAGCTCGTGCATCTTTTTTAGTTAGGGATAATTGGCTTAACTTATCTTCCACATTAGACCAGCCAGTCTTTGAATAACCGAAGATACAGCCGTCCATGCCACGAGTAAATACAGCTTCTTCACCGAGTTGTTCGCGAAATTTAGCTGGAATGATCAGCCGGCCTTTAGCATCAATATTATGATGATACTCACCCATGAACATGGACCTCACCCCTTTCCATATATCTAATTTACCACATTCCCCCACTTCGTACCACATTTTTCTATAAATTAAATAATATTATTTATTTATCTAGCTAAAGCACTGGTATATCAGCGTTTATCATGGTGGGGAGGACATAAAAAAAGCGTAGATTAGTCTACGCTTTCATTAAAAACACTGATTTTTAATTTGAATTAGATAAATAACAGGATAATTAATCCTAGTAACCAGAAAAAAGAACAAATAATTAAGTAACGCCACAAACTTATCAGAGTCTTTTTCAACGAAATATTTTTGTCATGGACGGTAGTATAGACGCTAAAGCCAATGACAAAAAGAAAAAAATACAAAAAGCCGTATGGAAGATATGTTGGCCACTCCTTGACGTTCGTGATCATTTCAATCGTGGCTAGAAAAAATAACGGCAGGATATCATATCCCTTAAGCACCGTACGTCCAGTGAATTGCATGATGATTCCAGCCAGGATTATTCCCACAAGCGGAATTAGCAGAATTAAAAATAGGTTCATCAACAATACCTCCCTGGTAAGAATTTTACGCTATCCGCCGAAAAAAAACAGTACAAATCGCTTTCAAATTGCAATTACTTCGACTTTAGGATAAAATCTTTATGAAAACGAGGTATTCATAAATGAGCAAACGAAAAAAATCAAAGATTCAAGTTCTGACTATCATCATGGCTGTCCTTATGGCAATCATCACATTGGCCGGAATTCTGATTCAACCCATCATGAGCATGTTTCAATAAAAAAAGCAGGATCAAATTACTAATGGTTTTGATCCTGTTTTTTTGTTTGATTTTAGTTAGTCAAGAATAGCTTAGGATACTTCTTAATCAGAATTCCGAACAAAACTACTGCCAAGATAATATTGGCAACCGCTGAGCCCCCGTTTACGATGAGTGACCAAACCCACGGATTAGCCCATTTGGGTGCATAAGTGCCCCAGAACCAGCCGCCCGCAATAAAGTGAGCCAAGTATTTCGCAAACGTTCCTATTGCAAAATAAACGAGCATCAAACCATAGGCGCGATTCAGCTTATCGTGCTTAATTGCCTTAACAACTTGATATGTACCGAGACCCACGAAACCAGCTAGGGCAAAGGCCACAGGATATTCAAGTATGATTTGTTGTGGTCCAAATGTGACACCGCCACCTGTCCGTATCCAATCAAGCGTACCCCAAATTCCGCCGGCGATTACAGCCGGAATTGTGCCCCTTCTGATTGCATAAATAGCTAAGGGAATCAGCCCGTATGAGAACTGAATAGAGCTCACGCCCGTTGAATTAGGAATCCATTGGAGTACCAAACAGATAGCAACAATAATTCCACCCTCAACAAGGGTCAGCAATGACTTACTAGTCGTACTTCTAGACATAAAAAAACTCCTTTCAAATGTGTTACTCAACACAAAGAAGGAGTTTTTGATTGTTCGTCAAAATTACTCCACCACAATCCCTACACTCGCATTATCGAACAGGTTTGAAGGGTCTGATTTTAATCACTCTCAGCCAATATCGGCTCCCCTTTGTGATGAGTTCATCCACATGATAGCGTTTTTTTAGGCAGCAGTCAATTAACTTTTACCTGGAAAAATGGATACTTCAAAATTAGGTGATTCCAAAATGCATACGTTAATATCGTCAGGATTAGTGAAAGTACGAGGCTGAATGGTAACCCGCTTGTAATAAAATCTAGTAAACCTACTTGTCCTAGGCCAAAGAAATTGTACAGGATAAATTGGTATACTTGCCAGCAAAAGGTTACCAATAGAATCACGATTAGTCTGGCTGTGAACGTGAACGGTACCGCTTTTGAAATATATTGGACCGCCAGGATTGTTAGTGGCAAGAGAAATAAGCTATATCCTAAAAAGCCGTAGTAGAACCAATCACTCACCAGGCCAAAACACAGGCCGAGATAGATAATCTTCTTGTTCTGGTCGTCATCTAAAGCTAGCAAGACAAATCCAATCATGGTGAGATTTAAGCTGGCATTTACATGCGTATTGTGGACTATCTGCTGGAAATTCAAACTAAAAGTACCATCGAGTAACAGCGCTAGCAGAAGGTAGAGTGGGACAACCCAATTCTTCCAGCGAAAATTAAGCATCAATCACCACTCACCTTTCGTTCTACAACCGAAACGACTGAGAAATTATTCAGATCGGTCGCTGGCTTAATTTGAATCACATCCGTCAGACCAAATGAATCTCTCGTTGTCTTCTTGACGGTTCCGACGAGGAGGCCCTTTGGTGAGCGACCAGCTAGTCCACTAGTATAAACCTTGGTTCCCTTTTTGATTAACTTGCTATTTGCCACCTGAGATAGCAACAAATTCCCGCTTTTCGTATCAAAGCCTGTAATAATTCCGTGAGCATAGTCCCCCTCACTGTCTTTAAGCTCGACTGCAAAGCGGCTCGCAGACTTGTTAGTCGTCGTAATCAATTCAACTTTTGCATTGGTATCGTTGACCTCAATCACACGACCTACCAAACCCGCACCCGACATGACGGCCATATTCTTCTTCAGGCCACTATTTAAGCCTTGATCAATCACCACGATATCAGACCAGCTACCTGGTGCGCGAGAGGTGACTGACCCAAGAATCAGGGTATAATCTGTCAGGCTGGCTTTCAGATCCAACGTAGCCTTCAATTCCTTATTTTCTTTCTCAAGATTACTATTACGCACTTTCGTTTGCGCTAAGTCATCGATCTTCTGTTGTAGATAGTTATTTTCCTGATAGGTTTCAAGCAGGTCGTGCATGCTTTCTATTCCCTGGTTAAGCTTTTCAAATGGCCAGTTAACGACTTTAGCGGCAATACCAATTGTATTGTTACTAAAACGCTGGCCAAAGAAAGGCGTCTCCCTACTAGAACGCAAAGAAACAGAGCCTGCTAAAATAATCAAAGCGAGAATAAAGGTTGACAAAATAATTAATAATCTTCTATTTTTTAGAAACTTTTTCATAAGGTTTATTATTCCTCACCAAAAAACCGGCGTGAGCCGGCTTTTTTAATGTCTTTTACGAATAACGTCAATATTTTTCAAAGACTCGCCCGTTCCAATTGCAACACAATCAAGCGGATCTTGTGCGATGAAGACTGGAACCTTCGTTGCATCAGAGATAACCTCTGGTAGGTGTTTCAAAAGCGCCCCACCACCTGTGAGCACGATACCGTGGTCGATCACATCGGCAGCAATCTCTGGCGAGGTCTCTTCAAGCGTTTCCTTGATGGCAACAATAATATCCTCTACAACCTCATGAATCGACTTTGCAACATCAACGGCTGCAACGTCGATTGACTTAGGTAATCCTGTCAGAAGGTCACGACCGCGGATATTCATGCTCTCAATTTCATCAGCCTGTTCTACTGATGCAGAACCAATCTGAATCTTAATTGCCTCAGCTGTTCTCTCACCAACAAGGAGGTTGAAGTTCTGCCTGATGTAAGTGATGATTGCCTCGTTGAATTTGTCACCAGCCATTCTGGTAGAGCGCGATGAAACGATGCCGCCAAGCGAAATAGTAGCAACATCTGTGGTACCACCACCGATATCAACAACCATGGAGCCAGTTGGCTCCATTACCGGTAGCCCGGCACCAATCGCTGCCGCAAAAGGCTCTTCAATTACGTACGCCTCACGCGCACCAGCAACCCGAGTTGCATCAATAACTGCCCGCTTCTCTACCTCAGTTACACCACTTGGCACACAAACCATCACAAAAGGCTTACTGTTACCAATCGTCTTCTCCATGAAGTATTTCATCATGGCAGCAGTTGTGTCGTAATCAGCGATAACGCCGTCCTTCATTGGACGGATTGCCCGAATACTTCCTGGCGTTCTACCAATCATTTCCTTTGCCTCAGAACCGACAGCAATCACCTCTCCCGATTGCGTATTCTTAGCAACGACAGATGGCTCACGCAGGACAATTCCCTTGCCCTCAATATAAACTAGTGTATTTGCGGTACCTAAGTCGATACCAATGTTTTTTGATCCTAATCCGAACACGGAAATCTCTCCTTAATTAATCAGCTTTAATGTCGCCCATCATTATATCATATATTTTAGACTCACCTGAGCGATTCTGATTATTTTAGGAATATTTAAATTAAGGCTGCTTCACGCAGACTGAGGTACGTCCCCTCACCGACGATGAAATGGTCCAGGCACTCGATGCCAATGATTGAACAGGCATCGCGTAATTTCGTCGAAAAGTCCACGTCTTCCTTTGACGGAGCAGTATCCCCACTCGGATGATTATGGGCAATAATAATGGCTGCACTATGAAACCTAATTGCTGGTTCTAGAATTTCCCTTGGATGAGCCACCGACTTATTTAGGCTTCCTTTGAAAATCACTTTCTGTGCCAGGACGCGGTTCTTCGTGTCCAAGTAAATTGCCAGTAACTGTTCCTGGCTCTCACCGTTAAACAGGTCGACCAGGTAATGACCAACCTGCACGCTTGAATAAAACTTACTCAGCGTACCGTGTTTGATCTGTTGCACACGTACTAGTAGTTGGCCCAGGAGCAACGTTAGCTCTAAGTCACATTTCTTCGAACGAACATACTCGTGTAAATCTGTGAGACTGCTGATTTTATGCTGGATAAAGAAATCACTCAATTCAGCAAAATTGTTAATCTTCAGTCCCACCAATTTCTGCTCGATGTTCAGTAGTAGCTCCCCATCGCTTTGGAGATTAATTTGATAATCCTCGATATTTTTTAACATGAATAAACCACCCTTCATATTAAAATACGAAAATTAAGGGCAAAATCATTTTACTAAATCAATAAATTCATAGAAACTTGGCATAATTCTGCTCGCGTCGATTTGATCTTGTGCGGTTGGGCGAGTGATAAATGGCACCATGATCACCTTGATACCGGCATTTTTCGCCGCCTGCACGCCTGTTGTTGAGTCCTCGAAAATCAGCAATTTTTCAGTTGGAATACCCAATCGTTCTTGGGCCAATTGATATATATCCGGGGCAGGTTTTGGATTCGGCACAGCACCATAATAAAGATAGAACTCGAAGTACTTGCTAATACCGGTCACCGTAAGAAACTTCTGCACGAAGTTCTCGTAATTACTCGAGGCCACCGCCATCTTGACACCACTACGACGGAACAACTCTAACGCCTCTTGCACACCGGGTCGTAGTTTAAGTTGGCCCTCTAGGACCCATTGCCAAACCATGTCGTCCGTCTCCTTGATGAAGGCATCGATGGCCTCCTGGCTATCAAAGTGTTCGTCGAAGAAGGCCTGAACGCCAAGTAGGGAGGAACCCGACAGCGTCTCGTAGAAATCTGCGGGTAAGTCAAGCCCAGCGTTTCGCGCAGCAATTTGATTAGCCTTCTCATATAATTCTTCGGAATTAACCAACAACCCATCCATATCGAAAATTACGCCGTTTAAATCATCAATTATGCCATCTACTCTCATCTGCTACTCTTCCTCGCCTCTTTAATTTCTCGTAAAAAATCCGTTACAAAATAAAACGAACCCGTTACAGCAATGATATCATCTGCATGACTCTTTTGCCTAAGCTTTTCATATGCGAGTCTGAAATCTGACTCAAATGGTAGCTTATCAATTGCCAACTCAGCGTAATCCGTTTTTTGGGCGGCACGAGGACTAGCAATCGTGGTGAGCGTCACATCAGCAGCAGCAATTACATCAAGGACTTCACGGACATCCTTATCCCGCATCATCGTCACCAAGAAGTGAATCTTTGTTGCATCCCCTTTGACCAAGCCCAAGAGATAGCGGTAGAAATTAGTCATCGCTTGCACGTTGTGCGCACCATCAACAATCACGAGTGGCTCGTTTAGAACAGTCTGGTATCGACCCGGCACCAAAGTCTGGTTAATACTTTCCTCAATCTCGGACGTCATCAGTTGCGCACCAATAATCCCGAAGGCCGTCACAGCAAGTGCCACATCTATCTGTTCCACGTCCGGGCGTGGCAGGAAATGAAGCGTGCTAGCAGTAGCCTGATTCGAATAGCTAAATGTGTGGTCGTGCGCATTCTCGCTGGTCGTAAAATCCTGCCCATAGACAGACAGAGGGGCAGCGTTTCGCTTTGCCGTCGCCTTAATCAGCTTCAAGACATCTGGGCTTAACTCGCCGACCACCACTGGGACATTCTGCTTAATGATGCCGCTCTTCTCCGCCGCGATGTCTAGTAGTGTTGGACCAATCAATTGCTCATGGTCCAAACCGACCGATGTAATGAGTGAAACGACTGGTGTTAAAACATTCGTTTTATCATGCTTTGCGCCGATTCCAGCCTCGATGATGGCGATATCTACGCGCTCTTTTGCAAAATAGATGAACGCTAACACCACAATAAACTCAAACTCGGTTAGCTCAAATGAATCTTCCTGGGAAACTGCTGCCACTGCGTTTTGGACTAGGTTAGTCAATTTCACTAGCTCGGCGCTTGGAATGTTTTGACTATTCAGTTGGATACGCTCGTTGAACTCGGTAATGAATGGAGACACAAAAAGCCCGGTCTTGAACCCGGATTTTTGCAGTAGATTATTTAGATAATAAGACGTCGAGCCTTTACCGTTCGTTCCCGTAATGTGAACAGTCTTGATCTGGTCCTGCGGATTACCAAAATACGCCAGCACCCGCTTAACATAGCTCAAGTCATTCTTGCGATGTAATCGTGGTAATTGGTGGATGTATTTAATGGCCTCTGCCTCATTGCTAAGTTTCTTATCCACTATTGATTGTCCTTCAAATCTGCAATTCGTGCGTCGACCGCCTCTAGCTGAGACTCATAGTCGGCACGCTTAGTCTTCTGTTCGTCAACCACTGCTGCTGGTGCCTTAGAAACGAAGCCTGCGTTACCTAGCTTCTTGTCAATCCGTGCAATCTCAGCCTTTAGCTTGGCCTGATCCCGCTGGAGCTTCTCAATTTCTTCACCTAAATCGACCAACTCCTCAAGTGGTACAAATACCTGTGCACCTTTGACCACAGCATTCTTGGCTAATTTTGGTGCTTCAATTTCAGTCGCCACCTTGAGGTTCTTTGGGTGAACGAAATTAGCTAGGTAGTCAGTATTGTGCTCGATAATTGCGGCCTCTTTATTCGAGTCAACCTGAATTAAAAGATCGATGGAATTAGACATCGGCGCGTTTGCCTCAGCTCGAATATTTCTTACCGCCTTGATCAACTCAATCAGGAAGTTCATCTCTTTCTCTGCGGCATCGTCTTGGTAGTTAGCATCAACTTCTGGATAGGCAGCAACAGTCAGGCTGCTACCCTCGTGCGGCATTGAGAGCCATAATTTCTCGGTCACGAATGGCATCGTTGGGTGAACCAGACGCAGAATTTGGTCGAGGACGTAAATTAGGTTAGCTTGTTTATTGCTTTTTGCTTCCTCATCTGTGCCGTTCAGAACAACCTTACTCATCTCAATGTACCAGTCACAGAAATCATTCCAGATGAAATTGTAGACTATCCGCCCTGACTCGCCAAATTCGAAGGAGTCACTGAGCCGAATTACGTCCGCAATTGTCTGGTTCAAGCGGCTAAAAATCCAGCGATCCGACAAATCAAATTTGGTCGTATCAGGCTTCCTAGCCGGTACAGCATCTTCTTCCAGGTTCATAATCACGAACCGGCTGGCATTCCAAATTTTATTGATGAAATTCCAGGCAGCGTCCATCTTATCATAACTGAAGCGTGTGTCCTGTCCCGGG
This sequence comes from Amylolactobacillus amylotrophicus DSM 20534, assembly GCF_001434555.1. Taxonomy (NCBI): domain Bacteria; kingdom Bacillati; phylum Bacillota; class Bacilli; order Lactobacillales; family Lactobacillaceae; genus Amylolactobacillus; species Amylolactobacillus amylotrophicus. Next base: position 343,702 of record NZ_AZCV01000001.1, read on the forward strand.
GTTGAGCCGGTCATCAAGAACCAGCGTAATGCATCTGCACCGTACTTCTCGATGACTTCCATCGGATCGATTCCGTTTCCGAGGGATTTGCTCATCTTTCTGCCTTGTTCATCTCGAATAAGACCATGAATCACAACATCATTAAAAGGACTCTTACCGGTGAACTTCAGACTCTGGAACATCATCCGAGAGACCCAGAAGAAGATAATATCATAACCAGTCACTAGCGTATTGGTCGGGAAGTAACGCTTGAAATCGGCGTCATCAGTATCAGGCCAGTTCATTGTTGAGAATGGCCATAAGGCACTTGAAAACCAGGTATCTAGGACATCATTATCCTGCGTCCAGTTCTCAATATCCTTTGGCTCTTCTTCGCCGACATAAACCTCACCGGTTTGCTTATGATACCAGGCTGGGATTCGGTGGCCCCACCATAATTGCCGCGAGATTACCCAATCGTGGACGTTCTCCATCCACTGTTCATATGTATGTTCGAACCGATTTGGGATGAAGTTAACCTTATCGTCGGTTTTTTGGTGGGCTAATGAAGCCTCAGCTAATGGTTTCATCTTCACGAACCATTGCGTGGACAACCGTGGCTCAACCTGTACACCGGAGCGCTCAGAGTGACCAACACTATGCACGATTGGATCCGTCCGCAACAGGTAGCCCTCATCGTCCAGTTTCTGCACAATTGCTTTTCTGGCAGCAAATCTGTCCATCCCGTTGAATTCGCCGGCATTCTCATTCATCGTACCGTCATCGTTCATCACGTTGATGCGGGCCAAGTTATGCCGATTTCCAACCAAGAAGTCATTGGGGTCGTGTGCCGGCGTGATTTTAACTAAACCAGTACCAAACTCCATGTCAACGTGTTGGTCAGCAATGATTGGAATCTTCCTATCGGTGAGCGGTAACAGAACTTCCTTGCCTACGAGTGCCTTGTAGCGTTCATCATCCGGATTTACAGCAACCGCAGTATCACCAAACATCGTTTCCGGCCTGGTGGTGGCAATCTCAATGCTGCCACTACCGTCTACAAACGGATAATTGACGTGATAGAAGGCTCCTTGGTCATCCTGGTGAATAACCTCGATATCGGACAACGCTGTCTGAAGTTGTGGATCCCAGTTGATGATGTATTCACCGCGATAGATCAATCCTTCGTTATAGAGTTGGACGAAAACCTTCCGCACGGCCTTTGAAAGTCCATCATCAAGTGTGAAACGCTCCCGCTCGTAGTCAAGTGACAATCCGAGCTTAGCCCATTGTGATTTAATGAATGCGGCATACTCGTCCTTCCACGCCCAGACCTGTTCCACAAATTTTTTGCGGCCCATCTCGTGCCTATTCTTACCCTCGGCCCGCATTTTTGCCTCAACTTTAGCTTGTGTCGCAATTCCGGCATGGTCCATTCCTGGAAGATACAGGGTGTCGTAACCCTGCATCCGTTTCATCCTAATTAATGTATCCTGAATAGTCGTATCCCACGCATGACCCAAGTGCAGCTTTCCTGTCACATTCGGCGGTGGAATAACGATTGAGTATGGTTTGGCTTTCTTATCGCCCGATGGCTTGAAAACACCCTCTTCAAGCCACTGCTCATACCGACCGGCCTCAACTTCAGTCGGATTGTATTTCGGTGCTAAATCTGTCATGGTTCATCCTCCAATAAAAAAAGTCCTAGACAAATGTCTAGGACGAATTAACCGCGGTACCACCTAAATTAAGCTCACCCATTGCCGTAATTAATCTCAATAGGCGGCTTCACTTAAATCGATAACGGTGTCCCGGGTTTACTTACTAAACTCAGTAAACCAGCTCCCAAGCTACTGCGTTCGGTGATGAAACTTCTCAGCTACGTTTCTCTCTGTTGGTGCCGAACTTCTCTTGTTCAAAGCTTATAGTGAAATTCTACTCGAAATAGTGCGCAATGTAAAATTTTTCTGTTCGATTAGAGCAGACTTGTGGCAAAATCTTCTTCATCATTGAGGAACTGTTGCTCTGGGTAAACTGGGGTAATCTCAATGCCCGAGAGTGCCCGCTCGATGAGACCAGTGACATCAAGCATCTGCTCATAGTGTCGCGCTTTATCTAGGTTTGGTCTCGTCTTTGGACGCGGTGGAGCGAAGATTGTACAACAATCCTCAAACGGCATCACCGAAAGATCAAATGTGTCAATCTCCTCCGCAATTTTGATAATCTCTGTTTTGTCCATCGTTGCTACCGGCCGCAGGATGGGCGTGTTGGTCACGTCATTAATTGCGGCCATACTTTCAAGAGTCTGGGAGGCCACCTGCCCGATCGCCTCGCCGTTAAAAATGGCGAGTGCCTCTCTTTGATCACGAATAATATCCGTGAGCCGCAGCATGAAGCGGCGTTGAATCGTCATCAAGTAGCCTTCAGGTACATTTGCCTTAATGGTCTCTTGAATCTCAGCAAAAGGCACGGCGATGAAGTTAATCTTACCGCTGTAGTTAGCGAGCTTCCCCGTCAGCTCCTGAGCCTTTGCCAGCGCCTTTTTGGTTGTGTAGGGTGGGCTGAAGAAGTGCACCATTTCAATCTCCACGCCACGTTTCATAGCCAAGTAGCTGGCTACCGGTGAGTCAATTCCCCCGGAGAGCATCATCACGCCCTTGCCGGCGGTGCCCACTGGTAAACCACCAGCACCGTGAATCAATTGATTGGACAGATAAATTGCATCGTGGCGCACCTCAATCCTCAAGACGAGGTCGGCGTTTCGCATCTGAACTTTCATTTCAGGCATCTGTTCGCTCAAGTAGTCACCAATGAGGAGGTTCATCTGATTCGTGTCATACTCATATCCATGATCCGACCGTCTCGTGTTCACCTTATAGGTCATTCCCGGTTCATATGTTGCCTGCATCAGTTCTAGGGCCGTCTGCTTCACCAACTCAATATCGCGTTCAATCCTAATTGCGGGTGAATATGTCTGAATGCCAAACACTTTACCAAGAATATGATCGATTTCGTCAAAAGGTGCACCATTTAGAATAATGTGCATCCGATCACGCTTTGGTTGAATGTTAATTGTATCTTTGTAAGCGCGCAGGGCCTTCGTGACGTTGCCGTTTAGCCGGCCGATAAAATCTTTGCGATTCTTACCCTTAGTCGAAAGCTCGCCGTAGCGCACCATAATCTCTGTGTATTCCACTTAATTAACTCCTACTTTAGTCTGTATTATTTAGCCTCGTTACCGTGATGATTAATCGCATAAAAATGCTGGTAGATTGGTTCAAATGTGGCGATAAACTCATCAGCTTCAGCCATGGTATTGTTCTCGTCGAAACTGAGTCTCACGGCACTAGTGGCCACTTTCTCTGGTACCTGCATCGCCTTCAGTGTGCTTGACTCAATTCCTTTTTTACTTGAGCAAGCACTCGTGGTTGAGAAGTAAATCCCCTTACTTTCAAGCGTATGCACGACAGTCTCTCCCCGAATCCCTACAAGCGAGAAACATAACACATGTGGTGAGAAATCATCAGTCAGTGGGGAGAATATTTGGATTCCTGGCTTATCTTTCAGGTAATCATAAATCTTTCCCTTAATGGCTAGCTGGTGCTCTGCCTTCTCAGGTTCGTCAGTCAGTAGTAATCGGAGGGCTTTTGCCATCGCCGCAATCGCCGGTGTATTCTCCGTGCCTGATCGCAGGTCACGCTCTTGCCCCCCACCAGTCATGAGCGGCGCAATTTGGCGCCGTTCTTTCTTGTAGAGGATACCAATCCCGCGTGGTCCATGAAACTTATGCCCGGAGAAACTCATCAAGTCAATCCTTCGATGATAGATTTTCTGCCAAAGATTCTTCCCTAGTCCCTGAACTGCATCAACATGAAAATGCACGGTAGGATAATCTTCCAATAAGTCACCAATCTCCTGGATGGGCTGAATTGCCCCAATCTCATTGTTGACCGCCATAATCGAGACCAGAATGGTATCTTTTCTGATTGCTTGCCTCAGGTCTGCCACACTAACCCGCCCAGAAGCATCAACCGGAAGAATTGTGACTTCAAAGCCCAATTGTTCCAGTTGGAGCACCGAGTTCATTACCGCTGGGTGTTCGACACTACTGGTGATGATGTGCCGCCCAAATTCCCGTTTAGCAAGTGCCGTACCCTTAATTGCCCAATTATCACTTTCCGTACCACCGCTGGTGAAGAAAATCTCATGTGGCTTAAATCCTAACAGACTGGCTACTTGTTTGCGGGCAGTTTCCAGCATTTGGAACGCCTGATCACCGAGCTCGTGTAAGCTAGATGGATTGCCCCAAATATCTTGTGCCACCTTCTGGTAGGTCTCTAGTGCACTAGGATCAATCTTTGTTGTCGCACTATTATCAAAGTAAATCATTCTCAACTCTCCCAACAAAAAAACGACCTACTGGTCGTATTATAACTTGTGAAAGTATAGCCCAAAAACTTGCTTTCAGCAATTTTTTTTACTTATCATTCTGCGCATAATAATCGTGCTCAATCCGGTTGAACGCTCCTGGCTCGACTTCCTCAAGCGCAGTGGCAATGGTATCAAGCGCCCGCTTATACGTATACTCTTGTTGATACTGGCGCATTGCCTCGGCTATTGCCTCCTTAATTCTACCGTCACCGATGTACTTGTTCGCATATTGAACGGTCAACTCCACCAAATTTGCCGAACTCGTAATCTCGGCAGTCTCACTATTTAAGCGGTTAACATCTTCTTGAATCAGAATTAACTTGTTGGAGATTGACTCAAGATTAATGCGCACCCGTTCTAACTCGGTGTTTAGTTCACCAATTTCGTTCACAACCACCTGGTAGAAATCAATAAAATTCGTCGGTAAACCCGGTAATGCCTGCCTGTCAATCTTTCGCTTAATCAGACTGACTTCTTGGGCGAAATTATCGAGTGAGCCTTTAGCGATTCGCTCGGCTTCATACAGCCCATCCACGTCGGTCGAGATTTCCTGCTGTCTTTTCTGAATTGCAATTAAACGTTTCGTAATGCGTTCGTAATCAACCTGCACGTTTGAGAAGACCGCCTTACCTGCAGCTACTCTTTCTTGGTCGGTCGTAAAGTCAGCGGACATCTGCTTAACCTCGTCTGCCAACTGATTAGCCTCCGGGAGTTCTCCATGCGTTAACTGGTAGCTCTGATCTATGTGATCAAGTTTCTTAATTAGCTTAGTACTCTCGAGCTCTGATTGGCTGAATTGCTTAACAAGGAGGTCAGTCTCTTTATCAACCACCTTCCTCGCTTTAATCTCGCGTTCAAGTCGTTCATATAAACCATCTATTTGATTAGAAACCAGTTCATTGCTCTCCTGCAACTCACCAACATCAAGGTTAGTTTGGAGGTTACGTGCTTTTTGCAAATCCTCCTGCAGCCGCTTAATCTCCTCCAAAATGTCCGTTCCAGGGAAGTTATACTTATCTGCCAGCATGTCCTTATAGGCAGTAGTTATTTCCTTTAATTGAGCCGGGAATTCGTCGCTTAATTCTTGTTCTGCACGTTCAAGGACCGGCAAAATATCGTCTAGCGTTGTTAAAGACGCATTGAGCCTTGTCAGTACACGCTTAGCCTCAACATGATCTCCCTGACTGCTTAGGTTCTTGACGGTGTCGAAATCAGTCTCCATCTCGGTCAATTTATCTTCTAACTGATCAAGCGCCACGCCGTACTTAAAAGAGTTAGAAAGAACGGCTTTTCTCATGGTCTGATACCTATTTAACAGGGTATTCAATTGCGTTTCGTTCTCCCGGTTACTCTGCAATAACTGCTCAAACACGGCTGCTGTATTGACCAAATCATCCTTTGATTCCGTCAGCTCTTTATTTACACTATTGACTAATCTTCGTGTTGAGAAAATGCTATAATGACCGTTATCGGCTTCCGCATCAGTAAGTTGCTGCGTTAATTCCGGTAGTTTAGTCTTCTTAACTTTCTCAAAAACTAGCCGCCAGGTCGTGAATGTAGACAGACTTTCACCCGAGAGTGACATTGCATTGAGCCGCGTAATTTGGTCCTCGATCGGCGCAAAATTCAGTTCTAGTAATTCACTCTGTAACTGCTCTATTTTGCGTCTTAAGCGACTATTGTATACTACAACTCCGATCAAGACGATGAGTATTAACAGCACTAAGCTGATGATGATAATTGTTTGTGGTAACGACATCTAGTTTGTCCCCCAATGTTTAACTATTCCTTATTATAGCAAATAATCTCGTAATTCCTTACTGAATTCCAAATTTTGTCCAATAAAAATTATGTGTTGCAACAGAACTTTAACTTGCATCTGGCACACTTTGTCGTATAATAGAACGAGTGTAAAATATTTGCAGCGAAGAGTGACAAGAACGTCAACATCTAAAGGCGGTTTTAGTTCGATAAGTAACCCGCGGCTGTACGAGGTGAAAACACAACTTTAGATGCACGAATGTTGAACTCTGTGTGATATTTTACTCCAAAACAAAATGGAGGATATACATATATGTCTAGATATACTGGTCCAAGTTGGAAACGTTCAAGACGTTTAGGCTTGTCACTTTCAGGCACTGGTAAGGAACTTGCTCGTCGTGCATATGCACCTGGCGATCACGGTCCAAATAGCCGGAGCAAAAATTCAGAATACGGTTTACAATTACGCGAGAAACAAAAGCTTCGTTGGATGTACGGAATGACTGAACGTCAATTCGTGAACCTCTTTATCAAAGCTGGTAAGATTCGCCACGGTAAGCATGGTAACAACTTCATGGTCTTGCTTGAACAAAGACTTGATAACGTTGTTTATCGTTTAGGTCTTGCAACTACTCGTGAACAAGCTCGTCAGCTTGTAAATCACGGTCACATCACCGTTGATGGCAAGCGCGTCGACATTCCTTCATATGAAGTGAAGGTTGGCCAGGAAATTGGCGTGCGTGAACGCTCACGTAACTTAGCACAAATCAAAGATGCACTTGAAGCAACTGCTTCACGTTCATCATTCGTTACTTTTGACGATAACAAATTAACTGGTTCATTAACTCGTTTACCTGAACGTGACGAATTAGAGCCTGAAATTGATGAAGCCCTAGTTGTTGAATTCTACAACAAGAAACTTTAATCAATTCGAAAGAAACTGCAAAGTTGGCCTTCCCTCTTGGGAAGGTTTTTTTGTTTAGTTGCTTCCATGATATAATTAAATCTAAGACAACTATCAAACTTTTGCAAAAGGAGTTAGAAACCATGGGAGAAAACGTCAACGATCGCTTGGAACAAGCTATGCACGGCCAACCCGAGCTAAATATAGATGAGCACAGGCGGTACCTCGGTAGCCTGCGCGAGCGCGTCTTCGTGCGCTTAACAGTCGCCGAAATGCAGGATAAACAAACCATAGCTAGATTCATCCGGCACTTCGCCGACTTTGCCCACTACCAGATCCTGATCAATGGAAAGCAGCAGCAATCAACCCTCCTAAACCAAGTCATCATGACTGCCAGCAAGAAAGACACCAAATTTCGCCTAGTTAGTGATGACACCGCGAGAACTGAGCCGGAGGCCACTGGATTACTTGTTGTAGCACCAACGGCCATCAACGAAGAACAGATTGATTTTGCCGCCAAATACCCAGCACAATAAGCACGTAACGAACCACATAACTTTGATGAATTAGAGGCAAAAAATGCAACCTTTAGCATACAGAATGCGCCCAACTAACCTGGACGAAGTCGTCGGTCAAACGCACCTGGTGGGACCGGGAAAGATTATTCGGCGCATGGTCGAGGCCAAGCTCCTCTCATCGATGATCCTGTACGGACCACCCGGAATTGGCAAGACTAGCATTGCAAGCGCAATTGCCGGCTCGACTAAATACGCGTTTAGAAAATTAAATGCCGCTACCGACTCGAAACAAGATTTAAAAATTGTGGCCGAGGAAGGCAAGATGAGTGGTACCGTAATTCTCTTACTGGATGAGATTCACCGCTTAGATAAAACTAAGCAGGACTTTCTCCTCCCTCTGCTTGAATCAGGCCAGATTATTCTCATCGGTGCCACGACAGAAAATCCGTACATCAGTACTAGCCCGGCAATTCGGTCTAGAACCCAGATTTTTGAATTGAGGCCACTCGAATTCGCCGACATTAAGATTGCGGTGGACCGCGCTCTAACAGACGTTGATCACGGCTTGGGTAAATATCACGTTGAGTTAACGAAGGATGCCGAGCAACTGCTAATTGAGAATGCTAACGGCGACGTTCGAGCAACGCTCAACGCACTGGAATTGGCCGTGATGTCTACCCGCATTGAGAAAGCGCCCGCTGAAGACGAGCCTCTACTACTTGAGCAGTCAGACATTGCTAACTCTATCCAGAAGAAAATTCAACATTTCGATGCCTCGGGTGACGGGCACTACGACCTCATCTCCGCTTTTCAGAAGTCAATTCGGGGTTCGGATGTCGATGCCGCGCTTCACTACCTGGCGCGGTTAATCGAATCCGGTGACCTGGTGTCAATTAGCCGCCGCCTCTCAGTCATCGCCTACGAAGACATCGGACTAGCAAACCCGGCAGCCGCAAGTCACGCCATTAACGCTATCTATGCGGCAAATCAATTAGGCTTTCCTGAAGCCCGGATACCACTAGCAAATGCCGTGATCGAGCTGGCCCTATCTCCTAAAACCAACTCTGCCATGACAGCAATCGACGCTGCGCTAACGGACGTGCGTAGTAAGGATGTCGGCTCAATACCGGATTCTCTGAAGGATGCGCACTATTCCGGCGCAAAGAAACTTAACCACGGTGTCTCGTATCAATACGCACACAACTACCCGAACGATTGGGTTGCCCAACAATATCTACCGGATAAGCTGCTAAATGCTAGTTACTTTACTCCTAAAGGCAATAGTAAATATGAGATTGCCCTAAGAGAGCAGTATAAGAAGCTCCGTCAGATGCAACAAGCCGGTCTCAAGCAACATAAGCAGGCAAAAAATGATTGACTATTGTATACCTTTCATTAACCAATTGGTAGCGTTCTCTAATCAAGAATTGCACCAACCTTTTTTGTTTACAACTCACCATTTATTGTTATAATTAATGTATAGTCTGAGTTGATTGAGAAGCCGAAGTACAGTTGACCGATCGAATATATCGACGTGAGAGTTAGTTAGAACTATTAAATCGGAATACTAGCTGGTCTAGGATCCATATTTGTAGGGAAACGGCTCATTTTTAGAACTTGCGGGTTCAACTACGTCAATGGTGCCATCGTCAATTCGGATTACTATAGTAAACTAAGGAGCAGCGCAAGCTGCTTTTTTCTTTGTAAAACCTAACGATTGGAATTTATCATGTTATTAAAAGCTGTTATCCTAATCTATATCGCATTTCTGGCCTTCTTAGCCGTTTACCTCCTCACCCGACTACACAAGCAGTTTATCATCTTTAACGTCGATGCAAATCAATCTTTACAAAAACTGCTGACAGTTGTCGCAATTGCACTATTAGCCGTCGCAGTCGGCGGCATTTTCATCGTCTTTCTCCTGCCTAAACAATACAATTTCATCACCCTATTTGCCTCGGTCATAGTCATCTTTTTCTTTACTCTCAGGCTAACCAAATATTTAAATAAGTAAATATTACCCTTCCTACTCGTTTATTTGTTAAAATAGAGTAAAGAGAGGTGAATTATATGTTAAAACAATACCAACATATTCAAATTGCCGTAGATGGCTCGAAGGAAGCAGATATGGCTTTCGACAAGGCTGTCGCCGTCGCTAAAAGAAATGACGCCACACTCGAGATTCTCCATGTGATTGATACACGCGCTTTTCAAAATGTCTCGAGCTTTGATTCAGCCATGGTGGAACAAGTGAGTCAGGATGCGAAGACTAAGATGGAGGAATACTACCATAAAGCTCTAGATGCCGGCGTTAAAGAGGCTCATTTTCAGATTGAATTTGGCTCACCGAAATCAATTATTGCCCATGACTACCCGAAGAAACACAACATCGACTTGATTATGGTCGGTGCAACCGGCTTAAACGCAGTTGAGCGCCTATTAATTGGTAGTGTGACCGAATACGTCACCCGCACTGCTGAGACAGACGTACTTGTGGTGCGTCAGCCACTGAAAGAGGACTAATCAGAATATATTCATCGTTACAAAAAAAGACGAGCAAATTTTGCTCGTCTTTTTGTATGTAGTTAAAACTTAACGTAGGTCGTTCTCGATGAAATTTCTAATCTCCTCCGGGAGATCGTCCAACAATAGAAGTGAGTTGAACAGCCTTAACTGGTTATAGAATGCATTCCAGAATTCGAAATCATTTGGAATATTTACCCGGTGGTAGTTTTCATTCCAGTATTCAAAGACCGTCAGTACGTAATCGACATAAACCTGGTCACGGCCCGTCAAGACGGTAATTGCACCAGCTAAACGCTGATCCTCGCCATAACTGAGTGCATAATTGTTTCTAAAGTAGGCAAAGAAGATTGCGTTAAAGAAGAACATCTTCGGTGCACGCGGTAAGTCGGTGAAGTTAAACGCCTCAAATAGATTAGCCATATGTAGTAACGCATGGGCCCAACCAAAATCTGGCACGAATCCTCGCCCGTCTCGTTCTAACAAGAGATAGGTTACAGCCTGCGTCAGAATCTCATAATAGTCGGTCTGCTTGAGTGCATGGTAGTACTTTTGGTCCTCAACCACTAAAGCAGACAACATCAGCCAGCTAAACGAGCGCGTATAAATACCATCGTTTTCCGGCTCCAAGATATGCCAGAAAATTTTGTCGTCAGCGAGAAGCGTCTGAATAATGAAATTAACCTGTTCCTTAGTGATAATGTGCCGCTGCACAGCCTGAAAGAAATGAAAAAATAGTTGCTGATCCCGAATATACGGATCACGATTGCCATTAAAACGCAGCAGAAAGGCCCAATCATCATTCGTCAGAACGGTCGTGTCTTCGTCGATCGACTGCAACAGGCTATCAAACCGCTTTTTGGCTGCACCCTGCACGCGGGGCAGCCGGACGCTACTACTCTCCTCTGCGAACTCAACTGAATTCTGTAAAGCAAAAAAACGATCCAGCAGATCGTTATAGTAGTTACCTTGATTAAATTCCTCAAATAAATGTACAACTTGTGTTCGTAAATCTTCTATTTGTTCTTCCAAAAAATCACCTATTTGATTAAAAAGAGCCAGTTCTTGGCATGATCAGCTAAATCGAGGTAATCGGGATTGTCCTCGACTTCCTCGTTACGTGCAACAATTTGACCGCTAAGTGGTGAATCAATGTCTAGCACCGTCTTCTCCGCTTCGACGTCAAATAGGTGCTTTCCCTGCTCCACCTTTGTGTCGGTCTCTGGCAGGCTGACAAACTTCACCTTACCTAGTACCTGGCGGCCGGCATCGTTAAGTCCAATTCTCGTGCCCTCCGCTGTTTCTTCCTGCCAAAAAAAATCTGTTGTGTCCATTATCAAAACGCTCCTGTTCCACTAAAAATATAACTCTTATGATGATACCTCATTGAGAGAATCATGCCAATACCAATCATGTTTCCCAGTAATGCCGACCCTCCCTGTGAAACGAACGGTAACGGTATCCCCGTTAGCGGTAACAGGTCGATACTCATTCCGATATTCTCAAACACATGGAAGAGAATCATCATGATGATTCCTGTCGAGATGTACGAGTAGAAATCGTTTTTCGTATCAAAGGTCACTTTCACCATCTGAAATATCAGGTAGAAGTACAACAGAATCAACAGGCATGCGCCGATAAAGCCGAAATTTTCGCCAATCACAGAGAAAATCATATCTGATGTCCGTACCGGTACATAAACGACGGTATTGTTGAAGCCCTTACCAAAAAGTTGACCGGACCCGATGGCCTTCATGCTCTGCCATAGTTGGTAGGCACCACTAGATGTGTCACCTGCTGGATTAAGCCATGAATTAATCCGCTCGAACTGGTAGGCACGGAAGTTGAGACTCCGGAGGATATTCTGACCAAATTGCGTGGTCACAAGTGCAATAGCCGTACCCCCTAGCAGAATCACACCGCCATATAGTGGCGCAATGATCCGCCAGGTGATCCCGGAAACGAGCAGAACACCAGCAGTAATCGCGAAGAACACGAGCATCGTACCGAAATCATTCTGGAGTTTCAACAAGACCGCGATTGGGGCTAACCAAAGGATCATCTTCAAAACGAGGAGCCAATCGGTTCTAGTGGTATGTTCCGCGTACTCGCGGTTATGCTGATATACAACCCGACTTAGCATCAGGATGAACGCCGGCTTCATCACCTCGGAAGGTTGAAACGTGAGCGGTCCCAGTTGGAACCAGCTTTTGGCACCTGTCTCCGCAAAGACGGCCGGATTATAAAGAAATAACACAGCAATCAGTAAGACAATGCCAATACCGTAGGCCAGTGGCGCAATCTTGAACAACTGATCGGAGTCAAATTGCATCACGATGATGACCATGATGGCGCTCATGATATACCAGATTGCCTGAACAAGTACGGTTCGTTTCGGACTACCCATACTGGGATCGTTCATGGCAGCAACCCAAATTGTGTACATACTTGTGATTGCCAGCAGAATAATCGAGCCAATGATTCCAAAGTCGAGCCGATCAATAATACTTGATTTATTTTCTACTTTTGCCATAGACTACCTTGCTTAACGCTTATTTTCGTGTAAATTGTAGTAGCTAATCAAATCGTTGATGGCGGCTTCTAACGTCTTAGAAACAATCATCTGTTGATTAGACTGCATTGTTGTGTGGAAATTCTTCTCTTTTTGTTCGATGATGCCAAGCATCCGCACATTTGGAATGACAACTTCCCAACTCGGAACTTTTTTATTTGTTAGTTCATTTACTTCGATATTAATATTTTTGATTCCCTTAGACATTGTTCTTCCCTATTTCTCTTTTTTGCCTTGAATATATCTTGCAACGATTTCGTCTGTATAATCTTCCGGATGGGGGTTCCTAAAAATCGTGAAATGGTCTCCCACAGGGTCGACTCCCCCACGGACGAAGGGATTACAGCGCAAAATTCGCGCAGTTCCCTGGATTAGCCCGAGGAATACTCCCCGCGCCGTAACAGCGTCAATCATATATTGTGAACAGGTTGGATAGTAGCGACAGCTCTTTGGTAGGGCTGGCGAGATAAAGCGCTGATAGCCCCGTACAAGCTTAATTAGTATTTTCTTCATCTGCTTAACTCAAAAACTCTATGACGTGGAACCACGTCGGTGGCCAAAAGATCAGAAATGGATTCTGTCCCGCAACCATAAAGCCAATGAACATCCCGATTAGGACGGTTAGCAGTGCCCAACCAATGCCGCGTAAAATCCGCCACAAATAGACGAGCACCCGCTCTTCATCAAACAACTTCATTTATTTATCCCCTGCGCTTGCGGTGGCTAGCAATATTCTCCAGTAATACCCCAGTCCCAAGTGCCACGGCATCCAACGGATTGTCGGCCGTGAGCACTGGTACCTGAAGGTGGTGGGCGATTAACTGGTCTAGGTGCTTGAGTAACGCGCCACCACCAGTGAGCATAATTCCCCGATCGATGATGTCAGCCGACAATTCTGGCGGAGTCTTTTCTAGTACTTCCTTCGCGCCAGCAACGACGGTCATCAGGCCGTCTGTTAGTGATTCCTGCACCTCTGTAGCGGTGACAGTAACCTCTTTTGGTAAGCCGTCACGAATATCCCGGCCACGGACCTGAATATTTGCATCAGGATCTGCCTCAAAGGCACTACCGATGGCCTTCTTAATTGCTTCAGCGGTTCGTTCACCAATCAGTAGATTATGGTTCTTCTTGATGTAGGCCACGATTGACTGATCCATCTTGTTACCGGCAAAAGTCAGGGAGCGACTGGTCACAATCTCCCCCATCGAGAGGACGGCGATATCTGTCGTCCCACCACCGATATCAATGACCATGTTACCCTGTGGTTTGAAGATATCTAAACCGGCGCCAATTGCCGCAACCTTAGGTTCAAATTCGAGGTAGACCTTACCACCACCAGATTTCTCGGCAGCTTGGATAATTGCCTTTTGCTCGACCGAGGTGACATTTGTGGGTGCACAAATGAGGATACTTGGCTTAGCCATGAATCCCTTAACGTTCAATTTCTCGATGAAATAGGACAGCATCGCCTCAGTCACATCGAAGTCAGCGATAACACCGTCCTTCAACGGCCGAATTGCTTTAATGTTTCCTGGCGTTCTACCAACCATCTTGTAGGCTTCCGTACCCACGGCCACCACGCTGCCGTTGTTTGTATCGATTGCGACCACAGAGGGCTCGTTTAGAACAATGCCCTTACCGGCCATGTTGATTAATACGTTTGCAGTCCCTAAATCTATTCCAATATCTCGTGCCACTATATATCCTCCAGATGTTTGTCGTTGAAATTATACCATATCTCAGTTTTTTTTTCGTGCTTCGTTTTTTTCTTAAGAAAAAAGCAATGCTAAAAGAAGAGTAGCCGGAGGCTGAGCGATTGATCCATGATTGCTATCAGTAAGTTACCAACCAGATAGCCAAGAGCCAGTGAGCTAAAAAGGATGAATAGCTGTGCCTCGAAAACGTGGTTTGGTTTAATCAAGTTTTCAATTTTGATTGCCGACAAAGCCTTGAATGACATTCCTACTGTAATCAGATAAATGAGAATGACAATCCCTGCGTGAATTCCTGCTGTTTGCATTTTTTCTCCTTAAGAAAAAAAGCGAACTAAGTGTTCGCTATTTCTTGCTACTATACACGTTGATTCGATTAATTGCACGACGAAGTGCGACCTCGGCTCTCTTTTGAGAACTCACATCGTGTTTCTTCTTCGCCTCTTCAATATGACGTACCGCGCGTTCCTTAGCAGATTCTGCCCGGTTAATATCGATATCTCGTGCTCGTTCTGCACTATCGGCGATAATCGTTGCCACATCATTGCTAAACTCGACGTAACCACCATTAACGGCTATTTCGTCGGTTTGTTCGTCATGACTGTGGATTCTCTTAACCTGGACAGAACCGATATTCAGTGGCGTAACGATGGGCTCGTGCCCCGCCATTATTCCGAGTTCACCATCAATGGCGTCAAGAACCACAATCTGACCATGATGTTCATATTGCACACCGTTTGGGGTCACAATGGATACGGTAATTAGTTTAGTTTCGTTATCCATCTACTCACCTACTTCGTCGTACTTGCTAACTCGACACCCATCTTCTTCGCTTTTTTGATTACGTCTTCGATGGGACCAACACCACGAAAGGCATCTTCTGGCAAGCTGTCAAGTTCACCATCAAGAATTCTTCTAAAACCGTTGATTGTATCCTTGATTGGCACATATGAACCAGGTACGCCAGTAAATTGCTCGGCGACACTGAAATTCTGTGATAGGAAGAACTGAATCTTACGTGCACGTTGCACGATCAATTTCTCCTCATCAGACAATTCATCCATCCCCAGAACGGAGATAATATCTTGCAGCTCACGGTATCTTTGCAATTCGTGTTGCACTTCCGTTGCTACTTCGTAATGTTCTTGACCCACAACTTCCGGATCAAGCGCACTAGATGAAGACTCTAGTGGATCAACCGCAGGATAGATACCTTGGTCAACCAGTTTACGTTCCAGGTTGGTCGTTGCATCCAAATGTGCGAAGGCCGTAGCTGGAGCCGGGTCGGTGTAGTCATCGGCAGGTACATAGATAGCCTGGATTGATGTGACTGAACCCTTCTTGGTTGAGGTAATTCTTTCTTGTAGTTGACCCATTTCAGTTGCAAGCGTTGGTTGGTAACCAACGGCTGAAGGCATCCGTCCTAGAAGGGCCGAAACCTCTGAACCAGCTTGCGTGAAACGGAAAATATTGTCGATGAACAGCAATACATCTTGGCCAGCAACGTCACGGAAGTATTCCGCAATCGTCAAACCAGTCAATGCAACACGCATCCGGGCACCAGGCGGCTCATTCATCTGACCAAAGACCATGGCAGTCTTCTCGAGCACGCCCGATTCCTTCATTTCATAGTAGAGGTCGTTACCCTCACGCGTCCGTTCACCAACACCAGTGAAGACGGAAATACCACCGTGCTCCTCTGCAATGTTGTGAATCAATTCTTGGATTAAAACGGTTTTACCAACACCGGCACCACCGAATAATCCGACTTTACCACCACGCACATATGGCGCTAGTAAATCGATAACCTTAATTCCTGTCTCGAGAATATCTTGACTAGTACTGATCTCATCGTATTTAGGTGCTTCTTTATGAATACCTTCACGGGGGAAATCAGCGGGGAATTCTGGTCCGTTGTCGATGGTCTCACCGAGAACATTGAAAACACGTCCCAGTGTTTCCTTACCAACAGGCACACTGATTGAAGAACCAGTATCCTCAACTTTCATGCCACGTTGCAATCCATCGGTTGATTCCATGGCAATCGTCCGCAGAACCCCATCACCTAATTCAAGCGCAACTTCAAGAATTATTGAGCTATCGTCTTGTTTCAGGACTTTTAAAGCATTGTTGATTTCTGGTAACTTGTTATCTAGCGGAAACGCCACATCGACAACAGGCCCAATAACTTGAACAATTTCACCTTGACTCAAATGATTAACCTCCTTTTTTTATTCAAGTGCAGCTGCACCACCGATAATCTCGGTGATTTCGGTTGTAATCTGCGCTTGTCTGGCTCTATTTAATTTCGTCGTTAACGAACTGACAACGTCCTTCGCATTCTTCGTCGCGTTGTCCATCGCAGTCATTGAACTAGCATGCTCCGCAGTTTTGGCATCCAGAATCGCACCAAAAATCATACTTTGGGCAAATTGAGGAAGAATAGCCTGCAAAACGGAGTCTAACGAGGGCTCGGTCAGATAGTCGACACGCCCTGTTGGCTGGTCGTCATCCACGGCCTCCGTAATATCAATGTCCGAAATTGGCAGCATTTTCTCCGCACGAAACTGCGAGGAAATGGTGTTCACATGGTGCGTATAACAAACGTACAGCTCGTCATAAACCCCATTTAGATACATGTTAACAGCGGTCGTGACAATCTCCCGCACCTCGTTAAAGCTCGGCACATCACTGATGCCTCTGTACTCGTAAACAACATTGATATCCTGCTTCTTGAAGAATTGGGCGCCGATACTACCGACAGCCAGTATCTCCGGCTCACGACCACGGTCACGGGCATTTTGGACCAATGACATCATATTCTTAATGATTGAACTGTTATAAGAGCCAACCAGTCCGCGGTCACCCGTGATAACGAGGTAGCCGACCTTCTTAATCTCAGCCCTTGGTTTAATCAAAACATTCAGGTTGCCAAGATCAAATAAGTCAGTGATATCAATCTCAGAATAGTCACCATCGAAGTCCTCACGGTTCTTCAATTGGTTGAAGACCTCTGATGCCATCAGATGCGTAACGGTAGCCCGGATCTTGTCGTTATAGACAGTATAGCCTTTGTCAAGCTTCTCAGTTTGTGATAGCTTCACACCTGATACCATTTGCATGGCACTAGTGATTTGCCCCGTTTTCTGGGTCGAAGTGATTTTTCGTTTTAATTCAAGTAGTGATTCTGCCACAAATAATCAACTCCTAACATTAACTGGCAAAGCCATCTCTAAATTCTTTAACTGCTTTTAATAACTCGTCTTCGTCTGGTAGGTTACCAGTCGTCTTGATGGTATCCAACATATCGGCGTGATTAGCGTCGAAGAAGTCGAATAGTTGGTCTTGATACTTCTGAATGTCTTGTACAGGCACATCATCGATGCAACCATGAGTCAAGGCAAACAAAATCAGCACTTGCTTCTCAACCGGTAGCGGCTGATGGAGTGGTTGTTTAAGCACCTCGACAGTCCGCCGACCACGGTTAAGCTTAGCCTGTGTGGCCGAATCAAGATCAGAACCAAATTGCGCAAATGACTCAAGCTCACGGTAAGAAGCCAGATCCACACGCAGTGTTCCGGCAACCTTCTTCATTGCCTTAATTTGCGCTGCACCACCAACACGGGAAACAGATTCACCGGCATTAATGGCAGGTCTTGTTCCAGCGAAGAACAGGTCACTCTGCAAGAAAATTTGCCCATCAGTAATTGAAATTACGTTGGTTGGAATGTACGCACTAATATCCCCAGCCTGTGTCTGGATGAATGGTAAAGCGGTCATCGAACCGCCACCCAGTTCATCGTTTAACTTGGCAGAACGCTCTAATAGACGTGAGTGGAGGTAGAACACATCACCAGGATATGCTTCACGACCAGGCGGACGACGGAGCAGCAATGATATTTCACGGTATGAAACAGCTTGTTTCGATAGATCATCAAAGACCACAAGAACATGCTTGCCGTTGTACATGAATTCCTCACCCATTGCTGTACCAGCATATGGTGCAATATAAAGCATTGGTGCTGGCTCACTTGGGCCGGCCTCAACGACGATGGTATAATCCATCGCACCGAAACGCTTCAAGGTCTCAACCTGTGCACGCACAGTCGATTCCTTTTGACCAATTGCGACGTAGATACAGATAATATCCTGTCCCTTTTGGTTGATGATTGTGTCAATCGCAATCGACGTCTTACCAGTCTTTCGGTCACCGATGACCAACTCACGTTGGCCCCGACCGATTGGTACAAGGGCATCAATGGCCTTGATTCCCGTCTGCAATGGTTCAGAGACAGACTGTCGTGCCATGACACCTGGTGCAGGACTTTCGATTGGTCTGGTCTTCGTCGTATTGATTGGTCCTTGACCATCAATCGGCTGACCTAGTGGATTAACCACGCGACCTATCAGTGCCTCACCAACGGGTACTTCCATGATTTTACCCGTCCGTTTGACCGTGTCTCCCTCGCGGATATCGTCGTACTTACCCAAAATAATGATACCAACATCGTTAGTTTCCAGGTTTTGTGCAATACCGTAAGAACCATTGGCAAATTCAAGTAATTCATTACTTAACGCATTGTTCAGCCCATGAGCCCGAGCAATACCATCACCAATGTAAGTAACGGTACCAACCTCATCGACCTTCAACTGTTCGTCAAAACTTTCCAGTTGTTGTTTAATTAACGCGCTGATTTCTTCAGCTTTAATGCTCAATGGGTTCACCTCTTTTATATATTATTAACTAGGTTACTCCGAAGAGTAGCTATCTTTGTTCTAATTGAGCCGTCGATTACCTTACCATCCGTCTTCAGAATCACCCCACCGAGGAGTGACTCATCAACCGAATTCTCCAGTTCAAACCGCTCTAAGTCATTCATCTTGGCGTAGGCTGCAGCAAGTTGTGTCAACTGCTCTGCCGACATCTTAGTCGCTGAGATTACCTCACCGTGAGCAATCCGGTGCCGTGCGTCATAAATCTTATTGTAAGCTTCAATGACATCCGGTAAGGACTGCATTCTCTGATAGTCGAAGAGTAATTGGAGGAAATTCTGCATCTCCTGTGAAAAGTGATTTTCTAATGCCCTGATGAAACTTCTCTTCTGGTCCAGGTTTAGTGCTGGATTCGAGAAGGCAGCCAGAAAAGACTGGTTACTCTGCAATACTTCCTGTAAAGTTGCCAGTTCGGACTTAATGTCCGAAACCAGATTACGTTCACTGGCAAAATCGTACAAGGCCGTTGCATAACGTTTTCCAAGTTCCTCACTACTTAATTTCATGATTTCTCAAGCCCCTTTATGAAGGAGTCGATCAACTCGGATTGGTCTGCTTCAGACAACTCTTTTTGAATCAGCTTCTCGGCAATCGTCACTGAAAGATCAGCGACCTGTGCCCGAGCTTCTTTTAGAGCATCCTCTTTAGCCTTCACTGCTGCGACATTTGCCTTCTCGCGTATCTCTGCAGCTTCCTTGTCCGCATCGTTCAACAGCTTTTGCTTATGGTTCTCACCGTTTGTTTTCGCGTTCGCGATAATCTCAACGGCTTCGTTCTTAGAATTCTGTAATGCTTGTGTCTTTGCCGCCACAAGCTCAGTTGCTTTTTTGTTCAAATCCGCTGCGTGATCGAGGTCATAAGTAACCTGCTCACGCCGCTTCTCCATCATGGCAGTGACTGGGCCCCAGGCAAATTTCCCCACTAAAATCATGAGGATTGCGAAGGTCAAAAGATAAAAGAGCATATCACCCAGTTCAAGCGCCATACCTGCTAAAGGTTGAAGGATCATTTCGTGCCCCTCTTTCTACCGATCTCTTATAGGAATAAGATCAAGAATGATACAACGATAGCCAAGATAGGAACGGCTTCAATCAAACCAACACCGATAAACATGGTTGAACGTAGTTGACCAGCACTTTCTGGTTGGCGTGCGATACCTTCAAGAGTCTTTGAGATAACCTTTCCGTTACCATATGATGCTGCAAGGGCTGCTAGTCCTGCTGTAATTGCTGCTGCAATATAATTCATGTGAAAAAATCCTCCGTAATATATATTATTCCTCGACAATTTTATGCGAGATGTAAACCATAGATAATGTTACAAAAACGTATGCTTGGATGGAACCGATGAATACCGAGAACCCTTGCCAAATCATGGCAAGTGGCGCCGAGTAGACAACGGAAATCAGGCCCATCGATTTCGCCAAGCGACCGCCAATCAGAGTAAGCAGAACTTCACCGGCGTAGATATTTCCGTACAACCGGAGTGACAAAGTCAAAAAGTTCGTAAATTCTTCAATTATGTTGATTGGTAGTAAGAAACCTACAGGATGCATGTAGTTCCTGAGGTATCCTTTAAAGCCAAACTTCTTCACGGCAAAAGCGTACGAGATAAGTAACGTCATCGCTGCTAATGTCATTGTAATCAAAGGACTTGCTGTCGGTGATTTAACTACGATGTGTTCATTGAAGACGACCTCGATGAACAATCCCAGTTGGTTCGCCATAAAAATGAACAAAAACATGGTTAAAGCATATAGAGAAAACTGCCTTCCCTCTTTACCCGGTACCGCTGACTCCACAATTCCGTTAGTGAAATCCACCAGGTATTCGAGCACGTTTTGTTTTTTGTTTGGCCTAAGCTCAATCTTACGCGAAAGATAATAGACTAGAACAAAAACGAATAGTGCAGCAATCAGCCCCGAGATGCAATTGGTTAGGTTAAAATTGATTCCCAGAAACTGAACTACAACTGGTTTTTCACCCACTTTGCGACCCCCCTTCTTTATTCAAATAACATCAAATACAAACAAAATGATAACACCAAAAAATCGGAAATACAAAGCAAGATTAAAATTATTTTATGTAAGCGTATACTTTTAAAAATTAAAAAACAGCCTCAAAAGAGACTATTTTGTGCCAAAGAGGCGGTCGCCGGCATCTCCGAGTCCAGGGAAAATATAGCCTGAATCGGTTAAGTATTCATCCTCTGCTGCTGCATAGATATCCACGTCAGGGTGTTCTGCCTGCACGGCCTGCACCCCTTCAGGTGCTGCCACTAACACAACCAAACGAATGGATGTAGCACCGCGCTTCTTCAAGGCCTCGATCGCCATGTTTGCGGATCCACCGGTTGCGAGCATTGGGTCGACAATAATCAGGTCACGCTGATCGATATCGGGCGGCATTTTGACAAAGTATTCGTGTGGTTTGAGGGTTGTTTCGTCGCGATACATCCCCACATGGCCAACTTTGGCTGCTGGAATTAATTCCAGCACACCATCAACCATCCCAAGTCCGGCACGCAGAATTGGCACAATCGCCAACTTCTTACCTGCGAGCTCCTTCTGGATAGTCTTGCCCATCGGTGTTTCAATTTCCACATCTCTCAGTGGTAAATCGCGGGTAATCTCATACACCATCAAGCCTGCAATCTCGTTGGCGATTTGCCGGAACTCTTTCGTACCCGTATTCTTATCGCGAATAATCGTTAATTTATGTTGAATTAACGGATGATCCAAGACAGTAAATTTACTCATAGCACCCTCCTATTTTTAAGCCATATCTATTCTAGCAGAGTTTCGCTTTAATGCCACTCATAATCTAACGGAAATTTTGCTGTAAGCGCATGCGCCCGTTCCTTAATCTCGGCCAGCTTGTCCGGCTCGTCAAAACTACGGATGGCATCGAGCACCAGGTGCGCTACTTCACGGCTCTCTTCCACCTTGAAGCCACGTGTCGTAATGGCTGGTGTGCCAATGCGGACACCGGCGGTCTTGAACGGTCCAAATGGATCATGCACAATCTGGTTCTTGTTGAGCGTGATGTCGACCGAGTCGAGTAAATCCTGAATTTCCTTACCGTTATGGCCCGTCTGCTGGATATCTAGCAAAATCAAGTGGTTGTCTGTGCCACCAGAAATCATCCGCACGTCATTAGCGTCTGCAAAGACCGAAGCCATCGCCCGCGCGTTCAATACAACTTGATGAATGTAAGTCTTGAATTCTGGTTGTAGGGCTTCTCCAAGAGCCACAGCCTTGCCGGCAATGACGTGTTCTAGTGGCCCACCCTGAATTCCGGGGAAGATGGCAGAATTGATTTTTTTGCCATATTCGGCTTTGGCCAAAATCAGGCCGCCACGTGGTCCACGCAGGGTTTTGTGTGTGGTTGTCGTTACAACATCGCTGTAAGGGACGGGGCTCTCGTGCTCGCCCGTGGCCACCAAACCGGCAATGTGCGCCATGTCGACCATGAGTTTTGCGCCAACAGAATCAGCAATTTCCCTGAAACGTTTGAAATCAATCGCCCGCGAATAGGCACTCGCACCAGCCACGATCAGCTTGGGCTTGACCTCCTGCGCCATACGCGAAACCTCATCGTAATCGATCAACTCGGTCTGAGGGTCTAACCCGTAGTGGTAGAAGTGGTAGGTCTTCCCCGAGAAACTCACATCAGCACCGTGAGTGAGGTGACCACCAGCGGAAAGGTCCATGGCGAGGACCACATCGTCGTGCTCGAGTAGCGCGTAGTATGCGGCCATGTTTGCGCTAGAACCAGAGTGAGGCTGCACGTTAGCATATTCTGCACCAAACAGCTGCTTAGCGCGTTCAATCGCTAGTGTCTCCACCTGATCGACGAACTGGGTCCCACCGTAGTAACGGTGGCCCGGGTAGCCTTCCGCGTACTTGTTCGTCAAGACGCTGCCTTGGGCTGCAAGCACACCCTTCGACACAATATTCTCGGAGGCAATCAGCTCGATGTTATGCTGTTGGCGTTCTTCTTCGCGCCCAATTGCTGCCCATAATTCTTGATCCTGTTCCCTATAATCCATTGACAAACCTCCACTCGTTCATGTACGAACTTAATTCTTGTTGATATTTTTAGCGCCGTAATTCAAAACTATTCTAGCATACCAGTTCATAAAAAAAGCAGATTAAACATTAAAATGTTTACCTGCAGCTGATTTATTGAGGCGATTCATGTAAGCGGGCGCAATCTCCCCTGCCTTAAATCCTTGAACGTAGATGGTTTTGATATTTGGTTGGTCGTCAAAGAAACGTAGTGCAGCAAAAAGATTATGCGCGGCCGTCGCGACCGATTCACCTAAAGAAAATGAATTTGGAGTTGAATATTTTGCGATAACTTCAGCCAGTGCCACTAGCGCTACAGTGGGATCAGTAAAATCAATTTGGGCGAAGTCCGCTACCCGATCGACAACCACCACTTGCGCCTTAGGTGCGTAGTGCCTGTACTTCATGCCCGGTGCCTTCGGTACCTCTTTTGCGCCAACCTGATTGTGGTTGTAGTCAGTGGTCTCACCAATTACAGCGGAAATTTCCGCTGGTGTAATCTGACCCGGACGCAGAATCACCGCGGGGTCGACGGTCAAGTCGACAATGGTCGACTCGAGCCCTATCTCAGTGGTGCCTCCATCAACGATTCCGGCTATCTTACCACGCAGGTCGTGGTAGACGTGGTTTGCGGTCGTCGGACTAGGTTTCGTTGAGGTATTCGCCGACGGGCCGACGATTGGTCGGCCAAGTTTTTCAATCAACTGCCGCGTTAGCTCGTCCGCTGGGTTACGAAAGGCCGCCGTTTTCAAACCACCGGTCACGACGGTCGGTAGAGTGTTCGGCTTGACGTTTAACAGGATGGTCAAAGGGCCAGGCCAGTAAGCATCAATGAGCTGCTGTGCCTTTAGCGGAATTTCAAGCGCATACTGCGCCATCATTGCCTCGTCGGCCACCGTGACAATCAACGGATTGTCGCTGGGCCGACCCTTAGCCTCATAGACCTTAGCCACCGCCACCGCGTTTGTAGCATCTGCTCCCAAACCGTAGACGGTCTCCGTCGGAAAGGCTATCAGCTCTCCGGCTTCTAGGTGCTTCACTGCCTGCTCAATTTCGTTACTGTTAAATATTTTCGTTTCCATTCCAAACTCTTTTCCACATCAAAAATCAGTTCAACTAGTTCAAAACTACAAAGCAACATTATATAAGAAGATGGGGTTGTTCTTAATCCTTCGTTTCATGTTTAATTCCCCGCACCATGCGGTCATGCCCCTCCATGTCTTGCCTAAACTCGAACGTATAATTCGGTAATTCTGCCGTCAAGAGGTCGGCCAACAGCTGTTTCTGCCTGTAGCCAAACTCGAGGTAGAAACAGCCGTTCTCGCTCAGGTGTGCATCTACCTGGGCGGTAAAACGCCGGTAGAAATCAAGGCCATCAACACCCGCAAAGAGGGCCAGATGGGGTTCGTTCAATAGCACAGAGGCATCCATAACAGCAGCCTCTTCATCCATGATGTACGGCGGGTTTGAGACAATCACATCGAATTTACCGAGCCCCTGCAAGACGTCAGCCGAAATTGTCTGCACCGCTAAATTATGCTGCTTGAAATTCTTGCGTGCAACTGCCAGCGCATCCCCCGAGATATCGCTAGCACTGAGCCGTAATTTAAGCGCGTGTTTTACAACTGCTTCGTTCAGCAAGGTGCTAAGACCTACAAGGATTGCCCCCGAACCCGTGCCGAGATCAAGGACATCAACATGCTTCGTCACTTGCCGTAGCTTAAGATCTGCCGCTACCCACGCAACTAATTCTTCGGTCTCAAACCGTGGAATTAGGACGTGCTCATTAACCTTAATTTGCTCGCCAAGAAACCAAGCGTAACCAAGGATGTATTGGGAAGACTGGCCGTTAATGAGCGCGGCCACGTCAGCATTTAACTGCTGCATCTGGGCGGGTAATAGTAGCTCACGTCCATGTAGTCGCAGCTGTGACGGGGTGAGTCCTAAGCGCTCGCCAACCAAAAAAGCAATATCAGCGGGCAAGATTGCCGGGTTAGCCTCTTTTGCTAACGCAACTGCGTGTGCTATTGCCGCTTCGATGCTTTTCCTAGTCATCTTGGAGTTGCTCCAATTGTTCAGCCTGACTGTAGACAATGAGCGCATCGATCACCTCGCCCAAGTCACCATTCATAATGCGGTCCAGCTTGTTCAATGACAGGCCGATTCTGTGGTCAGTCACCCGATTCTGCGGATAATTGTACGTCCTGATTCGTTCCGAACGGTCACCGGTACCGACGGCAGATTTCCGGTTGGCATCGTACTCAGACTGGTTCTCACTCTCATAGTAATCGTACACCCGGGAACGCAAAATCTGCATCGCCTTCTCCCGGTTTTGTTGTTGGGAACGTTGGTCTTGCATCGCCACCACAATTCCCGTTGGCAGGTGGGTCATTCTGACTGCAGAGCTAGTCTTATTAATGTGTTGTCCACCGGCACCAGATGCTCGGTAAACGTCAGTTCTGATATCCTTGGGGTCGATTTCGATGTTCACCTCATCATACTCCGGCATCACGGCCACGGTCGCAGTTGACGTGTGGACCCGCCCCTGGGACTCAGTCGATGGTACCCGTTGCACCCGGTGGGCGCCGTTTTCAAACTTCAGTTTAGAGTAGACATTTTGTCCGGTGATCATGATGGCTACCTGCTTGTAGCCTCCGACTTCCGTTGTCACTTCATCAATCAGCTCGACGTTCCAGTGCTCTCTTTCTGCGTATTTTTCGTACATTCTGAGCAAATCCGCGGCAAAAAGTGAGGCCTCATCGCCGCCCGCAGCACCACGAATCTCCATAATGATGTTCTTGTCATCATTTGGGTCCTTCGGCAGCATCAGCAACTTGATTTCGTCCTCCAGCCGTTCCTTATTCTCCTTAGCTTCTGTGAGCTCAGCCTTTGCCATCTCAACGAGTTCATCGTCCTCGTTCTCGGCAATTAGCTCCTCATTATCGTTAATAGATTGCTCGGCGTTTTTATACTCGCGAAACTTGGCCACAACCTCGCGCATGTCGGCCTCTTCCTTGGTCAAAGCCATATAGCGCTTGGTATCATTGATCACCTCGGGGTCAGACATCAGTTCCTGGATTTCGTCGTAGCGATCAACCAAACCTTGTAATTGTTCAAAAATTTTGTCCACGTTAATTATCCTTTCTGAGCTAGATTAGGGTGAAAATAGTGTTGGCGACAAACTGGATAGTATGATTCATTACCACCGACTTGGACCTGCTTGCCCTCATAAACCGGTTGGCCCTCGTGCACACGCAGATTCATCGTCGCCTTTCGCCGACAGAACCAACAAATAGTCTTCAACTCTTCGATTTTGTCGGCATAGAGTAACAGGGACTCACTGCCCTCAAACAGGTGATTCCTAAAATCGTTCTTCAGCCCAAACGCCATCACCGGAATGTTCATTTCATCCACAATTCTAGCACACTGTAAGATATGCTTCCTATTCAAGAACTGTGCCTCATCGATCAAGACACAGGCGGCATTTGGATCAGTTTCTTGAACCAGATCAAAGATATTAGTTTCGGTAGCCACCGGAATCGCGTCTCTTTGCAGGCCAATCCGCGAGCTCACAATACCCACACCCGTTCTCGTATCCACCGCACTGGTCATGAGGATGATTGTTTTGTTCTGCTCCTCATAGTTATGCGCAACCTTCAAAATTTCGATGCTTTTACCACTATTCATCGTCCCGTAGCGGAAAAATAATTGGGCCATATCAATTCACCATTCCTTTTATACACTGTTTTTAAGTATAAGGTCTTGGAGCTAAAAAATATACAAAAAAATTTCAAATTAGGCGTTTTGAGACAATCTTATGTTATATTAAAATGCAGATGTAATAAAGGATGAGAGAACATGACAATAAAAGCTAAAATTGCTACAGTGGTGGGCAAAGGTTCCTTCTGGTACCTCCACAAATTCAGGAATGGTGGCACATCGTACCCCGGCGTCTTGGCCACGAAGATAGACGAGAACGTCCTGGCCGACTTGGCGCGTGATTATGAACTGATTATCGTCACGGGCACGAACGGGAAGACGATGACGACTAGTCTGTTGGTTGAAGCACTAAGGACGGAGTATGATGACGTCTTAACGAACCCCTCGGGCTCGAACATGGTACAAGGAATCACAACGGCGTTCTTGAGCCACAAAAAAGTCAAGACGACGAAGAGAAGAATCGCCGTACTCGAGGTTGACGAAGCGAACGTGCCATTAATCACGGCAATCGTTCAACCAAAGGCTTTCGTGTTGACCAACCTCTTCCGCGACCAGATGGACCGCTACGGGGAGATTTATACGACCTACGACAAGATTGTGTCTGGGATTAAGCTCGCGCCTGATGCGCTGGTGGTTGCAAACGGTGACGCCAGCATCTTCAGTTCTCGCGAGCTACCAAACCGCATTTGTTACTACGGTGTTTCGACTAAGGATGCTGACCAGGCAGCTGATTTCAAGGCCCCGACCAACACGGATGGTGTCTTATGCCCCGTCTGCAACCATATCCTCCACTACCACGCACTCAGCTACGCTAACCTGGGGGACTACTTCTGTGTCAACTGCGGTTTCAAACGGCCGGCGTTAACTCACCAGGTTACAAACATCGGCAAGCTCACGCCAAATACCATTAACTTCGCGATTGAGCACCAGGAAATTACGATGCCGATCGGTGGTAAGTATAATATCCATAATGCACTTGCAGCCTACAGTGTGGCGCGAGAGTTCGACGTACCCGCTGCCAAAATCATGCAGGCACTCAGCAACAGCCAACGTCTGTTTGGACGCCAGGAATTGATTACTTATAATGGCCACAACATCAACCTCATTTTGGTGAAGAATCCAGTTGGGCTGAACGAAATCGTCGACCTGATAAACGAGGAAGAGGACGACTTCAGCCTTGTCGCCCTATTAAACGCTCAACATGCGGATGGCATCGATACCAGTTGGATCTGGGATGGCAACTTCGAGTTGTTAGAGCGAACAAAGATTAAGCAGGTGATCGTCGGGGGCGAACGATTCCACGATATGGCCTTGCGCCTGGAAGTCGCTGGTTTTGACCCAGCGCAGATGCAGGTGACAGACTCGCTTAACAGTGTCTTAGAGACTGTGAAAAAGGCCCCAACGAAGAAAGTTTACATCCTATCGACGTATACGGCGATGCTCGCCTTACGCAAGAAGTTAGCTGATGAAAAGGTGATTGCAGCCGGAATGGAATAAGCAGAGCGTGTACACCCACGGTTAGCTTTTGAGTACTAGCGCACGCAGCTGAAACGCCACGCAGTGGTGTGAGAGCTGAGAAGCTAGACGGAAAAAGTTGTGGGTGCTAACGCGTTTCAAAGCAGAGCGTGTACACCCACGGTTAGCTTTTGAGTACTAGCGCACGCAGCTGAAGATAAGTAAAAATGCAGTTTTCCAAATTGGAAAGCTGCATTTTTTAACGCTTATTTTCATCCAAGAAGCTCGCAATGATCTTCTGGCGCGCCGTGATGAATATTTGATTGTTACCGCTTGGATGAACCCGATTCGTCAACAGGATCATCCCGGTCCGCATTAGCCTGTCAAAGACAACCAAGGTGCCGGTATAGCCAGTATGCAGGATAATCGCGTGTTGGTCGATTGGATCAAAGACCATGTCGAAACCCCAACTGCGAAAATCCATCGTTGGCCGCGTTTTAGGCTTGAACAACTCAGCAACGGTCTCTTGGTGCAGCGGTAAAATATCCCGGTTCAAGCCCAAGTATCCCTGTGCCATCACCACTAGGTCGTTCAGGTCGCTAAACAATCCCGCTGAGCCGCAATGCTCCTTCAAAACCTGTGCCTTCGGGTCATGGACCACACCCTGAATCAGCGTACCATCCTCTCGCATCGTCGTTGGTACACTATTTTTTTTATCTGGGTAAAATGTGGTAGCCTGCAAGTGCATCGGTCTAATCACCTGCTCCGTAATCACCTGCCAGACCGGCTTATCGAAGATTACCTCGAGTACTAACCCGAGCAGAATGAAATTTGTGTCTGAATAGCGCACCTTCTCGTCAAATTCGTCTGTCACGGGTAAGTTGATAATGGCCTCAATTAATTCCCGTGCGCTCAATTCATCTCGGTGTTCGATGTAGCCACGAATACCAGACGTGTGCGTCAACAGGTGGGATAACCGTACCCGGTGGTCCTTAAACGTCGGAATAAACTGCTGTAACGGCTCAGAAAAGTTGAGTTGTCCTTCCTCGTAGAGTTGAAGAAAGACCGTGGTGGTGCCGAGAACCTTGGTGAGGCTGGCTAAATCATACTGGGCAAATGGACTCAGTTGGACATTTTCCGGTACCCAGGTCGAGAAACCCACGGTTGATGTGAACACCTGTTGGCCCTTAATGAATGCGTAGTTCACACCCGGAACAATCCGCGCCGTCACCATTTTTTCAATTAGATTCTGTGTGGCAAAATATTCAATCATCTAGTTTTAAACCTCTGTAAATAGAATAGCATAATTTACCTAAGTGGACTAAAAAACGCTATGGTCTGCTTTTACAGCCATAACGTTTTAGATAAATTAGATTTCTGCGTTACCCGCAAATTGACTATTGTAAAGACCAGCAAGGAACGAATTACCCGCACGCCAGTTAGACCTTCACGGAAAATCAGGTTGAGATTATCCGTCTTCTTCTGGAGTGACTTGAATAATGGCCAACGTGATTTACTTAATTTGATCACTTGTTACTCTCCTCCTTTAAAACGCCGTATTTCAGCCACCGGACGAGGGAGGCTACCTTTAGTCTGAAGTTCTTATTCAGTTGGTCAACCTGGTTGTCCTGGTCGATGAGCTTTGAACGGCCAATTTGTACTAACAGGCCAATCATAATTTGGAATAAAAGCTCAAGCTCCGATTCATCCTTCACACGTAGTTTACTGGTGTCAATAAGGTCGAGCCCGAAGTGGGTGAAATGGTGGTGGTTATGTGGCTTGCTATCACCTTCAAACCACTGTGACGCCTTGTGGTCGCCCATGAAAACGAACATGTTCCGGAAGAACATCTGGTCCGCGTCATTAATCTGCCAATCAATCTCCTTGTTGGCGAAGGTCTGAAAGGCCAAGAACAGGTCGCCGTGAGCTTCCTGTAACTGCTTCTGCCACAAAAGAAGCAGCTCCTTTTGTTTCTCCTTAGCTAAGTAGAAGAATAAATCCTCTTTACTCAGGAAGTATTGGTAGAAACTACCACGGGGGATCCCTGCCTGCTTGATGAGCTCATTAATTGAGATATCAGAGAATTTCTTGGTCGTGAACTGCGCCGTCGCAGCTGCGACAATCCGTTCCCGCTTCTCTTCTCCCAGTCCGAAAAAAGTTTTTGTTGGCATGAGCTTTCCTTTCCATATTGTGACAATCTGTCATATGACAATTTGTCATTATACCCTTCTCAGACACTGATGCAACGAAAAAATACTGCTTTTTCCACCGCAAACGGCTTTCATAAAGAAGCTGGAAACGCTATAATTATTACAGCAACAGGAGATTGGTGGTGAGAACATGGACAATAAATATTTACCCGTGCTGGAATTTATCAGGGACAATAGCGCAAAGGTCATTCAGGAACCAACGGAATACGCCAACCAGCTAACCTTCGCGTTCAGCAAGAAATTTGCCGACTTCAATGTCGACGTGACCCTCTTTCCGGTGATGCGCCTTCACGTTGAGCGCCTAGACCGCAGCTTTGTCAATGCCAACGCGGACCTCTTTATCTACTTCTTCAACAAGGTCTCATCCCAGTCGAAGAGCACGTATAAAGACGTCTGGGTGACGACGAGTGATGTGTCCAATCGTGATTTATTATTAGTTGAATTAAGTTTTGAGTAAATACCCCTTGACATAGTACCGTATTCTTTTATACAATCTTACTTGTACTTTTGCCCGTTGGTCAAATGGTTAAGACGCCACCCTCTCAAGGTGGAGTTACGGGTTCGATTCCCGTACGGGTGATTTTACTGGGATATCGCCAAATTGGTAAGGCAGTGGACTCTGAATCCATAATGTCTCGGTTCGATCCCGAGTATCCCAATTTGGGTCACACCAGCTTAATAACTCACACTTTCATGTGTGGGTTATTTTTTTGCATAAAAAAAGAAGCCCGGGAATGGACTTCTTCAACTTGCTAACTATTCTTAATGATTAGGCCCATGATAATGTCGGCGGCATCCTCACAGCTATCTAACACCGACTCGAAGCTGAAGAAAATCTTCTTCCAGCGTACAACATCGATTGGGTCTTTCTCTGTGCGGAAAAGTTGGGCCAGATCCTCGGTGTACAGGTGATCCCCCCGCGACTCAATCTTATTGGCCTCCTCAATTCTACTCATTAGCGTCTTTGAACTCTTGAAGTGTGGGAACTCCTTGATTGCCTCCTGCACAGCCGCAACTGCTTGAGTAATTAATTCGAAGAATTGCACCGCATTTGGCGCCATCTGTTGGACATTCAAATAGTAGAACTCATATGTGAGACCGTTAATCCCGTCCATGATGTCATCGAGCCGGTCGATAATCTGCACGATATCCTCCCGGTCAAGTGGCGTGATAAACGACACGTAGAGCTCCTTCATGACCTCCTTCACAACCTCGTCGCTCTCCCGTTCGATGTTGTGAATCTCCTCGCTCTTTTGCGCGAGCGTGTCTAGGTCATATTCGTTAATGATCTCGTGTAGAATCTGGCTCGCACGCACCGTGTCCTTTGCCAGGTGTTCCATTGCACCAAAGTAGTCATAGCCTTTCTTTCTTGCCATCTCGTTCCTCCTAAAAAATTGCCATAAATAATTTTGCCATCAAAAAAGCGATAATCCCACACCCAGGGAACGTGAGTACCCAGGCGAGTACCATGTTCTTCACAACGGTGAGATCGACACTCGAGAGGCGCTTGGCTGCACCAGCACCCATGATTGCCGTTGTTTTAGTGTGTGTCGTCGACACAGGAATACCGAAGATTGAGGATAGTAGCAGCGTGATTGCTGCCGCCACGTCGGCTGAGAAACCCTGATATTTCTGCAGCTTCACCATATCCATGCCGACGGACTTAATGATGCGCATCCCGCCGACGCTCGTACCGATTCCCATGGTCACGGAACAGAGCACCATAACCCAGATGGGAATGGCAAAGCCGTTACCGCTCTTCTCGACGAGGCCGTTGTAGAAGAGGGTCAACATGAAGACACCCATGAACTTCTGCCCATCTTGGGCGCCGTGGAGAAACGCCATGGCTGCGGCGCCAAACGCCTGCCCACCAGTAAAAATTTTGTTGGCGAAGATCCGGTTGACTCCCTGGAAAATCCAGATGATGAGCTTAGTAATCAAATAGCCACCACCAAAGCCTAGGATAGTGCTGACGATAAGGCCAATGATGACCTTCCACCATTCGTCCACATTGACGGCGTTCAAGCCACCAAGAGCCATTGCGGCACCGGTGAGCCCAGCAACGAGCGCGTGTGATTCACTCGTAGGAATGCCAAACCACCATGCAGCGACCGCCCAGGTCACGATAGCAAATAGCGCGGCAGACAGGGCAACCTGACTGGCGTTACCGGCCCCATCGAAACTCACGATGTTGCTGATGGTCTCGGCCACCTTGGCGTTGAAGAAGGTCATCACGAGCGCCCCCAAGAAGTTCATGACGACAGCCATCCAAATCGCCACATTCGGGCGCAACACGCGAGTTGAAACTGCGGTAGCAATGGCATTCGGTGCATCGGTCCAACCATTGACGAACACGACGCCCATCACCAGCGCAATGGTAACAATTAAAGCGATATTCATATTTACTCCTATTAACTCAAAATGTCAGAAAATACTGCCGTAGCTATCATAACTTATTTTCCCCCCGCCGTCTCGTTAAATTTTTGAATAATTTGCACTCAAAATATGCAATTCAACCGTCAAATTGAATTGATTGGCATTCGCCATTACCGGGTGTATAATACCGTTAAAGAAGGTGAAATAATGTGTGGTAACAGATTTGGTTACTGGGGAACTCACATGATGAATTCCTTTGGCAATGGCCCATCCTGGTGGTTGCTGGCTACTTTCATTATCCTAATTATTGTGCTGCTTGGCGTGTTATTCTCCCGCGGAAAACAGCCGCGCTCCCTGCAAAACAGGCCGCTGGATATTATTGATGAGCTCTATGCAGAGGGGCATATTAAAAAGGACGAATACTTGGAGCGTAAAGAAACACTTCAAAAATAGAATATGCTGGGTAAAGAAATATATATTTTAGTTGACAGTTTACTCTGGCCTCGTGTTATACTTTGGACACGAAAAAAGGCAGAGATTCGTGAGGGATTCTCTGCCTGTGATGATTTCGTGGAAAGCTGTTAAGTCTAAATCTTTATGATTAAGGCTTTTTTTGATTAGTTTAATCAACCAATCAAGGGCTTTTAGGCCATCAACTAGTGTCTTCAACAATTTCAAAAAGTTGAAAGAATCCAACTCTCACTCTCTCACTTCCCATTCTGCTCATGGCACCGCCTCCTTTACTTTCTGTTGCTGGAGTGGTCCCACTAGCCATCACATATATAACTACGCAAAAATAGTTCTTTACCATCTTGGTCTGATAAATATACTTTAGTTGACAGCGAGCTCTGGTGCCGTGTTATATTTTGGACACGAAAAAAGGCAGAGTTCTGAGTGAGATCCTCTGTCTGTGATGATTTCGTGGAAAGTTTGTTAAGTCTTAATCTTTATGATTAAGGCTCTTTTTTGTTACCTATGGTAATAGATTATAATCATCAATAATGATGTTTTGGCCCGTTAGCCGTGTCTTAGTAACACTACCATTCTTCGGGAACTGGGTGTGGTAGGGCGAGCCAGCGGGTGAATTCTTACTAACCAAGTCCTTAATGACGCCACCATGGGTCGCTACGAGAATGCGTGAGTGGTCCGCGCTGGCCTGATAAATCTCTTGTAAGCCCGCCTGCAGTCGCACCTTGACCTCCTGGGCATTCTCTGCCAAATGACGTACATCGGCTTCTTTGGTGGCATTACGCAAGAAATCCGGTGAATAATGATCCCGAAATTCAGCGATCGTCTTAATACCATAGGGGGCCCCGACACGTTCCCAGGTCTCCTCCTCATTCTCGCCCTCAAACGAGCCAAAGAAAACCTCACGGAGATTCCTGCTCTCGATAATCTGTGTATCCGTGGCATGATTTGCCGTCAGCATGATCTTCGCTGTATCCACAGCCCGTTTCAGGTCTGAACTATAAACGGCGTCAAAGTGGGTATTTTGAAGCTTTTGCGCAGTCGCTTCAAGCACCGGGATTCCCCGTTCGGTCAACGGCGTGTCCGACCAGCCCTGCATCTTCCGCATTAAATTATACATAGTCTCGCCGTGGCGGACGAAATAAACTTCGATTTCCTTCACACAAATCCCCCAAACTAAATTTAGCTAGATATTTTCTTTCTATTCTACACAATTAAATGAAAAATACCAGAAAATATAGTTTGTCGTTAACTGAAGCTGACTTCTAAATCAGACAGCCGGGCAGCCATGAATGCATCATATGCATCGAGTCCATAGTTAACCTTGATCAATTCACCGAAGTAATCCTTGAACTCAGTGTTCACGAAATGCAGGTAACCACGGCGAATTGCCCGCGACCAGGAACTCCCCGTTTGCCGCTCTTCTTTAACAAACTGCCAGATTACCCTCAACATGTCCCGCATCTTAATCACATCATGAAAGACGAAGTGATACTTCTGCTCTGGTGTGTTGACCCTAATTTTCTGTGTCCTGCTGGTATAGAAATACACCACGACAAGTGTCACCACGATGATGACGGGAACTAGGAGCAGAATCAATAAGACAACACCCACGGCAATGGTCGCCGTTGTACCACCAAGCAACAAGACTGCCGCGACGATTAATGCGATAACCAGGAGAATTGGTATTGCCACCAGAGCGATTAGGAAACCATCCACCAGACGTTTGAATTGTTTGTTCATGTGCACTATGACCTCAGTCTTGCAGAATTTCTCCTAATTTAAGCAAATTAAAAAGATGTGATAATTTTATCACATCTTTCTCTTTAATTGTAGCAGTCATTTTCTAAATCATCGTCCATGAGCCGATCGAGTGTCTCCGAGAATGAAAATTCCGGATTCTGCGTAAACTCATTGAACAACTTATTCACTAGTGTTTTCTGATGGCTGAGGACGCTTATTGCCTCGACCTCACTTAACCGATACTCGAAAACCAATCCGTCTAATACCTGATTAGACCAGGCCTCATAGTCATAGCGATCCTTAGTTACTACTTTTTCCAATTAAAGTCCTCACAATCTAATTTCAAAAAACTAAATGCGTTTCTTCAATTCGTTCGTTAAATCTTCATAGCCAGGCTTACCGAGTAGACCAAACATATTCTTCTTATATGCCTCGACACCAGGTTGGTTGAATGGGTTAATACCGTTCAGGTAACCTGAGATACCGACTGCAATTTCGAAGAAGTAAATCAGGTAACCCAATGTGAATTCTGACAGGTCAGGAATCGAGACGGTCATTACAGGCACACCACCGTCGGTATGGGCGAGCACAACGCCTTGGTATGCTTGCTCGTTCACGTAGTTCATCGTCTTACCTTCAAGGAATGCTAAGCCATCAAGATTCTCTTCCTCAGCAGGCACAGTCAGATCATGACGGGGATTTTCTACCTTGATGACGGTCTCCATCAAGTTCCGCCGCCCTTCTTGGATGTATTGTCCAAGTGAGTGTAAGTCGGTTGAGAAGTTTGCGCTTGAAGGGTAAATTCCCTTTTGGTCTTTACCTTCTGATTCACCCATCAGTTGTTTCCACCACTCGCCGAAGTATTGCAATGTTGGCTCGTAGTTTTCTAATAACTCAGTGGTGTAACCCTTACGGTACAAAATATTTCTTAGAGCCGCATATTGATATGCTTCGTTCTTCTCTAATGCAGGGTCAGCATAGTCTAGGCGTGCTTGGGCTGCACCGTGCATCAATTCATCAATGTTGGCACCGGCAACGGCGATTGGCAACAGACCAACAGCTGAGAGTACTGAGAAGCGACCACCGATATCGTCAGGCACAACGAACTCTTCATAACCTTCTGCATCGGCTTCTGTCTTCAAAGCACCACGCTCACGATCAGTCGTAGCGTAGATCCGCTTGTTGGCTTCTTCCTTACCGTACTTCTCAACCAATTTAGCCTTCAGGATCCGGAAAGCGATTGAAGGTTCTGTCGTTGTACCGGATTTAGAAATAATGTTCAAGCTGAAGTCGCGGTCGCCAATCAGTTCAATCAAGTCATGGAGGTATGACCCAGAGATTGAGTTACCAGCAAAAATAACTTGTGGATGCTTCCGATCAGCCGCAAAGTTGTAGAATGCGCCATTCAGGAAGTCGATTGCTGCACGAGCACCCAAGTATGAGCCCCCAATACCGATACCAACCAAGATATCAGAATCGGATTGAATCTTCTTCGCAGCTTCCTTGATCCGAGCAAATTCATCCTTGTCATAATCAACAGGGAGGTCGATGAAGCCCCGGAAGTCATTACCAGCTCCTGTCCCCTCTCTTAATGCAAGGTCAGACGCAGTAACAAGCTGTTGCATCTCAGGTAGTTCGTTCTCATGAACGAAGGGGGTTAATTTCGATTGGTCAAACTTAATATGTGTCATTTTTTTCCTCCGAAAATTTGTTTTAACATTGTATACTTTAACCATTTTACCGGCAAAATGCAAGAAACGGACGTGACTAATCAACGGCTAAGAGTGTGGATCCTGACCATCTTTTGCCACTACTTTCTTAACTGTGTTTCAAAAGATAACTTCCTCCGCCTTACTTGCCACTTCAAGCGTTCCACGCTTTA